>CAXSHS010000121.1:0-7736 GCA_964237325.1 uncultured Acidobacteriaceae bacterium | reverse complement strand
TCGCAGCACGTACCCGGATTGTACAGAGTCCGGCCAATCGGTGGGTCAAGGCGCTGCGTGCGGCGCTGGCGCAGCCGCCTGCGCTCGCCTCTCAAACGCAGGGATTGCTGGCGATTGAGGGTTTCCACCTGCTGCTGGAGGCACTGCGTAGCGGGCTCGCACCGGCAGCGGTCTTTCTTCGTTCGGGCGAGGAAGGTGACGCCTTGCGCGCGCTTGAAGCGGGATTGAGGCGCATCGGCACGGACTTGCAATTGCTGAGCGAAACCGAACTGCTGGTGCTGCCGCCCGCGCTCTTTGCGGGCCTTGTCGAAACCGAAACGCCCCGCCCCATCACCGCGCTTGTGCCTGCGCCCGCGTGGCCGCTTGAGGCTCTGCTGCTGGGTGCCGGAATAGCAAAATCACCGCTACTACTGGTACTGGCAGGCTTGCAGGACCCCGGTAACGTGGGCACGCTGCTGCGCTCGGCGGAAGCCTTCGGCGCAACCGGAGCTATCCTGCTGAGTGGCACGGCCACACCATGGAGCGGCAAGTGCCTGCGCGCCTCTGCCGGTTCGGCCCTGCGGTTGCCCATGGCTGCCATGCGCCATGCGGGTGAGGCCGGGCTGCTGCTGCGCCTCCACGGCGTGCTTTCATTTGCGGCGGTTGCCGGCGGAGGTCGCGCGCCGGGCGAGCTGCCGCTGGGAGAAGCCTGCGCGCTGTGGATCGGCAATGAAGGCGCGGGGCTGGGCGAGCGGGAGCTTGCCCTGTGCAATGCGCGCGTCACCCTGCCCATGCCCGGCGCGGTCGAGTCCCTGAATGCCGCAGTCGCCGGAAGCCTGCTGCTGTATGAAGCCTCACGCAGGCGGGGTGGGCGCGCATGAGCCTTTTCGGCGGCCCGCCCGCAGCCTCGGCCCGCTCCGCGCCGCTCGCCGAGCGTATGCGCCCCCGCGCGCTGGACGAGTTCGTAGGCCAGCGCCACCTGCTTTCACCCGGCATGCCGCTCCGCCTGCAGATTGAAAGCGATGACGCGGCGTCGATGATCTTCTGGGGACCGCCCGGCGTGGGCAAGACCACGCTCGCCAAGATCATCGCAAGCCTTTCTGCCGCGACATTTATCGAGTTTTCCGCAGTCATGTCGGGCATCAAGGAGATAAAGGCGGTGATGGTCGAAGCCGAGCAGGCAGCGCAGTACGGCTCGCGCACGCTGCTGTTCATCGACGAGATTCACCGCTTCAACAAGGCGCAGCAGGACGCTTTTCTGCCCTACGTCGAGCGCGGTACCATCCGGCTCATCGGCGCGACCACCGAGAATCCCTCGTTTGAGATCAACGCCGCCCTGCTGTCACGCTGCCGCGTCTACACGCTTGCGGCACTGAGCGAAGATGAGATCGCCGGGCTGCTGGAGCATGCGCTGGCCGACCGCGAGCGTGGCCTGGGATTGCTCGGCGTTACGGCTGACCGTGAAGCCCTGCTGCGTATCGCTAACTACACCGGCGGCGACGCACGCAATGCCTTGAACGCTCTGCAAGCCTCGGCGCAGCTTGCAGCGGTGGCCGCGGGCAAGTGCGTGACAGTGGAGCTGGTTTCGCAGTCGCTGCAAAAGCGCATTCTGCTGTACGACAAGAGCGGCGAGGAGCACTACAACCTTATCTCTGCCCTGCATAAATCTGTGCGCAACTCTGATGCGGATGCCGCGCTGTACTGGCTAGGTCGGATGCTCGCCGCCGGCGAGGATGCGGGTTACATCATGCGGCGCGTCGTCCGCATGGCGGTTGAAGACATCGGCCTGGCCGCGCCCGAAGCCCTGAACCTGTGCCTCTCCGCGCGCGACGCGATGGACTTCCTCGGCTCACCCGAAGGCGAGCTCGCATTGGCGCAAGCTGTCGTCTATCTGGCGCTCGCACCCAAATCGAATGCTGTTTACACAGCCTGGAAGGCAGTGCAGGCGGATGTGGAATCCACACGCGCGCAACCTGTACCCTTGCACCTGCGCAACGCCCCTACAAAGCTGATGCGCGAGTTTGAGTACGGCAAAGGTTACAAGTACGCGCACGACGAGGAAAATAAGGTTGCCGCAATGGAGTGCCTGCCGGAGAATTTGCGCGACAGGCGCTACTACAAGCCGACGGATCAAGGGCGCGAGAGGTTGCTGGCACAACGCATGGAGGAGATTCAACGCATACGAGAGGCAAAGCAGCAATAGGCACGCTGAATTTGCTCAGCACATGGAACAGCTACTATTCTGAGCCTGATGAAATTATTTGTCTTATTACTTTTACCCATTGCCTTTTAGTAGCGGTACTGTAATAGCAGAAGTCGACAAACGGGGCCAGCTACGCTGCCAACCAGCGCGGAGAAAGTCCAGAAAAGACCTGATTGAGCTCCCGCAACTCCTAGCGGTATTAAAAATAAACCCACTGTAACAATCCCGGATAAGCTGCCATACAAAAAGCCTTAAAGACGGAAACCTTCAGGAACATTCGCGCAATCGGATTACTTACAAGGACCGGAGCGGCAGGTAGCCAGCCGACAACAGCCAGCATAATAAAGAATGAAAGCGCACGTCCAATCTCCTGAAACGGAGAACGATGGTAGGGTGTGCGCTCAAGGGAGTATGCCCATACCAATAGACCAGCAGTTAAAGATCCCGCAAGAAGCGCAAGCAGCGATAGCCTGAACCGTGCCAGCACAGGTGGTATGTCGGTGTGAGTCTCCTCTTTGAAAGGGAGATCACTGTCCACCTCCCACCACTTTCGCCGCTTGCAAACCATCAAGTGCCGAGTACACGCTCCCCGTCGTCAGCACCTCGGGCAGCAGCTTCGGTACGGCATCCGGTGCGGCCGGATAGAGTGCGTAGGTCGGAATTCCGCTTCGCCCCAGCGCAGCCAGTGCATCACCGATAGAAGCATCGTGGCGCGTCCAGTCGGCCTTGAGCAACACCACGCCGCT
The DNA here is from genome assembly GCA_964237325.1 of uncultured Acidobacteriaceae bacterium. GTDB lineage: Bacteria > Acidobacteriota > Terriglobia > Terriglobales > Acidobacteriaceae > EB88. Next base: position 4,808 of record CAXSHS010000121.1, on the reverse strand, counting down.
CTTGCGCAAGCGGTCCTGCACATCCGTGCGATCCAGCACCATGCGCTCATTCACTTGGCAGCTAAGGCACCAACTGGCGGTGAAGTCTACAAATACAGGCTTGCCTTGAGCGCGATAGCTAGCGACCGCGTCGGTGGTGAATGGCTTCCAGTTGTTACCGCTTGCGGTTGCCGGTAGCCCAAGAGGAGCACCGACAGTCTGCACCGCGTATACCGGCAGGCCGACAGCCAGCAGAAGCACCAACGCCGCAGCCAGTGTGGCAGGGCGCTTGGCTGGGTAGCGGCCCAGCACCGCGCCCGCGATACCCAGCAGCAGGAACCCGGCGAGCAGCGCGACCAGGGCTGTAACCCCGGCAGCCTGCGTAAACACCCACACTAGCCAAATGACGGTGGCAAAAATCGGAATAGCGATGAGCTGCTTCACCACTTCCATCCAAGCACCGGGCCGGGGCAGCAGGCGCGTCCAGCCGGGATTGTAGGCCAGTAGCAGGTACGGCGCGGCCAAGCCAAGCCCGAGCGCAGTAAAGATGGCAAAGCTGACAAGCGCAGAGTGCGCCAGGGCATAGCCTATAGCAACACCCATAAGCGGTGCGGTACACGGCGTGGCAACCACCATGGCCAGCACCCCGGTAAAGAATGAGCCTGCGTAACCTTGTTTCTGCGCGAGCGAGCCGCCCGCGCCGGTCATGGATAAGCCGATCTCAAACTGTCCGGCCAGCGATAGCGACAGGAAGAAGAGAAACAGCGCCATAACTGCAAGAAAAATCGGGGACTGGAACTGGAAACCCCACCCCAGCCCGCTGCCCGCCGAGCGCAGCACCAGCAACAGCCCCACCACGATCCAGAACGAAACCAGGATGCCGAGCGTGTACACCCAGCCATGGGCGCGCATGACGCTTCGTTTTTCATTGGAAGACTGGAGCAGCGACAAGCCCTTGATAAACAGCACCGGAAAGACGCAGGGCATCAGGTTCAGGATGATGCCTCCCGCAAAGGCCAACAGCAATGCCTGCATAAATCCGGAGTCGATGCCGGCGCGTGCGACAGGGGCAGCCGGGATAGCGCCCGGTGTCGCCGCGATTGTATAGGCAGCACCGCCCGGCAGCACCACCACACCGTTCAAAGTTGCGAGCTTGCCCGCCTGCGCCTCATCCCGTACAAGGTTGAGCCGAACGCCTTTTGCGAGCGGCGAAGCGGTTTGCGAGGCGGGGTCAGAGATCACACTCTGTTCGGAAGGGAAAAATTCAGCGTCCCGAATCGATGAGCCGGTAAGCACAGCGAGCGTGTACCCCTTGGTTCCCACCGGCGCAAAACGGGCGCTCGCACCCGCAGGCAGCGGCTTCGGCAATGAGGCAAGCCCCTGGTCGACGACAGCTTTTGCCGATGCATCCATGGCCGTTGCGGTGCCGACCGGTGCCACGGTGCGAGTCACGGCAACCGAGCCCTTGCCCGGCAGGCACACTTCGCGGCATACCAGCCAGTCCATATCGGCGCGCAAGGTGACAGGGCCGGCCGGCGCGCCGGCAGCGATGTGCAGCGGCACAGGGAAGGTCACGGCGTTCTCATAACCGAAGTCCATCAACGGGCCAAGCGGCAGGCGCGTCGGCGCGGGGTACTGAAAAGGCTCGGCCGTCACACCGGCAGGCAGGGTCCAGCGAATGTGCGGCGGCTCGCCGGAGTCGCCCGCGTTCAACCAGTAAATATGCCAGCCCTTTTCAAGCGTAAAGTGCAACCCGGCTACCGGCGAGCTGCCTTGCACCAGCTGCCCCTGTGACACCACCAGCTCGACGGACAGATGGGATGCAGTGAGATGTTGCGAAATGACGGGCGTTGTAGCCTGCGCTGAAAGCATGGGAATGCCCAGGAGCAGCAATGCGATCCACACACAGCAAAACAGCGTCTCGCGCATACTCGCTCCGTCCCGTCTAAACATCGTTCCAGCGTGTGGTTGCGCTATGCGCCTCCCCAACCCCATCGGTAGCCGTCACCATCAGCGTGTGCTCCGCACCAGGCGAGCTTGAACCGGCACCGGAGAAATTTCGTGTATAGCTCTCCGTACCCGATGCAAGCTCCATCTCTTCCAGAGTGTCCCCGTCATACACAACAGTGATTTCAGCAATGCTCTCTTTGTCTGCCGTCGTAACAGTTACAGAAAGGTCTGTACCGACGAAAGCGCGCGTATGGGTCACTGCAAACTTCACTTGCCTCCGCCATTGTTCTGAATGGAGGCTGCATGATCCTGCATGATGCAGCGGTCCGCCACGGCAAGCACACCAACAGCTTCAGCCCACCCGACAGCTTCGTCATGGTGTACGCCGAGTTGGAGCCACAGCGCGGGTATTTTCAGACGCATGACATCCTTGGCGGTCTCGGGCACATACGTGCTCGCTCGAAATACATTTACCAGGTCGATGGTACGGCCCTCGGCAGCCAGCGCTTCATGAGCCGCGCTCAATGTCGGGTATGCCTTTTCGCCCAAGGCAGACTCGATTTGCGGGTTGACCGGAACAATCGTGTACCCGGCTCCCTGCATGTAGCGCGCGACCCTGTTGCTGGCCCTATCCGGCCGTTCACTTAGGCCCACTACAGCAATCGTCTTGGTTTCGCTCATGATCTTGTGAATTGTCGCGGGCTCGTTCAAGTTACAACTCCAGATCATCCGATGCGGCATCCCCCGCCGCGGGCGCACCATTGCGACGCATGCGCAGGTAGCCCTGTAAAAACGGCCCCAATGACCCTTCCAGTACCCCGTCTACGTCACCCACTTCCACCTTGGTCCGGTGGTCTTTGGCGATACGGTACGGCTGCAGCACGTAGGACCGAATTTGCGAGCCGAACTTGATGTCGAGCTTTGAGTCCTCCACCTGGCGGCTGGCGTCCTTCTTCTTTTCAAGCTCAAATTCATACAAGCGCGAACGTAGCATCTTCATTGCCTTCTCGCGGTTCTTGTGCTGCGAACGTTCATTCTGACACTGCACCACGATGTTGGTGGGCAGGTGCGTGATGCGTACGGCAGAATCAGTTGTGTTGACGTGCTGGCCGCCCTTGCCGCCGGAGCGGTAGGTATCGGTACGTAGGTCATCCGGCTTGATGTCGATCACGATCGAATCGTCGATCTCCGGCGATACGTACACGCTGGCAAATGAGGTATGGCGTCGCTTGGCCTGGTCGAATGGAGAGATCCGAACCAGCCGGTGTACGCCGGTCTCGCCGCCCAGCAGCCCAAAAGCATACTCGCCGGACACGGTAAAAGTAGCGGACTTGATGCCCGCCTCTTCCCCGTCCTGATAGTCGTTCATCTCGGCCTTGAAGCCCTGTTTTTCAGCCCAGCGCAGGTACATGCGCATCAGCATCTCAGCCCAGTCCTGCGACTCCGTACCGCCCGCACCAGGGTGTACGGTCACAATGGCGTTCAGCCCGTCCGTTTCGCCGGAGAGTAGCGTACGCTCCTCCAGCTTGTCCCCGAAGGCTTGCAGGCCGTGGATTTCACGTTGGAGATCAGCCTCAACCTCGTCGAAGCTCGCATCGCCTTCACGCGCCAGTTCGAAATAGGCATCGATATCGCCGGTTCGCCGGTCCAGCTCCATGGCATCAGCCAGCAGCGCCTCCAGCCGCTTGCGCTCGCGCATTAAGGGCTGCGACAAGGCAGGATTGGTCCACAGCGACGAGTCGCCCAGCCGTGTTTCTATGCCCGTAAGCTCAGTACGCAGGGTGTCCGGGTCAAAGATACTCCCGCAGGTCGGCGACCTTGACGCGTATGGGCGTATAGGTGAACTCAAGCTCACTCAGCATGGTGGGTGACCTGTCTTTTTCTATAGAGCTCGCGCACGGCAAGCGCCGCTACGGCTAATGAAAGTATTTCACACACCCACGCGAAAACATCGCCATACCGGGTGTAGAAGGTAACCCGGCTGCGGTAGCCGTAGTCCGCCGCAAGCGCGCCGAAGCTGTGCCGCGCAATCGATTCAGTGACACGCCCCAGTGGATCGATGGCCGCCGTCACGCCGGAATTGGTATCGCGCACAATCCAGCGGTCATTCTCAATGGCCCGCATGCGGGCCATATTCAGGTGCTGCCAGGGTGCGCTGGTATCGCCGTACCAGCCGTCGTCTGAGATATTGACGAACACTTGCGCACCGTTTTTCGCAAACAGACTGATTTCATCTGCGAACACCGCCTCATAGCAGATGAAAATACCCATGCGGTGGCCGTCGGGCAGCGTAAATACAGTGCGGTCCACTCCATGAGTAAACCGGCCTACATTGCCCGTAAGCGTTCCGGCAAAAGCAAAAAATCGCGCAAACGGCACATATTCGCCCCATGGCACCAAGTGGACCTTATGGTATTCACCCAGGAAGCGGCCGTTGGGCGCATGCACCAAACCCGCGTTATAAAGCTCACCGCGTACGCTCTCAGCAGGTGCCCCGACGATGGAAGTCGCACCCGTCTGCTGTCCTAATCGGCCAATCAACAGCAATGTCCGCGGGTCCCAGGCGCGAAGCGGTGAGGGCGATTCCGGCCAGGCTACCAGCGCCGGCTTCGGCTCTGCCCCCAGGCAGACGCGCTCCACCTGCTGCGGCACGGGCTGCGGCATACCCAATAGGTACGGAGTGCAGGTTTTGCCGCTCAACTCAAGATATGCCGAAGTATGTCGGGTCCAGGCGTTATCCTGCACGGTGTCCACCCAGTCGTTCTCGTCAGCCGTACCCGATCCGACTCTTAGATCCGGCTGCACCAGCACAGCCTTGGCACTGGTAGTCTGCGGGTCGGGATGCACAAACGAGCCGAACTGGAGCGCGCAGCTCCCCA
>CAXSHS010000120.1:0-7830 GCA_964237325.1 uncultured Acidobacteriaceae bacterium | reverse complement strand
TTCGAGCAGCATGGGGTCCTTCTGCGCAGCATAGCAGTCCGGCATGGCTGTGGCATGGTCACTACGGTACCGGAAGTGCCCCACAACCGTGCCCGGTGGTGTGGACCGGCCCCATGGCGTCTGCTAACGTGAGCTCAGGTCTTCTTTCACACGCATGACATATTTTCTCCTTCTTGCCGCAGTGTTCCAGTCCGATCCGGACACCGGAGCGCCCCCGCCTGTCGCCCCGCACGGCTCTGCGATTGCCGAGCTCATCACCAACTCCGGACCCGTGGCGCTGGCGGTTCTGGGTGTGCTGCTGCTGGCCAGCCTCTACTCCTGGGCTGTGATTCTCGGTAAGGTCGGTACCTTTGCGAGGGCGCGTAAGCAAAGTACTCGCTTCCTGCGTGCGTTCCGCAAGGCTACTCGCTTGCAGGAGATCGCGACCGTCAGCGAGCAGTTCAAGCCGTCACCGCTGGTGTCCGTTTTTGATGAAGTGTATGAAACCTACCGTCGCCAGACAGGCGGTTCCGGGCCGCCGCGCAACATCACAGCTTTAGAACGCTCAGCGCAAACCGCATCGAGCGAGTCGCTGACGGTGCTTGAAAACCGGCTTACCTGGCTGGCCACGATTGGAGCCACTTCAACCTTTGTGGGCCTGTTCGGCACAGTCATGGGCATTGTCGATGCTTTCCACGGCCTGGGTACGGCAGGCGCGGCTACTCTGCGAGCCGTTGCACCGGGCGTTTCCGAAGCGCTGATCACGACCGCTGCGGGCATCCTGGTAGCAGTTCCGGCAGTGGTGGCATACAACCAGTTCACGGCACGGTGCCGCGAGTTCGGCGCACGCAATGACGACTTCGCGCGCGAGCTGCTGAACTCGCTCGAGGAAGTGCAGCTGCGACCGGGGCAGGACCCCCGTCAGGGCGGAATTGACCCTCGTCAACAGGAGATATCGGAACGGGAGCCCACGCGTGGCGTTCACAACTAGAGACGGCCACACGCAGACTGCGCTTGCGGAGATCAATATCACGCCGCTGGTCGACGTGGTGCTGGTCCTGCTGGTCATCTTCATGCTCACCGCGCCGGTGCTGCAATCAGGCATTGAGGTAGCCGTGCCCAAGACCCGCACCGTGAAAGAAGTAACGCAGGAGCGCGCTGTGGTCACCATCGACCGGCAGCAGCGCGTCTTCCTGGGGGACCAGCCGGTAAACCTGGCCGAGCTGCCTGCCAAGCTGCGCAAGCCGAACGCTGACCCTTCTCAGCAGGTCATCTACCTGCGCGCGGACGAAAAAGTACCTTTCGGTGCTTTTGCCTCGGTTATGGACGCGGTCAAACAAGCGGGCATCACCAATATCAGCATTGTGACGCAGCCGATTGGGCAAAAGTAGATGGCATCCTCTCCCAACCTCAATTTCGATCGTGACCCATTCAAGGGGCCGGCACTCGGCTCCCTGCTGCTGCATGCGGCCATTTTTGGTTCGCTGCTCCTATATACACTCATAGTCGCACACATCCATGGCAACGCCTGGGGCAACCACAACGATACCCAAGGCGCCATCCAGGCGACCATGGTCAGCTCGGCTCCTGCTATCCCACTGCCGCAGGATCAGAAACCCACAGATCAGGTACTAGCCACAGAAACCCCTAGCCCCGCACCGGCCCCACCGGCTCCCAAGGCAACACGTGCGGAGGAGCAAGACGCCATTCCGATCCCGGACAAGCAGCCGCTCAAAACAAAGCTTGAGCCGAAGAAACAGGTCGAGCAACCAAAAGCAGCCAAAGTACCGGTCCAGCATGTGCCTCTGATTGCGGCAACGCCGCACCAGGAGCAGGTGCGTCCGCTGAACCGCGCCAACTACGGTGAAGCCGCCCCAGCGGCTGTAGCGCGGTCAACAGCGCAAGCTGCGCCGGGGCAGCAGGCCACAGTGCAAGGCGGCAACTTCGGTGCGCTCTATGGTTACTACGTGTCCCTCATCAATCGAAAAATCTCGCAAAACTGGTACCTGCAGGAGGTAGACTCATCCACACCGGCAGGCACCAAGGTGTACCTAACCTTTTCACTGAATCGTGGCGGCGAGCCAAGCCGGGTGCAGGTTCAGCAGTCCAGCGGTTCCCCCACACTTGACACCTCTTGCCTGCGAGCCGTGCAGCGGGTTGACTCTTTTGGCCCCCTACCCGCGGGTTACAGTGGATCGTCACTTTTAGTGTCGTACTATTGTCAAAAGCCATAGCCTTTCGCATTTGTTTCACCGCAGGCCATACGAAATGAAGATGATGCACAAGTTCTACCTGGGTACCACCTGTGCCATGCTGTTTTGCTCCGCTGCTCCTCTTGCACATGCACAGGACTGGGTGCGTACCGGCACTAATCTTGGTGCGCAGCGAATCCGAATTGCCTCAGCCAACTTCAAGCCCGGCTCCGCTGACCCGCAGACCGGCCCCTTGAAGCAGACCTTCGATCAAACCCTGTTCAGCGATTTGCAAAATGCCGGTATCTTCGACATGGTTTCAAAAAGCCTGGCTCCTCCGCTCACGCCCGGCTCACAGAACGAAGTCCAGCTGGCGTCGTGGTCCGCAGCACCGTCGAACGCAGAAATGTTGGCATTTGGAACCTTCTCTGCTAACAGCGGCCAACTCGCTGTAACCGGCTTTCTTGACGACACCAAAAACACGCAAAGCCCGCAAATTTTAGGCAAGCAGTACTCCGACACCGCAACCGAGGCGAATGCGCGCCGTATCGCCCATCGCTTCGCAGATGAGATTATCGAGCGGCTGGGCGGCACGCCCGGCATTGCTGAGACGACGGTTTACTACGTAGGGGCGCACAGCGGCAGCAAAGAAATAATGGCGATGGACTATGACGGGCAGAACCCACGCCAGATTACGCACCTGGGTACAATTTCACTTTCACCGCACATCTCACCTGACAACGCCCGTGTTGCATTTTCCTCGCTGGGCAAGGCGGGATGGTCTATCAAGCTGTACTCGCTTGATCTGAACCGCACTGTCAATTTTAATTCGCCGGTCGGTACCACGCTTTCTCCCGCCTGGGCCAGCAACGGCTCACGGCTTGCGTTTTCATCGGATCGCCCGGCAGGGGACTCGGAGCTGTACGTCGCGGACCCGACCGGCGGCGGCGCACAGCGGCTGACGAATTTTCGAGGGCCGGATGTGTCCCCCTGCTGGAATCCGAAGACAAACGCCCAGATTGCCTGGGTGAGCGGCCGCACCGGCCTGCCGCAGATTTACATCATGGACTCTGACGGCGCGAACGTGCAGCGTATGACCGACGGAGGCTATGCGACTTCGCCTTCCTGGTCGCCCAACGGGCAGTTCCTGGCATTTGCCTGGAATCGCAAGTACGGCCCCGGCGCACCGGGCGGTCAGGATATCTACATCATGGACATCGCCGATCATCGCTGGGTGCAGCTGACCCACGAGGCCGGTCGCAACGACTTTCCCACCTGGTCGCCCGATGGACGCCACATCGCGTTTCAGCGGGAGGGCGCGGGTGGTTCCCAAATCTGGACCATGCTGGCCGACGGTACAGAGCAGCAAGCCCTGACCCACGGCGGTACCTATTCGCAACCGAACTGGAGCCTGAAGTAAACGCTGTATGTACCACGACTGCTGCTGCCAAGGAGAACCCCCCGTGCCTGATTTTGTTCGCCGCTCTAACTCATCGTCTGCGCCCCACCACGCACGCAAGCTTTCCGTTTCCATCCTCGGACTCACCGCGCTGCTCACCGTAGCCGGTTGCCACAAAAAGCCTGCTCCGCCGCCACCGCCGCCGCCCACCACCAGCACTTCCGCGCCTACTGCCGATATTACTGCCACGCCTACTTCAGTCAGCACCGGCGACAGCACGATTCTTACCTGGCACACAAGCGGCGCGACAGACGTTTCCATCGAAGGCCTTGGAGCCGTGGCCACTTCAGGCACACAAACAGTAAAGCCGGCTGCCTCAACAAACTACCACCTGATTGCGCGCGGCGACGGCGGCACGGCGGACGCAACGGCGCGTGTGACTGTGAGCGGGGCTGCTCCCCCGGCAACGACTAGCAACTTGAATGAGGGTGACGTAGACGATGCGGCGTTCCACCAGAACGTGAAAGACGTCTTTTTCGATTACGACAGCTACGACGTGAACCAGCCGTCTCAAGCGGTAGTGACTCAGGACGCGGCATATCTGAGCCAGCATACGGGCTTGAAAATCGTGCTGGGCGGCTATTGCGATGACCGAGGCTCAACCGAGTACAATCTGGCACTGGGCGAGAATCGGGCAAATGCGGCCAAGCAGGCACTGGTCTCCGCCGGTGTTTCTCCGGATCGGGTACGCACAGTAAGCTACGGCAAGGAAAAGCAGTTCTGCAACGAACATGACGAGAGCTGCTACCAGCAGAATCGGCGTGCGCAGTTTACTGTGGACCGTTAGTAAAATCGGCAAGCTAAACTGATGCAATGAGAAGCCCGGATGCTCCAAGCAGCCGGGCTTTCGCACGAAGTTTTAAGCTTTTCCTCTTTAAGGAGAACTCCGCATGCGGAAAACATTCCTCCCGGCCTCTGCCCTGCTTGGGCTTGCCCTGTTTCTGCCTGCGTGCCCGGCCTTTGCCGTGTCCAAGGAGATCATTCAACTGCAAACGCAGATTCAAGCACTGCAAGACTCCATTGGGCAAATGCAGCGCACTAACTCTGAGCAGATGGGCGTGCTGACGCATCTGGTCGAACAATCGAATGACAACATCAACCGCATGAACCAGCAGCTGACTGCGCTTCAGGCCAAGATGGACCAGGAGGGCAATCCGCTTTCCGGACAAATACAAAGCCTGAATGATTCGGTCGATGAACTGAAGACACGACTAGGCCGGATCGACACCACGTTGACGAGTATTCAAAATCAGATAGGGAATGTGAGTGCACCCCCGGCCGGTAGCGCACCCGTACCACAGCAAGACACTGGAGTACCGCCTTCGGGCGGCAACAATGTGCCGTTGAATGGTCCATCGCAGCAGCCTGCACCGGGTCCGCAAGCGGCCCAGGCACCGCCGGCAGAACAGTTGTACCAAAGTGCTGTGCGCGACTACAACGGTGCCAAGTACGACCTGGCAACCAGCGAGTTTGCCGACGTCGTCAAGTTCTATCCGCAGAGCGAGCTCTCTGGTAACGCCTCGTTCTACCTGGGCGAAGTCGCATACCGGCAGGGCTTATACCCGGCCGCGATCCGCAACTATGACATCGTGCTTGAGCAATTTGCAGGCAGCGGCAAGGCTCCCGCCGCTCAGCTGCGCAAAGGCGAGGCCGAGCTTGCGAGCTCGCAGCATGATGCCGGCGTCCGCGACTTGCGCGCGCTGGTGCAACGCTACCCGGCCTCGCCTGAAGGCGCGCAGGCGCGCAGTTTGCTTAACGGCATGGGCGTAAAGCTAACCGCTGCTAAACCTAGCCCAGGGCACTTACAGTAAGGTTCGGCGATAAACTGCGGTAAGGAGCTTCCCATGGCAACGACATTGGTTTCAGTTGAAGAGTATCTCCACAGCACGTACGAGCCGGATGCCGAGTATGTCGACGGTGTCATCGAGAAACGCCCCATGGGAGAAGGTCCGCATTAAGAATGGCAAGCCACGCTTATTATGTTTCTCCGGGTTCGCCGGCGGGAACTGAAAATTCGCGTGCGTCCTGAAATGCGGACGTAGATCGGAGAGCGCCGCTACCGGATTCCTGATATCGCGATCCTTGACGCGAACCTTCCGGATGAACCGATTGCGACAGCTCCGCCGTTAATCGCAATTGAAATTCTTAGCCCGGAGGACCGGCTTTCCCGTCTGGTGGTCCGGCTCGCCGACTTTGAGGCCATGGGTATCCCGGCCATTTACGTGATTAATCCTGTGGGTAACAGCCTTCTCCGTTTCAAACAGGGCAGGCTTGAGAATGCCGATAGGCTGATGATCCGGAATGTCACGATTTCCTTCGCGGATGTTCTTGCCGAACTTGACTGAGTAGCACAACCTCGTGCCGGAACAGTTTGCCGGCAGCGGCAAGGCTCCCCACAGCCAAGCTGTGCAAGGATAAAACCGAGCTTGCCTGCTTTTTAAGTATGCACATGATGATGCAAATGCAACTAGACCTACTTCGGGTTTCTGAGCCCTGTAAGTACCATAGATCTACCGACTATGCAGAGAAGCATGCCTGCAAGTAGAAATACCATGTCCCAGAGCAGATGATTTCCGTTCTGGTACACATGGTGCAGCTGAAGAACTTCGTGGTCAATAATACCTTCCACTACATTGAACAATCCCCACCCAAGTAGCAACGAGCCGATGAATGCGCTAAGCCGGGGTGGAGTTTGCAGTCGCGCATCGCGCCAGAAAAGGTAAATGCCGCAGGCTGTGGTCACAAAACATAAGCCATGAAACAGTCCATCCCAGAACATATTGACTTGTTCGTGCAGCAGGGTATCTCGCGGCACCACGTTGGAGAGCATGTTATGCAGTTGTAGGATTTGATGAAAGAGTATCCCATCGATAAACCCGCCCATACCGATGCCGATTAACAAGCTTGCCAGTAGCGACCGGCGTGGGTTCGCTCCTGTCATAACTTTGTCTTCCGCTTGCCTGCGACAAACCACTGACACATCATAGAAGCTAGAAGAAGCAGCACCGGAAAGGGTGCGACAGTCATCACTAACCGGGCGGCGAAGCCGCTTACAAACAACTCTTGTCTTAGTTGATGTGCAGCAGCGGAATTGCATGCTACGCAGGCTGGCACTGAGCTCTCTAAGTGGAGCATGATACCTACCAGTTCAAGAGCTCCGTGCGCGATTCCCATACCTGATAGATGTACATCTTCCCTTTACGGCGTAAAATCCTTCAATTCCCCCACAGTTCTCGCATCCAGCCCTTGCAGCACCGCCACCATCAGCTCCACCATCTTGTCGAAGTCGCCGCGGTTCACAATGCCGTTATGCGCATGCGTGTAGCGTACCGGCACGACAAAGTTCAATGTCGGTACGCCGCCGTTGCTCTCCTGGATCGCCGATGAATCATCGCCGTAACCCTGCACCAGATCGAGCTGCAGCGGGATGCCTTTGTCGGCGGCGGTTTTGCGGACCAGCGTGACCAGCTTCCGATTCGGCAGCGCGCTGGTGTCGTAAAGAAAGATTCCCGGTCCCGCACCGATCTTTGCCTGCGTTTCCTCCGGGTGTCCGGCGAAAGTGTCGCCGGCAATGCCGCCTTCAATGGCCAGGCCGATGTCTGGCCTCACGGCATCAGCGGCGGACTTCGCGCCGCGTAAGCCGATCTCTTCTTGTGTTGTTGCCACGAAGAAAATCTGGTTCGGGTGCGGCAGCTTGGCCAGCTGCTGCATGGCCTGGAGCAGCACGGCGCAGCCGATACGGTCATCCCAGGCTTTGCCGAGATAGTTTTGCGTTCCGTTCAGTACGGTAAACGGCGAGTCAGGCACCACCGGGTCACCCGGTCCGACGCCGAGCGCGGCCGCTTCGGCGGCATCCTTGGCACCGATGTCGAGGTAGAGATTGTCACGCGGAAAAACCTTGTTACGGTCGTCGGCAGGCAGCACATGGATGTCGCGGATACCGGTGACCGCATGTACCGGACCCTTGGACCCGAGAATAATCCAGCGTTGATCTACAAGAGCCTGGTCGAGCCAGCCGCCCAACATCTGCATGGTCAGCGTGCCGTTAGGGGCGATGCGCCGCACCATGCCGCCCAGCTCGTCCATGTGCGCATCGACCATGATGCGCGGCCCGGTAGTGCCTACCTGCGCGATCACCGAACCCAGACCGTCATAGGTCAGCTTGGTTGCGAGGGGTTTCATGATCGGGACCATGACGGC
>CAXSHS010000119.1:0-8014 GCA_964237325.1 uncultured Acidobacteriaceae bacterium | reverse complement strand
CAGCAGGGTTTGCGGGGAGATTCGATTGCCCATGTCTTCTTTCGTTTTCCAGGTAGCGCAAAAGGGAGCTTACAAGCGCGGTTGCTCATGATCAGGTTGTTTAAGGTGGTTGACTCGTTGCGGACAGCGCAAACGGGTAAAGCTACAAACGCTTCAGCTGCAGGATGAAGTGCTCCCAATCGCTCACCGTCTGATCCGCATAGCCTTCAGCAAACGCGAGCACTGCCGCGATGAATTGCTTTCCATCTCCAATGTACCCGGCAATCATGTGCGCGTCGCCCGCGCGCGCGTGGCCGCGTGCCAGCAGCTCCCCGCAGACCGTTGCATACTCTTCGAGTCCTGCTCCGTTTAACTCGGCAGTATCGATGGCGGCCTTGTGGTCGTTCAGCTGCCGCACCAGGTAGCCCTGCCCGTGTAGTGCCGTCCAGCCGAGCAGCGGATCGGACTGCAGCTGCATGGCGCGCTGCCCTTCCACCACTCGCTGCCCCTGGTTGCCGGGAAGCGCAGTCGCGGTCTTCGGGAGGTACGCGGCATAGACAGACGGCGCCTCCTGCTTGATCTGCAGCAGGAGCGGGTCGGCGCTTCCGTTGCCTTCCATGTAGACGCAGTAGTCTCGCAGCCCGATCGAACCGGTTCCCACAACCTTGAAACCCACATCGCGCGCTGTGAACTGCCGGAAGGAGTGCCGGTGCTCTGGGAGCAGGCTTTCCATGTACTCCGGCAAGGCCGCAAGAACCGCCTCGCGTTCCTCCCCGGTGACGCGGTGGAGCAGGGGAGGCTCCGTCTTGAATTGGAAACCTTCTTTCGTCTGTTCCATCAGGCGCTCTCGTGCATGAGCCGGTGTGGCTCGCTCCGCCTTGCGCAGCACCTTTGAGACAGGGGTAACCCCGGTGAGGCGATGCACCTGGTAGCGAGCCGCTTCCAATATAGGCAGGAGAGACAGCTTTTGCACCAGCCCGCAGTAGGCATCAAGAAAGCTCTCAGCAGCCCCGATGCAGCTGCTCTTTTTCAACTTTGCATCATGGCCGGCCAGCAGGATGCTTGCCGCCATGCGCTTGACGTCCCACTCGAACGGGCCGCGCATCGTTTCGTCGAAATCGTTGATATCGAAGGTCAGGCGATTGTCCAGCCCGGTGTATGAGCCCAGGTTCTGCACATGGGCATCCCCGCAAAGCTGAGTCATAACCTCCGAGTTCGCAGTAAGTGCCAGGTCATAGGCCATGACCCCGGCTGCACCGCGAAAATAGACAAAAGCCGACATGGACATGCGCTGGTATTTGAGCCCGACCAGGGAAAGAAGCCGCTCGGCATTTCCCTGATGCAGAAGCTCCATGGGCTCCTTGGTGCGGAGAGCAGGGTTCCACTTTGCGAGCCCGGTTTGAGGGAACTGCTTACGTCGTTGCTCGCCGAAGGCGTAGCTGTCAGGGCGGGGTTGTTGCTTCTTCAAGATGAGGTGAGTGTAGCGTATGGCGGCTGCGCGATCATGGCTCCTTCGGCAGAGCCGGCTGCCGGCGGCGGGGCACAGTTTCTATAAATTCGGCCATTATGCAGTGTCTTGATTTCCTCTATTGCGTAACGCACTTCTGAACGCGTACTGTGGGCGCGTTATTTGAACAAGGATTCAAAAACGACCAAACGCAGCATGTGTGCAATGTTCAGGAGAAAGCCATGAAAAGAAAAAGAGGTTGCTCTACACGCTTTAAAAGTTTGCCTCAGATCTACGCGTTAAGTTTAGGACTCGCGTTGACTACCCCTGTTATGGTTCCGGTCACGGCATGGGCACAAACTACCAGCGCAATTTCAGGCACGGTAGCGGACGCAAGCGGCGCCACTGTACCCGGGGCCGTGATTACAGCTACCAATACCGGCACAGGCATCCAGTTCCATGCCATTACAGATGCCTCCGGTACCTACCGCATCACGCAGCTGCCGCCGGGCAACTACACCATGGAGATCATCAGTCAGGGTTTTGAAACGCAGAACCTTACGCCGTTTCCACTGCTGGTAGCCCAGCAGTCGCAGCAGAACATCACGCTCGCAGTCGGCAAAGAAACACAGACGGTTTCCGTTTCTGCAGCCTCCCTGCTTATTGAGACCGACGACAGTACGCAGGGGCAGGTTATCGGCAGAGACCCGATTGAAGACCTGCCATTAAATGGACGTGATTTCATCCAGCTGGCGCAGCTTTCGGCCGGTGTTACGCCGATCGTACCGGGCATTAACTCCCCGGCGTCCGGGTTTTCCGGTGCCGGTGCCCAGCCGGTTACCGTCGGCATTGCCGGTTTGCGCGAAGACGACAACAGCTTTCTTGAGGACGGCATTGAGACGCGCAATGCCTGGTACGGTGCTGAGGGCATTATTCCTTCGCTCGATAACATTCAGGAGTTCAAGGTTGAGCAGTCGGGAGCACCGGCGAACCTGGCGGCAGGCGGCGCGTTTATCACGCTGGTGACCCGGTCCGGGACCAACAACCTCCATGGGTCGGTGTTTGAGTTTCTTCGGAATAACGACTTTGACGCCCGGAACTACTTTGACCAGGGTGCCCCGCCGCCTTTTCATCAGAATCAGTTCGGCGCAGCACTTGGTGGACCAGTCAAGAAGAATAAGGCGTTCTTCTTTCTGAACTATGAAGGATTCCGGCTGGTGCAACCTACAGATTTGTTCAATCTGGTTCCGACCGCTCAGCAGCTGGCTGGGGATTTCAGTGCTATTCCTCACCAACTCTACGATCCGGCTACCGGTGCCGGATTTGCTAACAACCAGATTCCAGTAAGCCGATTCAATGCTACCGGCCAAAAGATTGCCTCGTACTATCCCTTGCCGAACGGTCTTTACTCCGGTAATACCAACTACTTTAATGTTGCGAATACAACGCAGGGGTACGACCAGGAGAGCGGCAGGTTCGATTACTCTATCTCTACGAAGGACAACGCTTTTTTCCGGTTCACTTTTCAGAGAGGTTCGACCGTGGTCGGGAATATCACTCCCACTCGTCAGCTCGACTATCCGTCGAACCCCAAGAATCTCGTAGTGGGATGGACGCATATCTTCTCGTCAAGTCTCCTCAACACCTTTCACTATGGATGGACGCATACACAAACCGGTGAAGAGCGAAGCGACGGATTCAACCCTGCTTTAGCGAATCCTTTAGGCTTTCAAGGCGAAATTGATCAAGCCGGTTCCTATGGCCCACCAAACTTCGGCGTGACCAACTATGCCAATCCAGGCTCCTCAGGTGGAACCACTCTGGTGAGTGAAGGTCTGAACCAGTGGACGGACAATGTAACCATCCAAAAAGGCAGGCACCAGATCCAGGCAGGTTTAGACATCCGCTATCAACCTATTTTTCTCTATGAGGATTGGGCAGCGACCAATGTTTCCTTTAACGGAACGTACAGCGGCGACCCAATTGCCGACCTGCTGCTCGGCGTTCCGGCCTCCAGCTTCACCGCGCTTGGCGACCCAACTTTGAATCTCAGAAGCTGGTTTCAGGCCTACTACGTTACAGATAACTTCAAGCTCAATAACCGATTGAACTTCAGCGCCGGCCTCAACTACTCGCACATCTCGCAACCCTATGACACAAACAATCGTGTCGGTAGCTTTAATGTGGCTACAGGACAGGATCTCTCCTATCCAGATACAAACCAGCTTGGTCTGACCAGGTCTTTTGTTCAGCCGAAGTATTTGAACTTCGCACCACGTTTAGGCTTTAACTACCTTCCCTTCGCTGACGGCAAAACGGATATTAAGGGCGGGTTTGGGATTTACTTCATCCAGCCGAACATCAATCAGTACGAGGTAGCAGTCGACACAACAAAGTTCTACCTGATTCAGAGCTACAACAATCGATCAGCCACAGCACTGCCCAACACAGCACCAAGTGCAACTCCAGCTCCGATTGCCGGCTACGTAGGACCGAGTTTCGGACTTAATGACCTCTTTGGCCCGAGTGTACCCGGCGGCGGACCGACTGCTTCCTTCATTCAACCGGATGGTAAAACACCTTATACCTATGAATGGAACCTGACTCTTGACCGCACAATTAAAAACTGGCTACTTGAGGCAGTGTATCTCGGCAGTGCTGCACACCACTTTGAAGAACGTCCTAACATTGCGCCACTAATTGACGGTAATGGAGACACCCGCTACACAAACCCTGTGACTCACGTGACACCATTTAACGGTGTGCAGGAAAATACCAATTCCGGCAGTTCCTTTTATAGCGGGGTTGTAGCGCGCGTGGAACACCGGTATAGCTCAGGTTTCGAGGTTCTAGGCAACTACACCTTCTCGAAATGTCTCGGCTATCCCTATCAGGATCGATTTACCTATCACCCATTGAACCTGAGATTGGACCGCGGCCATTGCGATACGGATCTGAAACATAACCTGGTTGCCAATGCCATTTACGAGCTTCCCTTCGGGCAGGGCAAGCAGTTTATAAATAAGGGCGGTCTCGTCAATGCTGCTGTCGGCGGCTGGAGAGTATCCACGATTGCCGCACTTCATTCCGGACCTTACGCCACACTGGCCAGCAATCAAAACCTCGGCATCTTTGTAAATGGATTGCCCCAGATAACAGGAGCTGTTAACAATTCATCACTCCATGGAGGTCTTGGAAAGCAGGGACGGCTTGGTCCTTACTTCAATACCCAAAATGTTGCACCTGTAACCGGAGTGGCGGTTCAAGGCAATTCCGGCGTTCAGGATATAGAAACACCGGGCTCGGCAGACTGGGATATCTCCGGCTACAAGAGTTTTACTTATGCCGAGCGTTACACTCTCGACTTCCAGGCAGACGCTTTTAACGCCTTCAACCGTGCTAACTTCACCGGACTCGATACGGGCGTGAACGACGCACGGTTCGGTCTGGTCACAGCAGCCAATGCAGGACGAGAAATTCAGCTCAGCCTGCGGTTTAAGTTTTAACCGCATGTTCTTTGAGTTGACCAGGACGTTTTTAACCCTTGCGGCCCTTGTCGGTGTTGTCTGCGCTGTCGGCAGTGCAACACCGGCAGGGGCCGTTGTGCATTCAGTCGTCAAACCTCATACCGTACCGGAAAGGAAGTGCCCCGCTCCGCAGGAGGTAGAAGCGGCGCTCGCCAACGGTAGCGGCTTGATGCAGCAGGCGCGCTACGGGGAAGCCGCTGGAGCGCTCGAACCACTATCAAAACTAGGCTGCGACCCTCGCGTAAGCCTGCTGCTGGCAGCTGCTTATGAAGGCAGCAGTGACTTGCCAAAGGCTGAAGCCGTGCTGCAACAGGCCCACTCGATCTGGCCGGCGAACAACAGCATCGCTGCTTCACTCGCCCGCGAGTACCTGGGCGATCACCAGGTGGAGCAAGCCGCGCAGGCGCTTGACCACTTTCAACCGACGCTTGAAACGCCGGAGCAGGAGTTGGAACTGAGCGTTGTTGTGTTCCTTACCAGCCACAAGCTGGTGCCCGCCGAAGCGGCCGCACAGCTTGCCTGGAAGGCTTACCCATCCATTCAGTCTCTTCTGCTGCTGGCAAACGCCATGCAGCTGGAGGGCCGGTACAAGGACGTTCTTACCCTTCTTGGAGACAAGCGGGCCGCATACGCGCAGTCGGCACCGTTCCTGATCACGCTGGCTGAAAGTGAGTTTGACGACAAAATTTTCGATAGCGCGCGTACGGATTTGCAAAGTGCCATTGCGCTCGATCCTAGCCGGTACCAGGCGCACTACCTGCTCGGGAATGTCTTGATGTCAAGCGATGTGGACAGCGCGGCAGGGGAGTACCGTACCGCCATAGACCTGGCACCGGGGCAGCCGCGCACCTACTATCAGCTGGCGCTTGCACTGCGGGCAAAACAGGATGAAGCAGGCGAGCAAAGTGCCCTGACTCAGGCTTTGGCGATCAACCCCCACTTTGCACTGGCCCATGCCGAGATGGGCCGGATTCTGATCAACCAGAATCGTTTGCAGGAAGCAGTATCGCAGTTGAATGCCGCCATTGAGGACAATGCAACTCTAGAACAGCCGTACTATTTGCTGGCCAAAGCGTACGACCGCCTGGGAGATACAGAGAAGAGCACCGCGACCGCGAAGCGGCTGACTATCGTGAGAAAGACAAACCACCGGGAAGCTCCAGATGGGAGCGGTACGACGACACCGTAACTGCTACTTCGCCCAGCCCGCGTTCGGAACGATGCCGAATCCTTCCTTAACGGTTATCAGGCGGTTTGCCGAGACATCCTGCAAAGTTTGGCGGCTGCCGCCGGGCCAGAAGATGTCGATGGCCACTGTAGAAATCTCCCCAAGACCGAAGTGAAGCCGGGTATCGCTCGATGAGTAAAAACTGGATTGGCTCAGAACTGCCTGGGCCTGCATTTTGTCTCCGTAATGCACGATGACGCGCGCGCCGATCGCGCTGCGGTTTGAAGTGACACCGATAAGCTTGACCTTAATCCAGTGAGACTTGCCTTGCACATCATTGCGCAGCAGTGAAGGAGGTTCGTTCAGGTTGATAATCAGGACGTCCATGTCGCCGTCATTGTCGAAGTCTCCAAAAGCGCAGCCACGACTGGAGTGCGCGGCTGCAACGCCCGGACCTGCTTCCTCAATCAACTCCTCAAAACTTCCGCCGCCGAGATTCCGGAAGACTACACGGGGCGTTTTGTAAGGGTAGTTCGGCCATTTTGCCTCAACCTCCGGGTATACACTGCCGGTCACCATGAAGATATCCGGCAAGCCGTCATTATCAAGGTCGACGATGCCGGTGCCCCAACCTGTGTAGCGCGTCTCCACGCCGATTTTTGCGACGTATGTCACATCCGTGAAGCTGCCGGCTTTGTCATTGCGATACAGCACGTTCGTGTCGTCGGAGAAGTGGGTTTTGAAAATATCCAGGTGGCCGTCAAGGTTATAGTCACCTACCCCAATGCCCATGCCCGCCTGCTCCGCGCCGTCATCGCTTAAGGCTACGCCGCGCTCCACACCCTGTTCCTCAAGCCTGGGTTTCCCGGCATTTACGAAAAATAGGCTTGGTGTTGAATCGGCAGCAAGATAGATATCTTGCCGACCGTCTTCCGAGAAATCAGCCGCAACCGCGGTCATACCGTAGCTGTCTTTCTGCTCGGCAACTCCCGACTCGCGGCTTACATCGGTAAAGGTGCCGTCGCCGTTGTTTCGGTACAAAGAGTGGCTGCCTTTTGGCAAGCCGCGCGGACCGCAGCTTACGGCAACACCTTTCCATGTGCAGTTTGCCGCGCTACCGGGAAGCGGAACGCGTGCGAAATCAAAGCCGGTGTAGTTCGCCACAAATAAGTCAAGGTGCCCGTTCCGGTTCAGGTCGACAAAGGTACAGCCTGACCCCCACCGGGAAGGATCGTTTGTCAGCCCGGCAGCTTTTGTGACATCGGTAAAAGTGCCGTTTCCATTGTTGCGGTACAAGCGATTTTGTCCGTAATATGTGATAAATAAGTCTTCAAAGCCGTCGTTGTTATAGTCACCTACGCATACCGCCGAAGCCCATCCAGTAGCTGTGAGCCCTGCCTTTGCGGTTATATCCGTAAAGGTGCCGTCCCGGTTGTTATGGTAAAGCCGGTTGGTCGCTTCTATTGGCGGATCATGTCGACGTGTGCCGCTTAGAAGAAAAACATCTATCCAACCATCATTGTCATAGTCGATAAACGCGCATCCACAGCCGACTGCTTCCAGGATGTAGTCTTTGTGATTCGGAAGGCCGTACACGGACGGAATGCGGAGTCCAGCTTGCGCCGCTATATCCACCAGCTGCGACTGAAAAGGAATGCCGGATTTTGGTGCTTTCGGCTGCGCCTTTACATGGCGCTCTGTAACACCCTGGCCAAATGCCTGAAGATAAGCCGGCAGGGCTGCGGCAGTTGCCAGCTGCAGGAAGCGCCGACGAGAGTGGCTCATAGTTCTACCATTCTCCACATTTGGAAGGATTGTCTATGCAAATCCGGCTGCAACCGGCCGTTTTGAAATGGTAGGCACGACTGGATTCGAACCAGCGACCTCTACCGT
>CAXSHS010000118.1:0-8139 GCA_964237325.1 uncultured Acidobacteriaceae bacterium | reverse complement strand
CCGAAATCTCAGGCGTAGTAGCCTTCTGGAAAGCCCAGGGCGAAGCCAACTACGTAGAAGCCTTCCTGGAAGCCCCCAAAGACGCCAACGGCCGCGAGCTGGACAGCGACAGCTCCACCCCCGCCGGCGAAGAAAACGACCCCCTCTTCGACGACGCCGTCCGCCTGGTCTTCGAATTCGGAAAGGCAAGCACCTCCCTGCTCCAACGGCGCATGAGAATCGGCTACGGCCGAGCCGCCCACCTCATCGACCTCATGGAACGCGACGGCCTGGTAGGCCCCCCCGAGGGCTCCAAACCCAGAGAACTCCTAAAACCGGCAACCTGGCTCAACGAGTCCGACGAAGCCCTGCGCTGACTACCTGTAGTTGGTTAGTGTGATGAGTAGGTAGTGGTTAGTCGTCGGCGCATATCGCGGAAGGATAGCCACGTACGTTATGTTGATTCTGAGTTACGCGATATAGAATGTGCTTAGAGTGTTTGAGCGGAAAGGGTAATGCAACACATGGCAGATAAATTTCGCTTCAAAGAAACTAACACAATTGGGGTAGCAGATGCAGAGTCGGACTCATCGTTCCTAAAGGAATGTTTCGTTGATAATGGCCTTATCGACTTACTCAGCGATTGCAGAGATCATCGACGTATAGTCATCGGACGAACTGGAGCTGGAAAGACAGCATTGCTAAGTCGACTAAAGGAGCGACACGCAAGCGCAGTTGACATCAGCCCAGAAAGTCTTGCCCTTACGTACATCTCTAATCGGATATACTGCAGTTGTACTGAGGCTTGGTATCAACCTGGACATCTTTTTCCGCCTACTATGGAGACACGTCTTTACTGTTGAAATCATCAAAACGCATTTCCATTTAGATTCCTTTGGGAAAAAGGACAGCATTGTTGCTTGGATTCGAACTCAATTTTCTGCTAAGCAACAGCGACATGAGAAAGCCCTGAAGTACTTGGAGAATTGGGGCAGTACCTTTTGGTAGCAGACAGATTCTAGGGTTACGGAGGTGACAACAAAGCTTGAGTCGGATCTTCGCGACTCAATAGATATCGCAGTACCAAACCTTAAATTTGACATCTCCGATGAACAAAAATTTCTCGGGAGCAGAAAGCACAGATAGTCTAACGGGCAACCTCAGTTATTAATGCAGTACAGATTCAGGATCTCTCATATGTCCTGGAAATGCTCAACGATATTTTGGATGATCCTCAAAAGCCATATTACCTTGTCATAGACAAGCTTGATGAAAACTGGGTTGAAGAGAGGGTACGATTTTTTATTGATAAGAGCTCTCATCGAGACGGCTCGCGACTTTTTAAAGTGCATAATCCAAAAATTATCTTATGTTTGCGGTATGACCTTATAGATCGAGTCATTCAGGTTACAAGAAGTGCTGGCTTCAAGAAGAAAAGTATGATTCTCTGTTTCTAGATTTAAACTGGAACATCGCTCAGTTAACGGAACTTTTAGACGCTCGCATCAATAAAATGGTTCGACAACGGTACACCAATTAACGGGTGACCCATAAAGACTTTCTTCCACGACATGTGAATAAGGCTCCAACCTTAACTTACATGCTTGACCGTACGCTTATGCGGCCTCGAGATATCATTATCTTCTTCAACGCGTGTATTCGTTTGGCGGGCAATAATGCAGTGATCACAGCAGAGATGGTTAAGACTGCTGAAGGAGAATACTCCCGCTCGAGACTTCGCTCTATCGCAGATGAGTGGTCTGGTGAATACTCCGATTTAATCTTGATGGAGGGAATTTTAAAAGGAAAACGAGACACTATTACGCTCTCAGATCTGTCAGATGAAGAGTGCCTGGACTTATCAATAAATCTATTAAGTTCTACAACCTCGAAAACTTCGGAACTCGAAAATGTTCTGAAGGCTGCTGAGCGGACCACCACCGATTACGAAGCTCTTCGCCGTTATCTAGCGCTTGCTTTCTACCGTGTAGGATTAGTCGGCCTTAAACTAACCGCATATGATCCAATAGTATGGTCGATCGGTGGACGTCGATCCGTGTCTGTAGCGGAAATTAGTTCAGCGACTCGGCTACATCTTCATCCCTGCTTTTGGCGTAGTCTCGGAATTTAAGCACACTCATCGAAGGACTGATTCCCTCCTAATTAAGCAGGGTTGCGGCTCAAAGCAACCCCCGCATTAAACTTCAGTCCGCGCGCTTCAACGGAGGCATTGAGGCTCCTTAGTAACCTGGTAGCTCAGCTCTTCACCTAACCTAAACTGCCGTGTTCAGTCGAATATGGTGTCTACCCTGTGTACCAGGTTTACATTTCTAATAGCACAGTAGATCACCGCTCCCGCAAGGACCCCTCAATGCCCGAACCGCTCCAAACCGAACGCACCGAAGCCCACCTGCTTCCAGACCAAAAAAGCCGCATCGAGCGAGCCGCTACCATCAAGGGACTCTCCCTATCCGACTTCATAGTCCAGAACGCAGACGAAGCCGCCATCCGCACCATCCAACAGCACGAAAGCTGGACACTCGAAGCCCAGGATCGAGACGTCCTCGTAAACGCTCTGCTGAAACCGGCCGAGCCAAGCGCCCGCCTCAAAGCAGCCGCCGAACGCTACCATGAGCGCATAGAGCGCACAACTCGCTAGTGGCCGCAAAGCCGCCGCAAACCGGCTACACCATCGAAGCGCTTGCCCCGCATCATGATCGGGCAGGCTTCTCCTGCGGCGTTCCCGCGCTGGATATCTACCTGCAGCGCCAAGCCCGGCAAGACATGGACCGCAAGCTGGCAGCCGTCTTCGTGCTTACCTCGATCGATGACGCTGCTGTCAAAACCATAGCCGGTTTCTACACGTTGTCCGCGCACTCGCTGCTTGCCGCCGACCTGCCGGAAGACACTGCCCGAAAACTCCCTCGCTTCCCGCTTCCAGTCACACTTTTAGGCAGGATGGGCGTTAGCCGAAGCCTGCAAGGCCAGGGCTGGGGCGAGTACCTCCTGGTGCACGCTCTGAACCGCGCCTGCATCGTTTCGCATCAGGTAGCATGCTGGGCAGTCGTGGTCGACGCCAAAGCAGGCGCGCGTGACTTCTACCTCAAGCACAACTTCATCCCACTCCCCTCCCAACCGGATCGCCTCTTCCTTCCCATGGCAACAATTAAAAAACTCTTTGACTTATAGGCAGAACATCCCAGACCCACCTCATCCATCGGCAAGCATCCAATCACCACAACAAGACGAAAGGCACCCCCACATGGCAGAAAACATACACCCAGGCCCCAGCAACGAGCACGAGATCAACCCCAAAATTGCCTCCGACATCCACTATTGGACTGGCTTCCTCGGCGTCTCGGGCGAAACCCTCCACGAAGCCATTCGCGTCCATGGAACCAGCGTCGAGAAGGTAAGCGCCGCAGTCGCGGGCATGCACTCCGGCGCGCAACACCAGAAACAGGGTCGCTGACCGTTACCGGCAACCCTTACTTGCCAGCTGCTCGCTGAGCGGCCACGCTAGAAGCCCTGACACCCACGTCTCCTGTGTGAGACGTGGGTTTACTCCCACGAAGCCCACTTAAAACGATCCAAAGAATGATCCCATTCTGGTGCGACCTGCCGCCGATGCCGGCATTACGGATTACACCATGCCGCCGCTCTGTATAGGAAAGCCGTCTTTAAGCCTGTTTGCGCCAGTGCAGCCCAAGCGCACCCGTTTTGCCCTGCACCGGGTCCACATGCGGAAATGGCAAATCCGCCATACGCTCCCGTGCGTCCCCGTCCGGCGCGCCCCGGCAAATGTCCCAGTGCTGCCCCGGCGGGTATGCACCCACAACCAGGAAGTCCTCACTCTTCTCCAGCTCACAATGCCCGGTTCCCGTTGGAAGCAGCAGCACATCTCCGGCGCGTACCGTCACCTCACGCCCACCCGGCCCGCCCAGCACTAGCCTTGCCGAGCCTGCGGCAAACCCAAGCACCTCATGCGCTGTCGAGTGGTAATGATGGTATGTGTACACGCCGTTACGCCATTGCGGCGGCCAGCCGTTCCGCTCAAAACGCTCTTCATATAGCGCCACTGGGTCCGTGCCGCCGACGGGCATCGCACCCCGGTACCACAGCGTGGGAAGCGTCTGGTTATTTGGGCACCACTCCCGCGGCTCAAGCGCAAGCACCTCCACTTGGCCCGTACCCTCAGCCTGCGCAAATCGACCGACGGCCACTCCGCCTGCCAGCATGCCCGTAAACTTTCTGCGGCTCCAATCAGCACTCATTCCAGCTTGGATGGCACAACTCCGTTGAAGTCTGCCCTGGCCGCTGCTGCCTGCGTGAGCACCGCAGGCCGCCGCCGGCGCAGCCTGTTTTCGAGAGCTGTAGGCCGGGTCTTGGAAGCCAGGTTTGCAACCTCAGCCATGCTCCTTACCGCGCAGATTCAGCAGATCGCGCTGGTAGATGAACGACACGCCGAGCAGCAGCACGCCAAGCCCAAGAAAGCTCA
The DNA here is from genome assembly GCA_964237325.1 of uncultured Acidobacteriaceae bacterium. GTDB lineage: Bacteria > Acidobacteriota > Terriglobia > Terriglobales > Acidobacteriaceae > EB88. Next base: position 3,662 of record CAXSHS010000118.1, on the reverse strand, counting down.
AAATCCGAAATCCTTGACTCAACTGGCTCATATCGAACAGAAACACCTTAGCCACCGCCAGCGTCAGCAGCCCCAGCGCCTGCCAGCGCAGAAATGCCCAGCGCAGCGTAAAGCCCAGCACCAGCAGCCCTACGCCCAGCAGCGTCGCCCAGGCTGAAATCCAGAAGCGCTCGGCGGTCCCGGCAGTTCCATCCCAGTAAGCATGAATTTCAAAAATCCCGGCAAGCAGCATCATTGTCGTCGCCAGCAGCGCCGCGCCCGAACCCATGCGCGTCCACTGACGCAGGTCCAGCCCCTCACGATGTGTTCCATACTGCCGAGCGGCCATGCGTACAGCCAGTACCGCCACCGCAATCACCAGCGCGTATAGAGCCCAACGCTCGTTCAAAAGAACCGACGCAGTGTGGCGCAATTCATTGAATGACAGCAGCACTAACCGCAGCGAGGAGGCCACTAGCAGACCAGCTGACGGTACCGGCGACCCCATCACCGGTTCACCTTCTGCACGTTGCGGCCGCAGCGTAAGCGCGAGCAGCACCGCTGCTTCCAGAGCCCAGCCGGTAATAACACCCCCCTCGGAAAGCCCCGACCAGACACCCAGCGCGGCAAAGACGATCACAAATGCCGCATGCCATGGCACTAGGAGCCGCTGAGCGGCAAATCGCAAACGCCCGCCGATCAGCAGCCCCGCAAACCACAGCGCCGGCAGCATAGGCAGCCATCGCGAGGCAAAACTATCCACCGGCACCAGTCGCCACAGCTCCAGGCCGCCGAATACGGCGTTGCCAAGCGCCAGGCCCGGAGCAATCACGCGCGCAGCCCGCCCCTGCGCATCCTCCTGCATCCTTGCGGCAACCGCCAACGGCACCAGGGAGAACGCCGCAAAAAACAAGGAAACCAGCAGCAGTGCCGCGCCCGCGTCTCCATCCGCCCGCAAACGCGATACCTCAAAAGCCAGGCCGACCAGGTACGCCGTTGTACCGGTAAACGCAGCCGTCAGCAGCTGGGGCCAACGGCGTGCAATCGCCAACCCGAACAAACCGGTGTTCAGCAGCAGCAGGTAGCTGCCCAGCGTCCACACAGAGGTGTGGTCCTGCGCCAACAGCGCCGGCGTCAGAAAGCCGCCGAGAGCGGCATATGCTGCAAGCACCTCCGACCGCTGCACCCAGCTGATCCACGCATTGCCGGCTGTTACCAGCACCATCCCGGCAAATGCCACCGGGTACGGCACCAGGTGGAACAGCGAAAACGATGCCCACAGCGACAGGTACAGCACCCCCGTGCCCACCGCTTTGAGTGAAAAGGAGAACACCGGGTACTGCCGCCGCCGAAAGCTCTCCGACCAGATCATGAGCCCCAGCCCGGCAGCAAAACCGATACCGACCCGCGCCCCGGCCCCAAGCCACTGCCGGTCCACTGCGTACTTCAGGAACCAGGCCACCCCGATCAGCACCGCCACAATGCCGACCCGGTTGAATACCTGCGAGCCGATCCGCGACTCCAGCGAAGGCTTCTCCGGCTGCGTAAAAGATAAAACCGGCTGAAGCGGTACGTCCATTTCTGGAGCCGCGCTCCCCGTTGCAGCAGGCTTGGGAGCCAGCTGAGCCTCCAGCCGTTGCACCCTCTCCCTTAGCCCCGCCAGCTCGCTCCACAATTGTTGCAAATCCGATGAATCCATGACCCGAACTGTACCGTTTTTCTAGTGTCTGCGGGATGGTGACTTTTGGGTGATACAGGTTAGGCTTCTGAGCACTATTGAAAAGCTGCTGCTTTTAGCTGTTGAGCACACTTGCGAATTCTCACACCGCTACAAGCCAAATTAGGCATTCAAGCAATCCGCTGCTTTTTGTGACTTTTGTAACCACTAAATCTCTTACATGTGGGGTATCTTCCGGTATGCATGTCCCTCAACAGCGCTTTCCAATGCAAGTGCGATCGCGGGACAGATTCATGCCCGCACCTTCTTTAATGGATGAGCAGGCACTACCCGCATTGGACATGGAAGTTTTTAGCGCCCTTGTTGAACTGCTCGACCCATCCGTAATTGCAGATACTTACAGGGAATTTCTCGCGCAAACACGGCTACGACTAGGTTCCTTACCGAAAGCGGACGAAACCCGGCAGCTCCATGAAGTCGCGCATACCATGCGAGGTACTGCTGCCATGCTGGGTGCAAGCGGTATTGCCATACTGGTTACCCAGCTGGAACATGGCCCCATTACAACCCTCAGGCTGGAGCAGGTTACCAGGCAACTGGAAGGTAGCTGCACCAGGCTTGAGCTCGCTTTGCGCCAGGCGCAGGTGCCTTTATGAGTCACCTGACCAGCCTCAGCGACATGCCTACCTCCCGGCGAGATTCACCGGTACGCGTCATCATTGCCGATGACCATCCCGTGGTACGCATCGGTGTACGAAATGTGCTGGCTGCTCATGGCAATTTTTCCATTGTGGCCGAGGCTGAAGATGGGGTGCAGGCTGCTGAACATACACTTGCGCTGCGGCCGAATGTACTTCTCCTCGACGTCCAGATGCCAAACACAACAGGATTCGACACTGTACGACAGGTAGTGGCAGGCGGGATAGAAACCAAAATCGTCCTGCTTACCGGCTCGATCCAGGCCGAGCAGCTAGCTGAAGGCTTTACAGCCGGCGCACGCGGTATTGTTCTGAAAAGTGCTCTCACAGAGCAAATTGCCTCCGCGTTACTGGCGGTCGTCGACGGGTACTACTGGGCTCAAGGGCATCGTATCGATCATCTGGCTGGGGTGCTGGCTGAGCTGCGCTCCCAGGTGCGCCGAGAGAGCAATGACCGTTTCAATCTGACCCGCCGGGAACTGGAGGTAGTCGGCTTGATTGTCAAAGGCTACTCGAATCGCGACATTGCCAAGCAGTTTAGCCTGAGTGAGGAAACTGTCAAGCGTCACCTGTCCAATACCTTTGAAAAGCTCAAGATTTCCACGCGGCTCGAGCTTGCAATTTTCGCTTTAGCTAACAAGCTTGTCACCCCTGAACCTCCCCAGTAAAGCGGCTTTGGATGAAAGTGCGTACAAAGTACAGCTTTCTACGTCAAATAGAAACACTTCCGAGCACCATAGACTGCCCCTTATGCCTCAAATGCATCAGGGTAACCAAAATTTAGAATTGACCGCTTGCCGGTACCCATGTGCAGCCCACCCGCACGTAGAAATGGACGCTTAACCACATGATGTGTTTGAAACATACGTCTACCTTGCTTCTGGCCGGGGCACTCTCTTCAACCATGTACGCCCAGGTTCTGAATCCGACAACCACAGACCAGTTTCCGCAGGGAAAAGGTGGGCCGTCGTCGGTGAACAATGGTATTGCCGTGTATAAAATTCAGGTGGTCGGGCGTGATATCCCGGCGATCAACTACTTCCATCGCAGCGGCTCAACAAAAATCGGCTTTGAAGGTACAGCGCTGCTCCCCCAGGCCAAAGGCTCGGCCACTGTCGTAAGCAACAAGGGCCAGATCGCCATCGATGCTCATCTTGAAGGCTTGAAGCCTGCCAACGGATTTGGCGTTGAATATCTGACCTACGTACTGTGGGCGATTACACCCGACGGCCAACCGCAGGCACTAGGCGAGATCCTGCCGACCGGCGGCGGCAACAAGGTTGACATCAAGGTGACAGCGAACCTGC
>CAXSHS010000117.1:0-8161 GCA_964237325.1 uncultured Acidobacteriaceae bacterium | reverse complement strand
ACATCCTGGCCGTGCGCAACCTTGAGGAAGAAGGCAAGTACATCTTCTTCGCCACGCGCAAAGGCACCGTCAAAAAAACCCCGCTCAAGGACTTCTCGAACGTGCAATCGCGCGGCATCATCGCCATCGGCATCGATGATGACGACGAGCTGATCGGCGTCCGCATCACCGACGGCAAGCAGATAGTCTTCCTCGCCACGCACGCGGGCCTTGCCATCCGCTTCGGTGAAGAGAACGTGCGCTCCATGGGCCGCCCGGCCTACGGCGTCCGCGGCATCGACCTTCAAAAGAGCGACTACGTCGTCGGCCTCGCTATCACCCACGCCGAGCGCACCACCGGTGAAAACGGCGTGCAGGATCCATCTCTCATCCTGACCGTTACTTCCAACGGCTTCGGCAAGCGTACCGACGTCGATGCCTACCGCCTTCAGACTCGCGGCGGCAAGGGCGTCATCAACCTGAAAACAAGCAAGAAAAACGGCATGGTTAATGCCATTCAGCTCGTCGATGAAACGTCAGAGCTCATGGTGATCTCGCAATACGGCAAAATCATCCGTATCGACACCAAAACCATCCGCGCCGCGGGCCGCTCTACACAGGGGGTCAAGCTGCTCAACCTAGATGAGGAAGACAAGGTTGCAGCCGCGGTTGTCATTCCACCTGAAGAGCTGAAAGACGACGCACCGACGCTGGTACAGTAGCGCGTTGCAGCGTATGAACAGAGGGCGTGTAGCACCCCGCGCCCTCTGTTGTTTGGGGCACAAACGGCCTCGCATCTGAGTGTAAGACTAATTCAATATAACGACTACGAACCCGTAAGCCGTAACTGGACAGAACAAGGAGCAATACAATGGCAGTCAAAGGGTTGGCGCTGGTAACAGGCGCATCGAGCGGAATCGGCTACCAGATGGCACTTCAGCTCGCGCAAGATGGCTTCGATCTCGTGATCGCCGGCAAAGAAGCGGATAAAATAGCACAAGCAGAGGCTGCCTTCAAAGCAGTCGGCGTGTCCGTAACCTCCTATGTTGGCGACCTGAGCAAGTTCGACGCCAACATGGAGCTATGGCACAAAGTGGAAGCAGCAGCGCAGCCGCTTGAAGTCGCCTGCATCAACTCCGGCCTGGGCGTAGGCGGCGACTTCGCCACCACCCCACTCGACCAGGAAATGGAAATTATCGGTGTCAACTGCGGTTCCACCGTCCACATTGCCAAGCACGTCGTGCAGCACATGACGCGCAACGGCAAGGGCCGCATTCTATTTACGGCTTCGATCGTAAGCGAGATGCTGGCGCCCGGCGAGTCGGTCTACGGAGCCTCCAAGGCGTTCGTGTTGCAGTTTGCAAAGAACCTGCGTTACGAGCTCAAGGATTCCGGTATCACCGTCACGGCCCTGCAGCCGGGACCGGTGAACACCAACTTCTTCAACAACGCGGGCGTTGGTGACACCAAGGTAGGCACAGAAGGCAAGAACGACAGCCAGCCCGACGATGTAGCGCGCCAGGGCCTCAAGGCCATGTTCGCCGGCGACGAGCACGTATACGCCGCATCGCTCAAAACAAAAATCCAGGGTGCCCTGATGGGCATTGTGCCGGAAAGCCTGCAAAGTGCCGCGCACAAAGGCATGATGGAACCTGCTGAAAAGTAATTCCTCATCTGAAAAGCAATTGCTGGAAACAAGGGGCACTTATAGAGTGCCCCTTGTGCATTCCGGTAGCCAAATTCCTGAACATGGCGTTACACTCCTGCCCAGATCGTTCCTCCTGCGGAGCGCGACATGACAACAGCCCTGAACACACCGGACACAGCGACAAATTTTGAAGCAGAACCTCCCACCCCAACCCCTCTTCAGCGTGTGCTGCTAATCTTTACCGCCCCTGCTCAGGCTTTCCGGCACTTCGGGCTCAGGTGCAAGCTGGTGGCTCCCGTATGTGCTGATCGTAGTAGTCAGCTTCGGCTTCGGCGCTGCCATTGAGCGGCAGGTAGGCTGGCAAACGGTCGCACGAAACACCCTCGCTGCCTCTCCCAAACAGCAAGCCAGGATCGACCAGTTCCGGCAGCACTACAAGCCCAGTAGGTCGGCCTCATTGCACGTATTACCCGCATCACCAGCTACATCAGTGCTTTCATAGGCACCCCGATCCTTGCTATAGTAGCCGCCATACTGCTCCTATCCCTCAACTTTGGGCTGGGAGGCCATGCACGGTTCGGACCCCTCTTCGCGCTCTATCTCTTCTCCACCCTGCCGCAGATGCTGAAAACTCTGCTGCTTTTCCTTGGCGTCGGAAATGAAACATTCCAGATAGCGAACCCGCTCGGCAGCAACCCTGCCTTTTACCTGCAAGGCTCCTCGACACCGCAATGGCTCATCAGCATTCTGAAGTGGTTCGACGTGTTTCTGATCTGGCAACTGGTGGTGCTTACCATCGGTTCCTCTATCCTTGCCAAGGTAAGTCGCGGCAAAGCAGCCGTCATAATTGCTGCTTGGGTCATACTCATCATCATGATTTCCGGTGTAACCGCTTCATTTTCCTAATGAATTGACGCGGTGCCCCTCACCCTCTGCTAGCAGCAAAAACGGCGCAGGGGGTTTCCGGTTCTCCAGCGCGAGCCGCAGCTGCTCCGCAGGCTCTTCCAGCCCGTCGTCGGCTAGCACAAACGTCCCGTAATGAATTGCGACGCTTACCGCCGCTCGCACGATTTCGTGCGCCTCCACAGCCTGCTCCGGTGTCATGTGGATCGGCCCCATGAACCACTCCGGCCGGAATGCCCCAATCGGCAGCAGCGCCAGTCGGATTGCACTGAACCGCTCGGCAATTGCCGCGAAGAGCGGCCCAAAGCCTGTGTCCCCGGCACAGTACACCTGTTCTCCACCGCTTTGAACCACCCAGCCGCACCACAAGGTGCGGTTGCGATCAAACGGCGTACGCGCGGAAAAGTGCTGCGCCGGTACGCAGTGCACTTCAAAGCCGCCCCAGCTCTGCGCCTCCCACCAGTCCATCTCGTGCACATCCGTGTAGCCCAGCTTCCTGAGCAGCACTCCCAACCCAAGCGGGCAAAACACCGCCGGACGGTCCCGCTTCCAAAGTCGCCGCAGCGTCGCTTTGTCAAAGTGGTCGTAATGGTTGTGGCTGATGAGAATGCAATCAATCGGCGGCAAATCCTCAAAGCGAATGCCCGGCGCACGATGCCGCTTCGGGCCGAATCGTGAAAACGGTCCTACCCGCTCCGACCACACCGGGTCGGTAAGGATGTTTCGGCCGCCGGTTTGCAGCAGGGCAGTTGCATGCTGGATGAAGGTGACAACAAGCTCGCTGCCGGCAACCCGCTCCGCAGGCTGGGGCCCCGGCTTCGACGGAACCCACTTCGGCGACGGTCCGCGCTCGCGGTGTGTCGTCCAGCGTAGAAATTCGGCAAAACCCCTCGCGTTGGCACCGGGGTTAAAAAACCTGCCTTCAGCGTAATGATCGGTGGCGCGCAAATGGACCCTTTCTCGATGGGCGTGAAAGCAAAGCAGGGTTGCTGTTGTAGAAGACTGTGTCATTTTAAGCGGAAGATCGGCATCAGTGGCTCCTGTGCTTTCCCTGCCATGGTCGGCGCTTGGCGACATAGTGGCCGATCAGCCACCCGGCGGTGCTGCCCAGCAGCACGTCGGTAGGGAAGTGCTGCTGCCCCAGCACCCGGGTCAGGCTCACCCCGGTCGCAAAGGTATACACACCCACCCGCGCCCAGGTTGAAGGGTACTCCTCAGCCAGCACCGCCGCTGAAGACCAGGCCAGCACCGCGTGCGACGAAGGAAACGACGAATTGCTCCCGGCACTTCCCTGAAAAAACAGCCCGCGCCCACTGTCCTGCGCAGGCCGCTCGCGGAAGAAGATCAGCTTGGTACCCTGCTCCACGATCACACCGTCTACCAGCGCCTCGCTGCCCAGCAGCCCTGCTTCGCGCGCATGCTCATGGTGCCCCAGGGCACCCCAGCCGTATAGCCCCGCAGGCAGTGCGATAAAGCCGCCGATCAGCACATTCGATGCATTGGTATTCCCATTGTTAAATCCCGGATCATGGCTCACAACTTCCGTCGAAGCCCTGCTGTCGGTCGCAAGGCTGGCTGCCGTAGCCGCAGCCAGCGGCAGCAGCCATACCAGCTGCGGCTTCCCGATGTGCAGCGGGCCGGTCCAGATAGGCCCTTGGTCCTTCAGAATGTTCAACGGAAAGTTTTTGAGCGTCAGATCGCTTCTGCGTTCTACAGTACTGGGTTGCGGTGCCTCCGGCAGGGAACTGTCTACGGAAGCCCAGGCACCCGGAGCAAGCAGAAACGCAAACCAGCACACCAGCTGTATGCGCAAAGAGAACGTGTACAAACGGGCGCTCCGCCTCTCACGTTCAAGGCGCGGGTTCCCCGCTGTGCAAGTTCCAAATCGAAACATTCTTTTCTCCACCTTTATGTAGCGGCACAATCCCGATGATCACATCCTTACCGGCATGCAAAACAAGCGTGACAGCATCACCAAAAGGCTTTAATCTTCTAAGTCTTATGCGATTAAGAAATTAAAGTCAACTGAAGAGAAAAGCACCGCTTCACGACTGTTGATGCTAGCCTATTGGCACCAAGGAGTACCATGGCGCTGACAAAGCTCAAAGCCCCGCTACTCCCAACCCCGGCAGAAATGCGGCTTCTGCAAGCCTTATGGGCACTTGGCGAAGCCACGGTTGAGGAACTGATCAACTCATTTCCCCCGCAGGAAACGCCCAATTATAAAACGGCGCAAACTATCCTCCGCATCATGGAAACCAAGGGTTTTATCGACCACACCCCGCGCGGCAAGGTTTTTGTCTTTCGGCCCATCCTCACGGAGAGCGAGGCAGCCGGCCTGTCCGTCCGCGCGTTGATGCGGCAAAATTTCGGCGGTTCCATACGCGGCTTGTTCATGAACCTTCTGCAGGCTGAAGCCCTGAAGCCCGGCGAGCTTGAAGAAATCGAGCTGCTTATCCGTGACTACCGTGAGAGCAAGGACTCTGCAGAGCCGACACGATGAACTTCCGGGATGTAGCAGGGAATATATTGGGAAACGTGTTTGGAGGCCCCGAGGCAGCCCTGCTCATTCTGGTCCATCTATGCCGCTTTCTGCTGGTAAGCTGCGCCGCTTACGGTCTGTGCTGGTTTCTGGCGCGCCTGGCCACTTCTGCTGCATACCGTTTCACAATCTGGCTGCTCTACATCGCTTCGATGGCGGGGTACTGGATTGCCGGCCTGGGCCTCCTGTTCCGCGCTTTACAGGTAGCCATCGCCGCACCCCGCTTGGTACCGGTACCCGGTAGCCACCCCCATCTTCAGCCTGTGGTTTCCCTCACGCTCTCGGGCGCGCTCGCCTCATCCATCAGCAGTCATCTCCCTCTTGTATTTGGAATCTATCTTGCGGTTCTCGCCGGACTCGCACTGCTCGGTATCGTCAGGCGCAGGCAGCTTGCCCGCGCACTTCGCTTTCGGCTTACCCCTCCCATCGCCATAACGAGGATGTTTGACGCGCTTGCCGCTGAAATCGGCGTCCCGCACTGCCGCCTGTGGCTCATGCCGGGTATCACCACGCCGGCGGCCATCTACTGGCTGCACCCGGCTGTGTGCCTGCCCGTAGCTTGCACCGAAGATACCTTCGACCTCGAAAATATCCTGCGCCATGAGCTGTGCCATATCCGCCGTCGTGACAATCTTTGGGAAACGGTAGCCCGCTCCGGCCGTAGTCTGCTCTTCTTCCATCCGCTTCTATACCGGGCATTTGCCTCACTCCGCTTTGAACGTGAGGTCGCCTGCGATCTGGAAGTCGTCCGCTCGCACCCCGATAAGCGCGACCGTTATGCCGATACCCTGGTCCGCTTCGGCTGGCTTACCTTGAACGCACAGCCCCCCTCTATGGGCATCCGCTTCGCGGCTCAGGCCGGTATGCTGCACGCGCGCGTTCGCTCCATTCTGGCCGGCGAACGGTTGTACTCCCGCAGTTCGCAGCGTCAGCGTACACTGTTCAGCGTAGCCGGCATATGGGTGTTCGCGGCAGCAATGCCGGCATGCTGGGTCGGCATCAGCCTTACGCGATCCACGCCCATAGAGGTTGCCGCTTCGGTTTCCGCCCGTCCGCAGCCGAGAGCACACCACGCCATCCGTCTTGCACCCGCCGGGTCTGCGATCCTGCCTGAAGCTTCTGCCCAGTCATCAGCTGCCGCTACAAGCCCCGGCCTTTTGCCGGAGTTAACCCCGGCACCGCTGCCTGAGGTGCGCTACGAAAGTCAACACACCGGACAACTGCTGTCTATGACGAATGAGGCAAAGGAACTGCAAGACGATGGAGGCACCATCTCGCAAGGGCAGCGATTGCCAACTAGTGGCCATCGCAAGCTCTCTCCAGCCGCAGTGTCCATCATCGTGGGCGCAGCTATAACTCTCGGGCGGCTCGGCTTGGGCCATGACCATGACCATGACTAGCGCAGAAGCGTAAAAAGTTAAAAACCCACATGGTTCATCTTGAGACGGTTAGAAAAGTTCAAATCAGCTTAAAAGGGTCATCCCGAGATGGTGTGGGAGAAGTCCAAATCAGCTCAAAAAGGGTTATCCCGAGCGCAGCGAAGGATCTGCTTTCGTTTTCTTGCAAATGCCCCATAACGGTAAAAGCCTCTCCAATGTTTCATGGAGAGGCCCTTCCCGCGTCGCGCAAGCCTTTAGAACTCCTCGTGGAACGCGACCTCACCCTCCACCGCGACCTGGTACGCTGAAACTCGCCGTTCAAAGAAATTGGTCAGCTCCTGCACATCCTGCAAATCCATGAACGGGAACGGATTGTGCGAGCCGAACACCTTCTCCATACCCAGCCGCTCCAGCCTCTGATCAGCTACATATTGCAGGTACTCACGCATATCGCGTGTCGAGAGTCCGGCAACACCACCCTCCAGCAAATCCTCTGAGAACTGCAGCTCAGCATCCACCGCCCCGCGCATCATCTCAGTGACCTGCTGCTGCATGCGCGCATCGAACATGCCCGGATGCTGCTCCCGCACAGTGTTGACGACTTCAAACGCAAATTCCAGGTGCGCACTCTCATCGCGGAACACCCAGTTCGTACCCGCTGCCAACCCATGCAGCATGCCCCGCGAGCGGAAGAAGTACACATACGCAAACGCCGCAAAAAAGAACAGTCCCTCAATACAGCCCGCAAAGCAGATCAGGTTTAGCAGGAACTGCCGCCGGTGCTCATCCGTCTCCAGCGTATCCAGCTGCTCGATTGAGTCCATCCACTTCATGCAGAACTCGGCCTTCTTACGGATCGAAGGAATGTTATCGACTGCCGCAAACGCCGCAGCACGCTCACTTGGTTCCGGGATGTAGTTGTCCAGCAGCGTCAGGTAAAACTGCACATGTACAGCTTCCTCATACAATTGGCGCGACAGATACAACCGTGCTTCGGGCGAGTTGATATGCTTGTACAGGTTCAGCACCAGATTGTTCGAGACGATAGAGTCGCCGGTCGCAAAAAACGCAACTAGTCGCTGGATTACATGTACTTCAGCAGGCGTAAGCCGCTGCTTCAAGTCCACCAAGTCCGTCGAAAAATCCACTTCCTCGACTGTCCACGTGTTCTTGATGCCGTCCTTGAACATTTCAAAAAAGGTAGGGTATTTCATCGGACGTAGCGTAAGGCACATGCCCGGATCAAGAATAGATTCGGGTACATCGACGGATGAAGACATAGTTGGATCTCCTTAATTGCTGAGTGACTGAAGTTGCTGAGTGACTAAAAACTACTAAGTGACTAAAAACTACTAAGTGACTAAAATTGCTGAGCAACTGAACTGATCCCAAAAGGGGTCATCCTGAGTAAAACGAAGGATCTGCTTCAAACACCTTCACTCAGGCACAAACTTCAGGAACCCACATCTCGAATGGAGACATGGGTCCCACAAACCTACTGGCAAGCCTCGCAGCTCTCCGGATTATCGAGCGAACAAGCCACCGCGTTAAGATCCGCCTGCCCCGGTATCTGCGCCGGTGTCGGCCCGACAGTCGGAACAGAATTCCCCTGCGCCGCCTGCCCCACAGTAGTCTTCGCAATCCGCGTAGCCGGTCGCGACCGCAGGTAATAGGTGGTCTTCACCCCGGCCTTCCACGCATACATATACA
>CAXSHS010000116.1:0-8468 GCA_964237325.1 uncultured Acidobacteriaceae bacterium | reverse complement strand
CGGCGGGGTCGTACGTCTGGGGCTTTGCGGGAAGGGGAACAGAAGTCTGGCTCATGGATAACCTCGTGCTTATACCGCAAGGTATCAATCCCCCATAGGTGCTTGCATCAATCAAGTGCTGAGCGCAGATGAATATTGTGTAAACAACGGCATGCGATTACTCTGCAATGTCCCCGAAGGCATGCGCCGGCTCCGCCATGAGTGCTTCGAAACCTTCATGTTTCTTGATAAACACTTCAGCGAAGTTTGTGTCCTGGCGCAGCAGGATAGCCTGAAGGCGCACGAGTTCCAGCAGCGCTAGGAACATGCAGACGAGGGCTTGCTCGGACCGGGTCCCGGCGAGCAGGCGACTGAGTGCGATGGGGCGGTCTTCAAGTACGAGGCGACGGCGCAAGTACTCGATCATCTGGTCGACGGTAACCGAGTCTTCCCGGATGTCGAGGATGGGGCGTTTGCGCAGGCGGTCCATGACATCGCGGAAAACGCGGACCAGGTCGGGTACGTCTGCCGCGATTTCACCCGGCTGTGTGGTGTTTTTCAAGAGTGCGTCGGCTAACGGGCGGGTCCAGGTGGCGGCTTCGATTCCCTGCTTTTGCAGGAGCATTTGCGCGGCGTTTTTGAAGCGTTCATGCTCAAGCAGGCGTTCGACGAGCTCCATGCGCGGGTCGTCCGCGGCTGCTTCGAGGGTGTCTGCCGGGGCGCGGGGCAGCAGCATGCGGCTCTTGATGTGGATAAGCAGCGAAGCGGTGTAGATGAACTCTCCGGCGTTATCGACGTCGGTTTCCTTCAGGCGTTCGACGTAGGCGAGGAACTGACCGGTGATTTGCGCGATAGGAATGTCCCAGATGTTAATGTCCTGCTTGCGGATGAGATCGAGCAGCAGGTCGAGGGGGCCGTCGTAGACGCGGCCTACGGTTATGGAGAAGGGCGAATTGCCCGCATGGGCGGCATTGGCGGCGCGCGCGCTCTTCTCCGTTTCGCTCAATCGTCAAGCCCCATGGCTTCTCGCACACGCGCCATCGTTGTCTCGGCAGCCTCGGCGGCGCGCCGGTTGCCGTCTTTCAGAATATCTCGTACTTTCTTCGGGTCTGCTGCAAACTTCGCTCGCTCTTCCCGCATTGGCGCGAGCTCTTGAACAATGGCGTCCGCCAGCCACATTTTGCACTCAATGCAGCCGATGCCGGCGGTCGTGCAGCCTTCCTGAACTTTAGCGAAGGTTTCTGCCGAAGAGAAGACCTTGTGCAGGTCGCCGACGGGGCACTTATCAGGATCGCCCGGATCGGTGCGCCGGATGCGAGCCGGGTCGGTGACCATGGGCTTAAGCTTTTTACGAATTTCCGGTTCCGGGTCGGAGAGCAGGATGAAATTGTTGTAACTTTTAGACATTTTGCGGCCGTCTGTGCCGGGCAGCTTCGGGGTGGGGGTGAGGAGGACTTGAGGCTCGTTCAGTATCTGCTGCAATGGTTGCTGCGCACTCTCAATCAGCTCAGCAGCCTTGTCGATGTTTGAAGGCCCGATTGCAATGCTTCGCCCCAGCTCCCCAGGCGCGTTCTGCTCCATTTTGCCCACAGCATTTTTCGAGTACAAGAAATTGAACCGCCGAGCTATTTCACGCGTGATTTCAACATGAGCAATTTGATCGGCCCCTACCGGCACATGCAGGGAATTACCGGGAACGCCGTAAAGCAGAATATCCGCCGATTGCAGCAGCGGGTAACCGAGAAAACCGTAAGTTGCCAAATCCTTCTCGCGGAGGTTTTCAATCTGATCTTTATAAGTTGGCACCCGCTCCAGCCAACTCAGCGGCGTAATCATCGATAAAGCAAGGTGCAAATCCGAGTGCTGGCTGACTCGGCTTTGCCGAAAGAGAACGCACCGCTCAGGGTCGAGCCCCGCCGCCAGCCAATCCAGCACCATCTCCTTGACATTGCCGGGAATATCTTTCGGGTCGGCATAGTCCGTGGTCAGCGCGTGCCAGTCCGCGATGAAGAAGAAGCACTCATATTCATTCTGTAACCGCACCCAATTATGCAGCGCACCCATGTAGTTGCCCAGGTGCAGCTTGCCGGTGGGTCGCATGCCGCTCAATACGCGACGCTGCGCCCGCGGAATTTGTATTGGATTACTTGAAGAAGCGGAGTCGGGCACGAAACCTCGTACGTCAGGAGTGGAAGCCTTATTGTACGAAAGCGCTTCCTTCAGTTTTATCGATGCTCTTTATGCCGACAGCAGAATGCGGTTGACAACCTCCAGAACCGGACCTACAAAGAGGTTCACCAGCCTGCCGCCGAAGACGAACATCAGGATGAGGCTAATGATGCCGAGCTGGTCGTAGACCTGGAGCATGCGGGTGGGCAGCAGGTGGCGGATGAGGTGGGAGCCGTCAAGCGGCGGCAGCGGCAACAGGTTGAAGAAGGCCAGAAACAGGTTCAAAGTCAGCGCCATATACAGCAGCAGCACTGCCGGAAACAAGGCAGGGGCGGCCTGGATCAGGCTCGGGTCAAAGCCGCCGTAGACCAAGCCCTTTACCAGCACCGATGCATCCGGTGAGACTTTAGCCAGCGCGATGAGCGCGATAACGCAGACTAGTGCGATAAGCAGGTTACTGACGGGACCGGCAAGCGTGGTGAGCACATCGCCGCGCACATAGTTGCGGAAGTTGCGCGTATTGACAGGTGTGGGCCGCGCCCAGCCGATCAGGAAGCGTCCGCCGTAGGGGCCCAAAAACAGCATGGCTAGCGGCAGCAGAATGGTGCCTACCGGGTCAATGTGTTTGGCGGGGTTGAGCGTAACGCGACCCAGCATGCGGGCGGTCTGGTCGCCCAGGCGCGATGCGGTCCAGGCATGCGCTGCCTCGTGGAGCGAGAGCGAGAACAGGAGTAGAACGAACTCGAAGATTTTAAGAACGATTTCTTGCTGACTCATAAAGGGCAGGGTGATGCTAGCACGACACGCCTACACCGAGACGCCGCTTAGCGCGGTGCGCTTACCATCTGCGTCGCCGGTACTCACAATTCTACGTGCTTCGATCAGCAGGATGTGGCTTAGCTTTTTCTGCAAATTGAGAATTTGCAGCTGCCCGCGTCAGTGACTGCCATGCATGTCCTCTTATTGGGTATCTTGATGGTTGTCAGCGCCTTCAAAGCGTTTGGCCTGGTCCTTCTTCTTGATCTCCCTGGCCGGGATGCCGCCCACAATGGAGTGATCCTCAACCGAGTGCGTGGCCACGCCCATGGCGCCGATGGTTGCGTCCTCGCCCACGTTCACCCCAGCCATGATGGCTGTGTGGTAGGTAAGGCGCGCGCCGGGGCCGATCTCCGTCTTACGGTTTTCGATTAGCGAGCTGTCCACCGGGTCGTGCGCATGCGAGTAGACGGCGGCAAAGTCCGAAATGGACGTGCCCTTTTTGATGATGATCTCGCCGCGATCGTCAAGGATGGCGTAACGATGGATTACGCAATCGTCTTCAATGGTGAGGTTGTAGCCGAAAGAGAACTCGACGCCGTGGAAAATTTTTACGTTGTTGCCGATGTGTTTGAAGATGTGCTTGCCCAGCATGGCGCGAAAGCGGAAGCCCAGCCAGTGGTTGAGCCCGACCGGGGAGCGGTCGAACATCTGCCAAAAGTAAATGAGCGGCTTGATCTCGGCGTATTTCTCCTGATTGATGTCGCCGTAGTACTCGGCTTCAAGCGTGATGTTTTTGGGATCGAGCGACAGCTGGAGAACGTTGTAAGCCAGCTCGCTGTTGAGGTTGAAGTTGAGCCGGCCGCCCTTGGGCGAGCCGAGCTGCATCTGGTGCAGGTTATCGAGCACCAGCTCTTCGCGCAGCGCGGGCTTTTTATGTTTGCCGATTTCACGATCCAGGAACTCGAGCCAGCGCTCGAACACTTCCTTGGCTTCGCGTGTCGGTTCGAGCTCTCGGTAGCCGTAACGGGGCATGCCTGGGTGCGTCTCCTGTGTCCTGCTTCTGTCCTACTTACATTGGTTCTGATGCTCAGGGGAACAGGAGGTCGCAGCACAGGCTTCCGTACGCGTTACTGGAGGGAGAAAACAGCGGAGACAGTGGCGGAGCGATGGACCATGGGGGTGTTGAGAATCAATTTTTTCTGCTCAATTGCACTCGCGGAAGGTGCAGCTGGGGCGTCCAAGGAGCGGCTATTGATTGGCAAGCTCTGTAACGATTGCGCCTGGTTGCTGGCAAACACCAGCGGACCTAGCTTTGCGCCGAGACCTGATGTCATTTGCTCCGCAATGGCTTGTGCGTGCTTCAAGGCTTTGCCTGCTGCCTCGGCGCTCAGTGAGGCTTCGTCCGCGATCGACCAATCGATGGCTCCGCTCGCATTTGCGCCTGCCGCAACAGCTGAGGCCAGCACCTGCGATGCGGCATCCGCGTTTGTATGTACGGTCCAGCTCTGCTGTACTTGAAATTTGCGCTCGGCACGTTCACCTGGAGTCAAATTCGTGTTTTGATACTCCTGCGTCTGACTCGTGCTTTGCGATTCGCTTTCAATGGCGTCTTTTGCTACGCCGGCCTGTGCCAATGCTGCCGTGATCGCCTTTGACGCCGTACCCGCCTGGGTATCTACCTGCGTGGATGACGATGCGTAGACCTCGAAGCCGACGTGCACAATCGCTATATCGGCGCGT
Organism: uncultured Acidobacteriaceae bacterium; assembly: GCA_964237325.1. Classification (GTDB taxonomy): domain Bacteria; phylum Acidobacteriota; class Terriglobia; order Terriglobales; family Acidobacteriaceae; genus EB88. Next base: position 3,821 of record CAXSHS010000116.1, on the reverse strand, counting down.
CGTGTGGCCTCTTCGCTGGTTGTTATGGAGATGGTGCGGTTGGTTCCGCTCACCTGGATTTGTTGTGCGTGCAGGTTTGCTGCCGTTATTGCAAGCAGAACAAAGCACATCTTTATAGCGGGTTCTGTCTTCATTTGGCTTCTCCCGAGCAGCTTGTCGTGGTGTCTTCCGTGCCTCATCGTCTACGAAGCATCGGCAGATTGGAACGCGCGAAGGCGACTCAGCGCCTGGGTCGCAGCGCCGCTATCCACTGCTTCGGCGGCTTGCGCCAGCCCTTCTTCGAGCGAAACGGCAAGCCCTGCAACCACCAGCGCGGCGCCTGCGTTTAACAGCACGATGTCGCGCCGGGCGCCATGATCTTGACCGCTTAGAATGGCTTCGATAATAGCGGCATTCTCTCGCGCGCTGGTGCCGCCTAGCAACGCCTGGAGATCGGCGCGATGTAAGCCGAGTGCTTCCGGTTGGATCGTGCTTGTCTGGACGTGATTTCCAGCTACTTCCGCATACATACTTGGACCCGTAACAGTAAGCTCGTCCAGCCCTTTTGCAGAGCCTGTGACCTGCCCATGGACCGCCCAGGCGTGGCGAGTGCCGAGCAGGCGCAGTGCCTCGGCTACTACCTGGATACGTGTCTCCGCGTAGACGCCGACCACCTGTGCAGAGGCTCCCGCCGGATTGGCGAGTGGGCCTAGCAGGTTGAAGATCGTGCGAAACGGCAGCCCGCGGCGTACCGGCCCTACGCGTCGCATGGCCGGGTGCAGGTCGGCGGCCAGCATGAACACGAAACCGGTTTGCCGCAGGCACTCGGTAGCGGCTTGCGGGGCCAAGTGGATGGGGACGCCGAGCGCCTCCAGCACGTCCGCCGAGCCGCAGCGGGAGGTGATGGCGCGGTTACCGTGCTTGGCGACCCATGCCCCGGCGCCGGCTGCGACCAGACCGGCGGCTGTTGAGATATTGAACGTGTCGAGACCGTCACCGCCGGTACCGCAGGTGTCTACCAGCCGGGCGCGCTCGGCGTCTGTCAACGGGATGGGCGTGGCGGCCACGCGCATGGCTTCGGCAAAGCCGCAGAGTTCCTCAGCCGTTTCGCCGCGCTGCGCCATGGCTGCCAGCAGTGCGGCGAGCAGCAGTGCGAGTGCTTCCGGCGAACCACTGTTGAGAGTGTGTGCATCTTGCAGTAGCAGGGTGAGTACCGCGCGCGCCTCAACGCGGGCAAGGGTGTGCCCATCTTCCACGACAGCCTTTACCAGCGCGCGAAACTGTTCTGCATCCACACCCGTATGGTAGCGGAGTGCGGGCCTGGCTTATGGCGCATCCCACAGCCGAGAGCACATATGGCACTTACAAAGGTTGTAACGGCGGCAGAGCTACCGGCGGGTACGAAGAAGGCAATCAAAGCAGGTGAGACGGAAATCCTGCTGGTGCACACCCAGGAAGGCAGCCTGTATGCGGTGGAAGCCAAATGCCCGCACGCCGGAGGGCCGCTGGAGGAAGGCGCGGTGTGCAACGGCCGCTTGATTTGCCCGTGGCACATGGGCACCTTTGAACTTGAGACCGGCGCGGTGGTCGAGCCGCCGCCGCTGCGCTCGCTTAGGCACTACACCGTGCAGCGGGATGGGGACTCGATTTCAGTAGATCCGGTGGCCCTAAATACGCCGTCACCGGCCAACTACAACGACAATGTGCCCGCTGCCGTAACCGGCGCAAACCGCCACATTGTGACCATCGGCAGCGGCGCGTCGGCGACGGCAGCAGTGTGCGCGCTGCGGCAGGGCGGGTTCGGTGGGCGCATCAGCATGCTCGATCCGGTAACGACTGAGCCCACCGACCGCACCAACCTGAGCAAGATGGCACTGGCTGGTAAAAAGCCTCTTGACACGTTGCCGCTGTGGAGCGCCGACGATAAGACCAAGTTGAACGTGGAGCGGGTGCAGGCGAGCGTCGCTACGCTGGACGGCGAGGCTGGTATGCTGACCACCGAAGGCGGGCAGACGATCCGGTTTGATGCCGCGCTGCTGGCTGTCGGCGGCGTACCCAGCAAGCTCGGCATTCCCGGAGAAGACCTGCCGCATGTGCATTCCATACGCCACGTTGCGAACCTGGAAGCGATCGGCGGAGTGATTGGAAATGAGCCAAAAGGCAAGCAGGTGGTGCTGATCGGGGACAGCTTTATTGCGTTTGAGGCAGCCTCCGCTCTCACCACGCGAGGTCTGCAAGCGACGCTGGTGTGCCGCTCTCCGCAGCCGTTCAGCCAGAAGTTCGGCGAGGTACCGGCGCAGGCGATCCTTGCGCTGCACCAGGCCAACGGCGTCACGCTGAAGCTGGGCGCGGAGGCTCGCGCGATCACCTCGGAAGCTGTGACGCTGAAAAGCGGCGAAAGCCTGCCGGCAGATCTGGTGATTGTGGCCGTAGGCGTAAAGCCTACAACCGCGTTTGAACATGGTTTGCAGCTTGAGAAAGACGGCGGCGTCTCGGTGCGGGAAGACCTGAAAGCAGCCTCGCGAGTGTGGGTGGCAGGCGACATTGCCGCCGTAAACGGCATGCGCATTGAGCACTGGCGATTGGCACAGCAGCATGGCCGTACGGCAGCAGCAGCCATGCTAGGCGAGCTTGGTGCGCAGATTATGCCCGAGAACGAACTGCTGCACAACGTACCGTTTTTCTGGACTGCTCACTTCGGCAAGCGTTTCGGCTACGTGGGCCACGCTGAAAACTGGGATGACATTCAGGTAGACGGCTCGCTTGGGGAGAATAATTTTTTGGTCTACTACTGCAAAGGCAATGCGGTACAAGCCGTGCTGGCCTGCGGCAAAGATGGGGCCACGGCGATGCTGGCTGAGAGTATGCGTGAGACGCTTACTCTGGAGCAGGCGCGGGGTGTGGCAGCGCGGGTTTAGGTGTTTACACCGGCGCCGCCCAAGTGGCTCATTTTGGTAAGCGCCATCGCTGCCTTGTCTGACAACTGCGCGCGAGCGCCTGTAGTATGAAGGTGCCGCCGAGCGTATTACGGCGGCTCCTAACCTTATGAAAATCCATGAGTACCAAGCCAAAGACATTCTGCGGAAGCACAGTGTGCCCGTCCCGCAGGGCGAGGTTGCGAACACGCTGGATGAGGCGGTTGAAGTCGCCAAGCGGCTCATGTTGGGCGGCGCAACAGGAGTCGTTGTTAAGGCGCAGATCCATGCGGGTGGGCGCGGCAAGGGGGGCGGCGTCAAGGTGGCGCGTACGGTTGACGAAGCGGAGCAGTACGCCTCGCAAATTTTGGGCATGCAGCTGGTGACACACCAGACCGGACCTGCTGGGCAGAAGGTCCGACGGCTGCTGATTGAGGAAACTGCGGCAATCGACCGTGAGCTGTACCTTGGCATCGTGCTGGATCGCGCACAAGCCAGGCTGGTCTTTATGGCATCGCAGGCGGGCGGTATGGAGATCGAAGAGGTCGCGGCCAAGGACCCGGATGCCATATGTAAAATTACAATCGATCCGGCGGTCGGCTTTCAGCCGTACCAGGCGCGCGAGCTGGCCTTTGCGCTGGGGCTCAAACCGTCGCAGCTACAGGCAGCGGTCAAGTTCATGCGCGGGTTGTATGACGTATTTATTGCGACCGACGCTTCCCTGCTGGAGATCAACCCCTTCATCACCACCAAGCCGAGTTCGCCTGAAGCGCAAGATGCCAAGCTGCTCGCACTGGACTGCAAGCTGACCTTTGACGATAACGCGATGTTCCGGCACAAGGAGCTGAAGGAGCTGCGCGACCTGGCCGAGGAAGACCCGCTCGAAGTGGAAGCGTCAAAGTACGCGCTGAACTACATCAAGCTGGA
>CAXSHS010000115.1:0-8521 GCA_964237325.1 uncultured Acidobacteriaceae bacterium | reverse complement strand
GATTGCTCAAGACCGCTCCCACCTGCATCGCAGAATCCTTTCACACTAGCAGGCATGGATCGCTATACGCCAGCCGTAAATCATTCCGAAGGAATGCCTGTCTCGGTGGTAGACACCTTCGAAGACAAGACGGTTCCCGACGGAAAGCACAAGATGTGAAAGTCGAAGGTACCAAGGTAACTACATTGCGACTGGACTTGAGGAATCACTGCTGCGGTGCGGGTTTAGCGGGTGCGGGCTTTTTCCGGTGTACGGGCACAGACTTGCCTGTATCCGTCACCACGTTGGTCGTGGCGGGCGCAGCGGATTGCGTGGCGCGCTGTTGAGCCTGCTTTAATTGCTGCTCATTGTCCACGGCTGCGGCTTCAAGGGCATCGCCCAATGAACGGCGGGCGCTGTCCAGGCTGGTCAACGCCGCATGCAGGGTCTGGGTCTCCCCATCCGGCGCGGCCAGGTCCGCTGTCTCCACAATGCGCAGCAGCACGTCATAAAGCGCGTCTACATTGCGAAACACAGGGAGATTTTTTGAGACTGTATGCGGGGATGCATCGGCAGTCATCAGGAGCCCCGGCAGGGTCCCGTCTAGGTCGCGAGTAATGGAGCCGATATTGCCGTTGGTTTCCTCGCGCACGGGGCCGGGGGCCTTCCACTTATCGAGTCGCAGGCCGGAAAGACTCTGGCGTAACTGGTCCAGTGACGGTTGCAGCAGGCTCGATGCAGTGGCAGCCGAGGGCTGGGCTGCGGATGCGTCCTGAGCATGCAGCCCGGGCGCAAACAGAAGTGAAACGGCTAGCAGGAGGGTACGCATATGTTCTCCAGATCTCATGGTACATAGGGTATAGCGCAGGCCTAACGTCCTGTAGCCACCTGCACTACGTTGATTGAAAGCGACTGCAAAGTAATCTGGAAGCTGCTGCCGAGCCGGCTCAACGCCTGCTCTATCGGCGCGATGCGCATGGGGTCGGTGATGGAGTTGGTTGCCTCTGTTGAAGGTGCCGAAAGCGTGTACACGCGGCCTGTCGCTGAGACTTTGCCGGCATTCACCAGCTGCACGGTAACAGGTGCAGGGTCCGTACTCGCATTGACCAGCTTGACGAACACATTCCCTGTGGCACTGTCGCGTGTGACCGACTGAAAGACCCGCACGGGCGCGCCGGTAAGCGTGCTCGCCAGAATTTCATCGCCGTGGTGCCCCGCGAACAGCACCTGCGCGTAGTAGCTCGGTGAGCCGTAACTCTCCATAGCGTTGTAGCCGATCAGATCGGTGTCCCACTGTGATCCATTCGGATTCACGTTGGTCAGCAGCGGTGCATAACTCGACAGCACCACGATGTCGCTGTTGCGCTCCATGCCCGTCATCCACGCGGCATCGGCAAGTGCCGCACCGAAGTTCGGCGTCGGTGTGCCCTCGCGCGTGGCCCACTCGCCTACGAAAATCTTGGGTCCTTTTCGGTCGGTTGCATCATAGTGGTTCACGTCCGCATAGAACGCCTGCGTCGAGCGGTAATAGTGTTCGTCAAGCACGTCCACTGCATGGCTTTTTACCGGCGTGGTTGCAATCAGTTGCAACAGCGGGTAGCGCTTCTTAATCGCGTCATAGAACTGCGGGTAGCGCCCCTCATAGCTGCCTGACTTGTCAAACCAGTCTTCGTTGCCGATCTCGACATAATGCAAGGAAAACGGTGCCGGGTGGCCGTCTTTCACGCGCTCGGCTCCCCACTTTGTCGATGCATTGCCGGTCACGTACTCAATCTCATCAAGCGCATCCTGAACGTAGGGTTCAAGCGCCGTACCCGGCTCTACGTGATCGCCCTTGAGTGAGTACCCGGCGTAGACGGCAAGCACCGGCTGCATGCGCAGGTCCTCGCACCACTCCAGGAATTCAAGAACCCCGAGCCCGTCTGAGCTGCGGTACATCCAGGGGCTGGGGTGTGTGGGCCGGTCCACCAACGGACCGATGGTCTGCTTCCACGGGTAGCGGTCGGCGATCCGGTCACCCTCCAGGTAGTTGCCGCCGGGCAGCCGCAGAAAGGTCGGGTGCATTGCGGCCAGCTTCTCCATCAGGTCCGCGCGGTTGCCGTTCGGGCGGTCATGGTACGTCGGCGGGAACAGCGATGCGAGCGTGATCCAGTACGTGCCCGGCTCGGTGACAGACAGCACGAAGTGATTGCGCGGGGAGGCCGTAATTGCGCCGGTATGCAGGATTGCGCTGTACTGCTTCCACTCCGTGCCTATGCCGGTTACGGCTTGTTCAGCAACAGGCTTGCCGGTGTCGTCGCTCAAAAGTGTAACGATAACGGTCGCCCCAGGCTTGCCCGCTTTAGCGTAGAACGAAGCCTTGTAGTCGGTTTGCGAACGCAGCGGGATGCCCCAGTAGCCTTCGTTCTCGATTCCGGCTGCACTCCTGTTCGCGGCTTGCTTCACTTCAAGCCGGATACTCGCCGGGATGGCCGCGCTCGGGCCTGCGGTCTTGTCTATCGACATCACAGCCTCAGAGCTTCCGCCCTGTACCAGGGACCAATGCTCCGCGCCATCCCAAGCCGGTTGCGGCGTGCGGTTGCGGATCAGCTCCGCGTACAGGCCGCCGTCGTAGGAGTAGTTGATCTCTTCAGTCATCAGACCGTACAGCGTGGGGCTGCTTTTTGCCTTCGCAGTACCGGCGTCGATGGAAAGCGTAGTCTGCGCGTAAGCGCACGACAGGGCAAGCGGGACGAGCAGCAGGGAGCGCAGACGCATGGGACCTCACAGCAATTCCTGCAACTTGAAAGCTCGCCCAGCATAGCGAAACGCCGGCAGCTTTTGCCAGTGGGAAGTGGTAAATACCCTGCAAGCGGCTCCTCACCGCAAACCCATATACACTGCAACCGAAGGTTTCAGTGAGGGGATGAGCGATGCCGAGCCGCCGTACCCTGTTGCAGTTCCTGGCCGTCTCCGCACCGGCAGTATGGACAAGCCCGGTACGCGCCCTCCTCGATAGGGAAACTGCATTCCCACTGCGGATCATGCCCGGTAAGCCGGTCACGGCGATTCCGGCGAGCTTCATAGGACTGGGCTATGAGATGTCTTCTGCCGCGCGGCTTGGTCTGCTAAGCATCCGGAACGAGCCGTATGTGCGGCTGCTGCACAATCTCGGACCCGGCGGTGTGCTGCGGTTCGGCGGCATCGTCGCCGACTTTACCGGGTACGTACCCGACGGTGAGTTTGCCGCGGAGGCGAAGCATACGGTAGTCACGGGCGGCAGCTTGCGACAGCTGCGCGGCTTTCTGGATGCGACCGGCTGGAGCGCCATATGGAGTGTGAACTTCGGTCGCGGCTCACTGGATGAGGCCATTGCCGAGGCACGCGACGTGTCGCAAATTCTTGGGCCGAAGCTGCTGGCCCTTGAGCTTGGCAATGAGGTGGAAAACTACGGCCGCGGCACCGCTCCGCTGCGTCCGCCTCCGTACAGCTATGACACATACCATGCGGAGTACACCCGCTGGCGAACGGCGATGCTGGCAGCCGTGCCGGGTTTGCGCTTTGCCGCTCCTGATACCGCGGCCTCGGTGGAGTGGGTCGAGCGCATGGCTGCTGATTCTCATGGCGATGTGCAGTTGCTGACTACCCACTACTATCGCGGCGACCGGAGACTGGGTACGCCGGAGCAGTTACTGCAGCCGGACGAAGACCTTAAAAGCAACCTGGTCCGGCTGCGGGAAGCCTCGCGCAAGAGCCGCATTCCATGGCGTATGTGTGAGACCAACTCCTTTTACGGCGGCGGTCGCCCGGGCGTAAGTGACACCCTGGCCGGTGCGCTCTGGACGCTCGACTACATGCTGCTGCTGGCGCAGTACGGTTGCGCGGGCGTGAACCTCGAAACGGGTGTGAACCAGCTCGGTTTTATCAGCTCGTACTCGCCGGTGCAGGACGATGGTGAGGGCCACAACACGGCGGGTGCGCCGTATTATGGTATGCTCGCTTTTGCCGCCGCCGCTGCCGGGGCCTTCAACGTGTTTGCTGTGGAAACTCCCAGCGGCGGCACCGGGCTGACGGCATACGCGCTTGGCAACGGTGGGCGTGTGCGGAGCGTCGTGCTCATCAACAAGTCAGCGAATGCAGGTGCGCGCGTGTCCCTGGCAGGGTTGCGCATGCACGGTGCGACAGCGATGCGCTTGACCGGACCTTCGCTCGACAGCAAAACCGGTCTCACGTTCGGCGGCGCGGCAGTGGCTGCCGGCGGCGAGTGGACCCCAGGGAAGGCCGAGCCGGTTGCAGGCGATGTGTCCGTTCCGCCGGGGAGCGCAGTGGTCATCCGCTCCGGAGCTTAGAAACTACCTTTACCAGGCCCGCGACCAGCTGGACCCGCCCTGACCGGCATTGCGCAGTCGGGCGTCGATGCCGGCTGTGTGCTCGATGAGCCGTCCGAAGAGCCACAGCACATCGGAAAGCCGGTTAAGGTAGGCCAGCACGTCGGGCGCGACGGGTTCGCCCGCCTCGGCAAAGCGCACGGCAATCCGCTCCGCGCGGCGGCATATCGTACGGCACATTTCGTAAGCCGCGGACTCGCGGTGCGCGCCGGGCAGCGACCAGTCGGAGAGAATGCCTTCCGTCCCTTCAATCTTGTAGACCAGCCCGGTAAGAAATTCAACATCTTCCGGCAGCATGATGGGCGGTGCCGACTTGATCTGCCGGGGCGTGGCCAGCGCGGAGCCGACGCGGAATAGGGTGCGCTGGATGGTCTCCGTCCAGCCGGCAATTTCTACGTGTGTACAGACACTACGTGCAAAACCGAGAAAGGCATTGAGCTCATCGACCGAGCCGTAGGCTTCGACGCGGAGGTCGGCTTTAGAGACACGGAGGCCGCCGATAAGGCTGGTCTGGCCAGCGTCTCCCTGTTTGGTTGCAATACTCATAGGCTTCCTACGATGCTGATTTCGACTGTTTTGTAGCACCTGTGAGTGCGCTGAGGAGGCTTATCGTTACCCTCTGTTCATCCGGTACAGCGCGGCACGCTCGCGCAGCAGCGGGTGCCGCTCCGGCACGCAGGCAAAGGCCTCGGCTAGCAGACTGGGGTGCAGCATCTCGTACGGGCTACCGCTTTGCAGGGGCTTGCCCGGGCTCAGCAGCAGCACTCTCGCAAAGTCGTCTATAAGGTGCAGGTCGTGCATGGAAGCGAGGATAGCGATGCCTTCAGCTCGGAGACCCGCGAGCAGGTCCAGCAGCTCGGCCTGGCGTCCGATGTCGAGGTTTTGCGCGGGCTCATCGAGTAACAGCAAGGCGGGCTCCTGCACCAACCCGAGGGCGATCTTTACTCGCTGGCGCTCTCCGCCGCTCAGCTCGTTGAAGATACGATGACGGAACCCGGCTAGGCCGGTGCGGTCGAGCGCGCGATCTACGGACATGCGGTCTGCGCGAGATGGTCCGCGCAGCAGGCTGAGGTAGGGTGTGCGGCCCTGCTCCACCACTTGCTCAACGGTGTACTGGAAAGGAACTTCAAGCTGCTGCGGCACTACCGCGATGACCCGTGCCGCTGCCTTGATGCCAAGCGCGGCAAGCGGCTGACCGCGTAGCAGGACCGCGCCCGAGCGCGGCTTGAGTACGCCCGAAGCAAGTCGCAGCAGCGTTGTTTTACCCGCACCGTTCGGGCCGATGAGCGCGGCAAAGGCATCCTGCACGAGTTCAAAGCTGGTGCCGTCGAAAAGCAGGCGCTCGCCGTAGCCGAAGCTGACGTTTTGAAAAGCAAGCAGCGGCACAGTCATAGCGTGTAGCCTCGCTGCGACTTACGCAGCAGGTACAGAAAGAACGGACCGCCTACCAGTGCCATCAGAACGCCTACCGGCAGCTCTGACGGCGCAAAGAGTGTACGGGCTAGCGTGTCGGTCAGTACCAGGAAAATTGCTCCGCCGAGCGCTGTGGCGGCCAGCAGCCGCGTGTTATCAGCACCCAGCAGCAGCCGCGCGATGTGCGGCACAATGAGCCCAGCGAAGGCGATGAGACCGCCAAGCGAAACGGCGATGGCGGTAAGCAGCGAGCCGGTCAGGATGATGGCAACCCGGGTGCCCTCTACGCGCAGGCCAAGCTGCTGTGCATACTCATCACCCAGCGCAAGCGTGTTGAGTTGGCGCATCAGCGGCACTGAGGCCGCGATGCCTGCCGACAGCATGGCAGCTGCTACGGCAAGCTGCGGCCAGCTCGGAGTACCCACAACACCGCGCAGCCAGGAGAGCAGAATCCTGGTGCCGGAGCTGGTACCGGTGACTTCAAACAGGTAGGTTGTATTACCGAGAATGGTACTCACGGCAAAGCCCGCGAGCAGAAGCGTGATAATCTCCGTGCGTCCCCGGGAGCGCGCCAGCGAGTACACCAGCGCCATGGTAGCGACCGAACCGGCAAAGGCGAGAACCTCTGTCGCGCTGAAGCCCAGGAACGATACCTGCGAGAAGAAAAAGATGCCTGCCGCCGCCCCCAGTACCGCCCCGCCTGAGGAGCCGATGACGTAGGGGTCTGCCATTGGATTGCGGAAGAGCCCCTGGAACAGCAGGCCGGAGACGGAGAGTGCGGCTCCGATGATGGCCGAGGCCAGGATGCGCGGCAGCCGCAGCTCCAGCAGAATAACGCGCTGTGTCTTTGTCAGCGTCACAGCGAAGGAAATGGGCACTGCGCCCACGGCAAGTGACAGCAGCATGGCGCAGGCCAGGGTCACGCACAGCAGCAACAGTACCGGCGGCCGGCGCCGGGGAGTGCGAGCCTGTGCCTGTGCACGCGCTTGTATTTGGCCAGCTGCTTCAGGTGCCGTGATATGCCTCTTTTCGCATTCATATTCGCCTTGGCAGATATGTAGACTTCATATTCGCCTTAGCATATGTATAAACGGGCAGCTCTATTTTCCAGCGTACAGGTAGGCGGTTCCATGTAGCGTCAGGGATGAAACTGTCGGGCAAGTTCCTCCAGCGCGTCGATTGCTGCGGGACTGGGCAGTTCTATGCGGTCATCGACGTAAAAGGCGCGCTTCGCCCGTACGGCGGGCAGGCTGCTCCAGCCTGGGCGCGCTTCTAAAACATCAAGCGTAACCTTGCTGTCACGGATCAGCAGTAGCGCCTCGGGCGCGCGGGCGATCACAAGCTCCATGCTGATTTGCGGCCAGTCGGCTTGCAGGTCGTCTGTGATGGAACGGCCCCCCGCTGCTTCAATGATCTCCGTGATGAAGGCATGCTTGCCGACTGTGATGATGGGGTCGTACCAGATGGGTGTAAATACGCTGGGAGTGGGTTTGCCGCTTACCCGGGCGTGTACGGCTGCGATGCGAGCCTGCAGGTTCGCTACCAGTGCGGCGGCTTGCGGTTCACGGTTGAGCGCATGGCCCATGCTGCGCACTGATTTTAGGATGCCTGCCAGGCCTTTTGGATCGACTAGAAACACGGGAATCCCGAGCCGCGTGAGCTGCCCAGCCGAGACTGACTGGCCCTCGGTTTGCATACCGATGACGAGGTCGGGGTGCAGGGCAAGGATGGTCTCAATTGAGGGCTGGAGCGTGTCGCCGACGCTTGGCTTACGCAGTGCTGCAGCCGGGTACTTGGTAAAGCTGCTGATGGCTGCTATATCTTCGCCCGCCCCGAGCGCGAAAACGGTGTCCGTCACGCTTGGGGCAAGGCAGATTACGCGGTGGGGGTGGTCCGGCACCTCGACCTTGCGGCCGGTTTCATCGGTGAGTGTACGGCTTGCCGGGGAGCTGCCGGTGCAGGCCAGCAGCATTGCCAGCAGGAGCATGAGCTTCGTTATATGAGCTTGTATAGAGACTGTCTTGACACTTGCATGGATCGCTATCCGCAATGCCCACCTGCTGCGCAGTACTGATTCGCCGCAGGCAGAAACTGGGTCCAGTCCTCAGCGATGCCGCGCTGCGCAGTTCCAAGCTCAATGCGCCCTTGCTTTACTTCCTCGGCCAGGTAATTTTCCACACGGTCCTTGATCTTGAAGTAACGCTCCTTGAGCACCGTGTCGTCGGGGCCGCACTCGGGCCAGATGTTGCCTAGACCATCCGCGCCGCCAAGCTCGAGCGGTACCAGGTGGTCAAGCTCGCAAACCTGGTTTTCCTCGGAGTTGATTTTGGGCTTATGCGCGTTGTACCAGCCATACGTGATGTGCTTTTGCGCTTCACTCGATTCGCAGTTGCGGATACAGCGCGTTCTCCAGTCCGGGTTGCGCAGCACCTCGGCGGTGACTGAGGTATCAACGCCTCCCGGAGTGCAGCGAGGGTCCGGCATCGGGTAGCCGTTACGTGTGCCGACGGCGCAGCCGCCATCCTCCGGCGGCTGCCACGCCGCCAGATACTGCGAGCTGCAGGTAATGCCGTTTACATCGCAGGATTGCGCTTCCTGCGTGTCGCCTCCGCCGCGTTCCCTACGGCTGGACTCGCGGCCCTCCTCATGCCGGCGCGGCTCGCGGCCCTCGTAAGCGCGCGAGTGCTCGTAGCGGCCCGGTGGAGGTTGTTGCTGCTGCGAGCGCCAAAGCACAAAAATGACTGCGATCACAATAAAAATCA
>CAXSHS010000114.1:0-8539 GCA_964237325.1 uncultured Acidobacteriaceae bacterium | reverse complement strand
GTAACACTGACCGGCACCGGCACGGTGGTACTGCAAGCAAGCCAGGCGGCCAGGGAGGGTTATGGTGACAGCACACAACAAGCAAGTTTCTACGTAGCTAAAGCTACATTAATCGCAACCGCTGATAATAGTACGCGGCTCTACGGCACGACAAATTCAATCCTTACCGGTAAGATTTTAGGAGCAATGTACCAGGATTCGTTCGTTGAAAGCTTTACTACAGCCGCAATAATCAGCTCTCCAGCGGCCGTTTACAGTATCACGCCGGTAGTTAGTGGCACAGCACTAACAAATTATATTCTGATGTTAGTACCCGGTACCTTAACTGTTACACCAGCGCCAGTCACAGTCTCGCTCACAGGTTCCACTGCGGATACAACACCCGGACAGAGTATTACACTTACCGCAACAGTAACTTCCAGTACTACTGGTATACCGTCCGGGACAGTTACCTTTTATGACAACAGCAAAGCACTGCAAGTCGTGGCACTGATCAATGGAACCGCGAGCTATGTAGCAATGCCATCTACCGAAGCAATAGATCAATTCACCGTAACCTATTCAGGCGATTCCGGCTACGCTCCGGTTAATTTGACACCAGGCAGCGGTCCCGTCGTAGACGTGGTGCCATCTGACTTTAAGTTCATCAATGTCGGCACAACGCAGCAGACCGTGGAGCCAGGGCAAAGTAGCACATATGGTTTTATGCTGATGCCGACGAATGGTTCATACCCAGGTGTAGTGACATTTTCTGTCAAAGGTCTTCCCTTAGGAGCGACGGCAACGTTCACACCCAGCAGCGTGCCTAGAAATGGCGGTGCCGTGCAAGTGCAGATGACGGTGCAAACGATGAAGATTAGCGTGCCGACCATACATGTGCCACTTAGCAGCGGCATTTTGCCATTTGCCTTCGTAGCCATGCTTCTACCATTGTTTAGCCAAGAACGCCGTTACATACGGCTACGGCGGCAGCTAGCTGTGCTTATCGGTCTTACAATTTGCATAGGCGCACTGACTGGCTGCGGCACCGTTCAAACAGGATTCTTGAATCAACGCACAAAGGCCTATAACTTAAATATAACCATAACCAGTGGCTCAATCTCGCACAGTCAAATTGTCACATTGGATGTGCGATGAGCGTTGTAGGTACAAAGTGCTATAGAGATTATCAATCCCCTAGAAACTTAGCTGAACATATTTCAAGGCCGAGCTTTCAAGGACTGTGAGGGAGATGAAAGCAAATCTTCGCTTTTGTATTTTCCTGTTGCTGTAGAGCAAGTTTGATCCAAGGGGCAATAGCGACGCTAAACCTCTTCTAAAAGGGGTATGGCCTGAGCTTGCAAGATTTTTGACGCAATAGCTGGTGCGACACGCGAACAGTTATGTCACGATAAAATGTCACATTCAAGATATTGATGGTCAACGAATTACCCTGGATCACAGCTTGGCGTTTATACCTCTGTTAATGCCGAATGATGCAAAACCCTCCGAGATAGAGGGTTTCTTAGTATTCCAAGTATATTGCCGCTGTATTCCTGTTTCTCCACCAAGCTCTTGTAAGCTGTTGATGTTTGGTGGACCTGATCGGGATCGAACCGATGACCTCTTCCATGCCATGGAAGCGCGCTCCCAGCTGCGCCACAGGCCCATTTTGCGGATGGGATGCATTTCCTATTCTGCCTGTCAGCTGCCGGTTCGTCAACCTCCGTTGCTACGCCACATATTTGGGCTATGCAGTCGTCGATCACGAGAAAGAGAAGGCAATCCGCTATCCGTACAAGCGCCTGTGGAAAGCACGGGTAAAATCTTTGCAGATGCTTCCATTTGCCTCTTGTATTTTCAAAACCGCGATCCCTTCAGAGTTCCCTACGAGTAATGCACTCGATTGGGCGCATCCAGTTGTGGCGGAGTGGTTCACGGCCCGTTTCGGCACGCCCACTGAGCCGCAGATTGAGGGCTGGCCGCACATCCTCGCCGGGCACACCGCACTCATCTCCGCGCCTACGGGCTCAGGCAAAACGCTGGCTGCCTTTCTGGTCGCCATCAACCAACTGCTGTGCAAAGCACTCGACGGCAGCCTGGATGAGACGACGCAGGTGCTGTACGTTTCGCCGCTCAAGGCATTGTCAAACGATATTCAGAAGAACCTCGACGGTCCCCTGCGAGAAATCCAGGCGCTTGCGCTCGAACGCGGCTACCTGTGCCCGGAGATTCGCACGGGCGTGCGCACCGGCGACACGTTGCCCAAGGAGCGACAGGCGATGCTGCGTCGGCCGCCGCACATCCTCGTCACCACGCCCGAGTCGCTGTACATCCTGCTGACGTCCGAAAAAAGTCGCAACAACCTGTGCGGCGTTCGCACCGTCATCCTCGATGAAATTCACGCCGTAGCTGATGACAAGCGCGGCGCACACCTGATGCTGACGCTCGAACGGCTTGACGCGTTAGTGTGCGGCCCCACACGCCTGCCGTTCGCAGCGCCGCAGCGCATCGGTCTCTCCGCCACGCAGAATCCCATTTCGCTGGTCGCCGAGTTCCTGGCCGGCACAGGCCGGGGCGAGGACGTCAAAATCGTCAGCGTAGGCCGGCGACGCACACTTGACCTTGCGATCGAGATCCCCGATGAAGAACTCAGCTCGGTCGCCGGTCGCGGCGTGTGGGAGACCATCTACAGGCGCCTGGTAGAGCTCGCGGGTGAGCACTGCTCCACGCTGGTTTTTGTGAATACACGGTCCATGGTCGAGCGCATGGCGTTCCAGCTGGGCGAGCGCATCGGGGCCGAAAACGTCGGTGCGCACCACGGCTCGCTATCGCGCAAGCTGAGGCTTGAGGCAGAGCGCAAGCTTAAGGCGGGCGAGATCAAGGTGCTGGTCGCCACCGCATCGCTTGAGCTCGGGATCGATATCGGTGCCATCGACCTGGTGTGTCAGATCAACTCACCGCGCGCCATTGCCCCCGCCATGCAGCGCATAGGCCGGGCAGGGCATTGGCGCGGTGCCACTCCCAAAGGCCGCTTTTTTGTAACCACGCGCGACGACCTGGTCGAGACAGCAGCACTGGTGCAGGCAATGCGCTCGGGCGTGCTAGACCGGCTTGAGATTCCCCCTGAACCGCTTGATGTGCTGATGCAGCAAATAGTAGCCGCCTGCGCCGCACAGCCTGCCGATGACCCATGGACAGAGGACGCACTATTCGCACTTGCACGGCGTACCTACCCGTATCGCGAGCTAAGCCGCGAATATTTCGAGGAGCTGCTATGCCTGCTCAGCGAAGGCATAGCAAGCAGCCGAGGCACCTGGGGCGCTTACCTGCTGCGCGACCGCGTCCACGGCACGCTACAGCCCCGTCGCGGCGCACGGTTAGCGGCGATATGCAACGGCGGCACCATCCCCGACACAGCCATTTTTCAGGTCATTGCGCAGCCTGAAGGTGTGCCCATCGCCACGCTTGATGAGCACTTCGCTATCGACTCCTCACCCGGCGACGTGATCCTGCTGGGTAATACAAGCTGGCGCATTACGCAGGTTGAGAGCGCGGGACGCATCCTGGTCGAAGACGCGCATGGCCAGCCGCCCAGTCTGCCCTTCTGGGGCGGCGAGGCTCCGCAGCGGACCATGGAACTTTCAACCTTTGTCTCCGACCTGCGCGAAGAAATCAGCAAGCGCACGCCCGACGTGCAGCCCGGCTTCATCTCTTTAAGCGAGAAACAAGTTGCGGATACAGCCGCATGGCTCCGCGAGCAGTGCTGCGTGTGCGAAGGCGCGGCGTTGCAGCTCATCGGCTACATCGTGGCCGGGCGCGCGGTGCTGGGTGCGGTACCTTCGCTTACTACGGTCATCGCCGAGCGCTTCTTCGACGAAGGCGGCGGCATGCAGCTCATCCTGCACGCACCGTTCGGAGGCCGCATCAACAAGGCCTGGGGCTTGGCGTTGCGCAAGCGCTTTTGCCGAGGCTTCAACTTTGAGCTGCAAGCGGCAGCTACAGACAACGGCCTCAACATCTCGCTCGCCGAGCAGCACTCGTTTCCGCTGAGCGACGTATTCCAGTTTCTCACCGAGCAGACGGTGCACGAGCTGCTACAGCAGGCATCGCTGACCTCGCCCCTCTTCAAGTCGCGCTGGCGCTGGAGCGCCTGCCGCTCCCTGCAACTGCTGCGCTTCCAGCAAGGCAAAAAAGTAGCGCCGCAGGTGATGCGCACCCGCAGTGACGACCTGCTGGCGAACGTATTCCCCCAGGTCGCCGCCTGCCAGGAGAACATCGAAGGCGACATTGAAGTGCCCGACCACCCGCTGGTGCGCGAAGTGATGAAAGACACGCTGCAAGAGGCCATGGACCTTGAAGGCCTGACACGCCTGTTGGGCCAGATCCGCAGCGGCGCGGTGCGCTGCCTCGCCGTCGATACCACAACGCCGTCGCAATTTTCGCATGAGCTTATCAATGCCATGCCCTACTCATTTCTCGATGATGCCGACCTCGAAGAGCGCCGCACCCGCGCTGTCTCCCTGCGGCGCACTGTGCCCGACAGTGTGTTAGGCGAGGCAGGCCGCTTGTCGCCCGACGCAATTGCTGAAGTACGTGCAGGGCAATGGCCCGACGTGCGCGACGAGCACGAGCTGCACGACCAGCTGCAATCGCTCACGCTGGTTCCTGAAGAAGCACTGCTGGACCTCCTGGCGCAACACGCGCCTGCCGCTGTCTGGCCTGCCATGTTTGCGCGGCTGGTCGCAGGGCAGCGCGCAACCGTTGCCATTGCAGACGGCGTTCGTTACTGGGTCACCGCGGAGCGCCTGCCCTGGGTAAACAAGCTGCTGCCCGCGCTCATGCCGGAGCAGCGTATGCCCGTCATCACTGTTCAGGACGAAGCGGGGGAAGAAATACTGCGCCGCGCCCTGCAAGGCTGGATGTGCCTGCTTGGACCGGCCTCCGCATTGTCGCTTGCGTCGCTGCTGCATCAGTCCGCAGGCGAAATCTGGAAGCAGCTGCTGCGGCTTGAAGTGGCAGGTACACTAATGCGCGGCGTCTTCGAGCACCCTCCGCAACCCGGTGCAGTTATCGCCGACCATGCTACAGAGTGGTGCGACCGCCGCCTGCTGCAGCGCATCCACAAGCGCACGTTGGGCACGCTGCGCAAGCAGGTAGAACCTGTCACGCCGGCCATTTATATGCAGTGGCTGCTGGGCTGGCAGCATGTGGCTCCGCAAACGCAACTTAGCGGCGAAGCGGGCTTGCTCGAAGCGTTGCGCGGGCTTGAGGGTTTTGAGGCTCCGGCCGTCGAGTGGGAGCGCACTCTGCTGCCCGCGCGTGTCAGCGGCTATGACCCGCGCTGGCTTGACGCGCTCTGCATGACCGGCGTAGTAGGTTGGGGACGCCTATCGCCGCACCCTGCCTTTTTCGCGGCGCAAACGGGAGACAAATCCGGCGGCCCGCGCCGCGTCATCCCCACCAGCATGGCGCCCATCACGTTCTTCCTGCGCGAGGAAGCCCTGTGGCTCGATGCCTGCCTGGCAACGGACCGGGTGCCGGAAGCCAATCTGCCATGCTGCCTCAGCGAGCTGGCGCTGGCCGTGCGTGCTTGTCTGGCGCAGCGGGGGGCCATGTTTGCCGCAGACCTGCTGCGATCTTTCGGCGCGCCCCCTCCGGAGCTAGACCGCGCGCTATGGGAGCTCGTCGCCGCAGGCCTCGTCACCGCTGACGGCATTGACAGTCTGCGCCTGCTCATCGACCCGAAACGCAAACAGCTACACGCCCCGCCGCCCGGCAGCAAACGCGCCGCACGCCACGCCACCGGCAGGTGGACCCTGCTGGCCGCCGAGCCCGAGCAGGCCTGGAGGACTACTCCCGAAGACGCCGCACGCGCTGCAGGCGCAGCCGCCGAGCGGCATGAAGCGCAACTGGCCTCAGCCTGCGCCATGCTGCTGCGTCGCTACGGCGTTGTCTTCCGCGACGTTTTGGAGCGCGAAGCCAACATCCCGAAATGGCGCGAACTGCTGCCCATGCTGCGCCGCATGGAAGCACGCGGAGAAGCGCGCGGCGGCCGCTTCCTATCAGGCTTCGCAGGCGAACAGTTCGCATTGCCGGAGGCACTGCAAAGCCTGCGTGAAAGCCGCCGTGACGGGCTGCGGCTCGACCTGGATGTCACGGTCGCAGGCGGCGATCCGCTCAACCTCCTCGGCATCGTGGTGCCCGGCGAGCGGGTGGCGGCGGTGCCGGGCAAATGCGTGCACTGGACGCACGCGCTGCTCACGTCAGCGCAAGTCAAGCGACTTGAGCCTGCATTGCTGTCACAATCTGCAATCTTCACAGTTACAAATACAGCTGGACCCGAGGCACATGCATGACCGACGACGAAGCGCCGATCGAAGAAGACGAGGACGGCTACATGGACGGGCCATACTACGTCTTCACAGCCGCTTACCATTTGAAACGCGGCTACTGCTGCGGCTCGCGCTGCCGCCACTGTCCTTACGGGCATCAAGCTGTGGCTACCCCTCCTACTGAGGAGTCACAGCAGCAGTAGTCGGCGCAACAGCTGTCCCGCCGCGCACCACCAGCGCCGTACGCGGAAACGAGAACGTCCCACCCGCATCGTCGATCACATTCACCTGGCACGTATACGTACCGTCTGTCAGCGAAGTCAGCGGCACAGTAAATGCAAACGCAATGGCGTTGCGCCCCGGCACATTGATTGCATGCGCGTCGACAAGCGGTGACGCGAATACTTTTGCCGAGCCGCGCAGCAACTCGATACTCGTGAGCACATGGATGCTCCCGGCCTGTTTTGCCGCCGTTGTCGTGGCACCGGCTTCGGCCTTGGCGTACTTCGCCGGGTCATACACTTCATAGAAAAAGTAAAGCGGCTGGTCGCGTGTAAACACATGCGGCAGGTTCGGCACATACTGCTCGCCGCCGTACACCAGCGGGTCATCCGCTACTTTGCCGGGCGACGCATTGCGCTGCGAAGCCAGCACCACAGAGCTCATCTTGAGCGGAGCTTTCGCAAGGTCCGGCACATGGATGTCCGTCTCGAACGACCCGAGTTTGCCCGTTTCATTCTCGCGCACCACAAACTTCACATGGTACGCCCCCGCGGGCAGCGTGAAACCGGTCGAGTATTGAATGTTCTTGCGCGTGACTTGCTGTGCCTGGTCGATAGCCAGCTTCACGGTATCGCGCACCTGCTGCAGCACTTTGCCTTGCGAGTCTTTGATATTTCCGATAACGTCCAGCGTCGCCTTGTCGCGCGAGCCGCCCTTGCTGAACGGTATCTGCGAGCCCGGCACCAGCAGCGACACAGGCATGTTGTAGCGGCCCGTGCTGTCGCGGAAGAAGAACGGCTGCAGGTATACCGGCAAATCCGTCGCGGGCAGGTCGCTGGTCAGTTCGGCCTCAAGGTCGCGCTCGCGCTGCTCACCGTTTGAGTGCCTGAAGTCGGCAGGCGCATAGTAGCCGGGCCGGTAGCTCAGCTTCAGATCCGCGCGGTTGATGCGAATCTCAAGCTTTCGGAAGCGTCCATCGCGCGTCAGGTCCGTCGAGTGGAAGCCCAGCACGTAGTAACTCGCAGTATCGTTCTGCACCTGCTGAAATGCCGGTGCCAGATCGTTGTTGTCGAAAAATGCTTTGCCGCCGGTATCGGACGAAAGCGTCGCCAATACTTCCTGCGAGTTGAAGTTCGAATCGAGATTATTTTGCCCCGCACCGCCCGTATACGCTGCATTGCCGCGAATCGAACCGGTAGTTGCGTCCCCCAGCGGCGAAATCGCCTGCAACCCGCGTGCGTCGATACTGTAAATTGAAAGATTATTGCGCACTGCCGCATTTACGGTTGTTCGCAACGAAGCCTGGTTCTCAATGCCGTCACGCTGCAAGCCGCCTGAAAAGTACAGCAGCGATTTCTTCTGGTTGATCGGCCCAAGCGCCCGCGCAATCGCGCTGATCGCGAACAATTCGCGGTCCGTGTTGATGTCGTTGTACTCCGTGTCATCGGGCGTAAACGCGGTTGTGTCTTCCACCTGATTGCTCGTGGTCGTAGAGCCAGTATTGAAGCCCTGCTGACCGCCGCCGCCGTACTTGTTGATAGCCTTCAGAAGCCGCGTTTTGTCCGCCGTAAAATCCTGATCGAGCGACAGCGTGCCCCCAAGCGATACAACAGAAACCAGGTCTGCGTTCTGGATCGTCTTGTTGACGTAGTCACGCGCCGCTTGCTGCGCGCGTTCCAGGTCGTCCGGCTGCAGGGATGTGGTATCGAAGAACAGCACAATCAGCCGATGGTCCCGCAACGCCGCAGCTTGCCGCTCCGCGCTCGCACCCAGCGCCGTGGCTGCAGGCCCGCTTGCACGGCCTGTCACCGTCTCCGTGGCAGGTAGGCGCACGGCCTGATCCACATTCTGCGCGTCAAAGCTGGTCACAGCCTGCGGTTTGCCGTTTTCAAGGATGGTGAAATCCTCCCGCTTGAGCCCGCGTACCGGCTCACCTGTTTTGCGGTCACGTACAACCACATCGGTCAGCACCAGGTCGGTCTGCACCTTCAACGTAAAGCCGG
>CAXSHS010000113.1:0-8619 GCA_964237325.1 uncultured Acidobacteriaceae bacterium | reverse complement strand
AGCAGCAGAACCTGCGGCGTCTCCAGGCCATGATGCAGCTGCTGATCGCCAGTATCGAGCAGGACCGCACCATGACTGTCGACGAAGCGGCACAGATGGTTGCAAACACCCGTCAGTCCGTCTTGCGGATGTTCCCTGACAAAGAAAGTACGTTCAACATGCTGTGCCGGCCTCGTATTCAGCGGGCCATGCGCGAGCGGTTCCGAATCCAGTAGATATTTATTTGTTTTCGACGTTTGTGAGTCGGAAGGTAAGCGTGCCCCAGAACAGTCGCGCCCGAATTTGCACCGGAAGGTGCCGCCCATCGTCCGAGTACCAGATCCATAACTTGCCCCGGTTACGGATCGCGCCGGTATCGGCTACAGGTTGCAGCCGGACTGTAGGGTACGTGGTTGCCGGTGTGCGTACGGCCTCTCGCGCTTCGCCGCGAACCGTCACATTCGTGACATGGTTGCCGCTGACCACCGGCAGGTGAAGCACACTGGTGGGGTCAAGCGTTTGGGAGCTTAGAAAGAAAATTCCGGAGAGAATGTCTGTGACACAGGGACTGACGGAAAAGGTCTGGTGAACATTGACGCGGGAGATCAGGTTCTGCTCTTCGTAGGAAGCAGTATGGTGCGCCCCATCGATACGGTCGCTTGAATTCACCTGACGGCGTCCTTCCATCGTCTGCCGGCTGAAGCTCTCCGAGCAGCCGGTGGTGCGATGGAACGAGGATTGAAAGCGGTCGCTCACGCGGAACAGCAGATTGATGGCTCCCTGCGAGTCGCCGCTTACCGTGATGTGCTCTGTCGAACCGTCACTTTCCAGGTGCACGGTCGCGGTACCGGCCTGGAAAACGCGCCAGTCGACGGCGTAGGTGAGGGTCTGCTTTTGCGGAGGGTTCCAGCCGGGCACCGGTGTGGGCAAGCTGAGGATGGGAGCTGTCGGTGCAGCACCCGGTGACTGCGCGAAACCCGCAGCAAAAGGCAGCGCAAGCACAGCTGTATGCCGAAGCCGCACGCTCGAAGAGGGCCAGGATGGCGCATGGCGGTTCGCCCATGTGGATGCGGCCCTTAGAAATGTCCAAATGGCTCTAATGGCTGTGTACCCAGACGATACGCAGCACGAGTGCGATGTACAGCGCGATAGCACCCATACCGGCATTGTACTCGCGGTGTTTGCGATAGAGTGTCGGAGAAAACTCGCCACGCTGCCCAACTTCATGCGCAGGAATACGCCAGGGCAATAGCCTCGGCACGCGCCCGGCGTATGCTGCAAATCCAGAAAAATGCGCGCGCAGGTACTCCTCTTCGCCTCGTATTACCGGTATGTAGATCAGGGCAAATAGAAGCGCCAGCAGACCGGCGAGCAGCAGAGACCGTGCCCCGGCAGCAAAGCCGAATGCCATCAGCATAGAGCCCAGGTAGAGCGGGTTGCGCGTCCATGCGTACGGCCCGGTAGTGGTGAGCTCGGCATTTTTCTTCACGTACCCGGATGCATAGGCTCGCAGGCCGAGACCCGGAACTACCATCAGCAGGCTCCACAACACCGATCGGGGCGAAGGCCGCGCCAGCAGCAAGAACACGATGCTGAACGCAAAGCCCAGCGGCACGCGAATCCGCCTGGCCACATGCTGCCAGCTGCTGCGCGCGGCCATCAGGAAATACCCTGCGGCAGGCCTGCCTGATGCCATAGTGCAAGCGCAGCCTCAATGACCGGCTCGGGCCAGATGCGGAGCAGCCCTGCCTCGGGTGCCTGATGACGTGTGTGGTCACGGCGGCTTTCCGGGTCGCGCAGCACGGCAAAGTCGCCGTGGAACGGCCCGTTGCGTGCCGGGTCGGTCGGCCCAAAGATGCCGACTGTCGGCTTGCCGAGCGCAGCCGCCAGGTGCAGCGGACCAGTATCGCCGCCGATGGCAAGCGTGGCACGGCGGGTCAGCTCAATGAGCTGGCCCAGCGTCGGCGAAAGCAGCAGGGGTTCGGTGCCCAGAATGCGCAGGCACGAGGCCAGCGCAACGCCCAGATCCATTTCACCCGGACCGGCATTGATAACAATGCGGCATCCTGTCTGCCGGGCGAGAGCAATGCCGACCTGGGCGTAGCGCTCCGTGGGCCACCGCTTGGCACCCCAACCCGCGCCGGGGTGCAGCATCACAAACGGTGATGAATGTACACCCGCACCTGCCTGATCGCACCAGTGTGCCGCCAGCGCGTCATGCGGCAGGAGGGGCAGTGTGAGGGGCAACGTATCTCCGGCAAGCGCGCGCACTACGTCCGCCGCTTGTTCCATGACATGCACACCGGCTGAGGGCACACGCTCCCGGAAGAGCCACCGGGCCGCAGGCTCACGCGGGGCAGCCTCGCCCAGCAGGCGTGCGGGGCGTGCCAGGCGGGCTATCAGGGCGGAGCGCACTGCGCCTTGCAGATCGAGCGCTACGTCGTAGCCGATCCTTCGCAGCGCAGAGCGTGTGCCGAGAATGGCGCGCAGCGTGCCGCGATGCAGCGGGTGCCGCGCCCACTGCTTGGCCGGGACAATGTGCAATTGATTCACCAACGGCTGCAGCGGAGTGCCGGCGTCATCTTCACCGGCACAGTCCGCAGCGAGCAGTGCTCGCCATTGCGGCTCCACTGCCCAGCCTAGAAACCAATCGGGGTGCGCGGCCCGTAGCGCAGAGACCGCAGGCAAGGCATGCAGGATGTCGCCCATGGCCCCCAGCCGCACAATCAAGATGCGGAGTACGCGCTGCTGCTTTGCTTCTGACAAACTTTTATCTTCGCACAGCATTGCGAGCAGTTTCCGTCATCTGCCGGGGCTCTGCCAGCAAGCGCAGCAGCGCGGCCATGCAGCGGTCCGCGTCCAGGATCTCTGCTTTGAGAGGAACGGTATGCAGTGGAGCGACCTGCGCAAGCTGCTGACGCTGCCCTACGCTCAGTCGGACGAAATCTTTCTCTGTCGTTAGCAGTACCTCTGCTCTACGCGCACGCTGAGTGATGCGCTGTACATCCCCCTGCACAAACGCATGATGGTCGCGGAATGCAAGTGTGCCGCATAGGGTGACACCACCGGTTTGCAGTGCGGCAAAAAATTCATTCGGATGAGCGATGCCGCAGAAGGCAAACGCCTGGCCCCGTATCAGAGGCAGCGCAAGAGTGCGGCGCACGCGCCATACCGGCTTGCGGATGCCGGCGTTTTCCAAAACTTTTTCGCTGATTGCATCTTCCTCGCGGAGCACCAGAACGTCGGCCCGGCGCAATGCGCTGAGAGGCTCTCGGAGCCACCCGGCAGGCAGCAGCTTGTCCTGTACATCCCCTGGATGCACGACGACAACATCGACTGTGCGTGCCAGCTTTCGGTGCTGGAAGCCGTCATCCAGTAGGTGTACACCTTGCTTTATACCGGCTTCCTGTTCCGCCAGCTTTCCGGCTTGCAGACGGGACGCGCCCACGTAGACAGGTACACCGGTTGCACGCGCAATCAACACCGGCTCGTCTCCAAAGCGCTGTGCCGGGCCGTCCGCTTCCACGCGCTCCACCGGCTGCGGCGAGCGCCTTCCGTACCCGCGTAAAAGCACATCGACGTGTACACCGCGCTCGCGCAGCAGCCGGGCAAGCTCGATGACGACCGGCGTTTTACCCGCGCCTCCCACCGAAAGATTGCCGACACTGATCACCGGCCACGTTAAGGTAGCGGGACGCAGCCAGTTTTGCGTGTAGGCATTGTTTTTGGCTCCAAGTATGGCCTGATACAAAAGCCGCAGCGGCACCCCAAAAAATTGCCGAATTTTATGCTTCATGGCGATGGGGCCACGAGGGCCAGTAGCGCAGACAGAGCGCGGGCAGTTGCGCCCCCTTGCTCTCTACAAATTTGCTGCGCGCGCCTGCCCATGTCTGCGGCTCTTTGCCGATCCGCAAGCAGATTTGCGACACAGAAGGAAAGCGCGGCAGTGTCGACGATTTCAATTGCCTGTGCCGCCTGAAGTGTAGTGACGATCTCGGTGAAGTTAGCATGGCCGGTCCCGATGACTGCCGGTTTACCAAGTGCTGCCGGCTCCAAGGGATTGTGGCCGCCCCCATGGAGGAAGCCGCCGCCGACAATAGCCACTGTAGCAAGTGCATACAACGCCGCAAGCTCGCCGATGGAGTCGAGCAGGAACACCGAGCCCGGCTCGACAGGTTGCGGTGTGTGCCGCCAGGCAGACACACGCTGCCACCGGCGACCCGATGCTTGCAGCAGCGCGGCGACTTCGTCAAACCGCTCCGGGTGACGCGGTGCCAGCAGCAGCACCGGTTCGGGCGGCAGTGTTCGCAGCAAAAGCTCTTCTTCACCGGCGAGGGTTGAGCCGCACACCAGCACGTCTGCACCGGCCGGGAGCGAGGCTTGCAGAAGGCTAAGCAGCGGCGTGGCCGGTGCGGGCTGCACGTCATACTTCAGGTTTCCGCCGACGGTTGCCCTGTGTGCGCCAAGCGAACGCAGCCGCTCGGCATCTTCGCGGGTCTGCGCCTGCACCAAGACCGGCGTTTGTAGTAGCGGCCGCCATAACCGGTGCAAGCGCCGATAGCGCGGCCAAGATCGTGAGGAGACGCGCGCGTTGACCACTGCAACCGGCACACAAGCACGATCTGCTTCATACAAGACGCGCGGCCAGAACTCGCTTTCTACCAATACCAGCAGCCCAGGCTGCAAATAGCATAGCCAGGCGCGCACGGCAAACGCAAAATCGGCCGGAAAGTAAAACACGGAGTCTTCACCGAAGCGTGCGCGGGCAATCGCCTGCCCGGTCCGCGTTGTTGTTGATACGAACACGCGACCCTGGGACAGCGCTAATCGCAGCTCACGGATCAGCGGTGCGGCGGCCAGTACCTCGCCCACGGACACGGCATGAACCCAGATGACTGTTTGCCCAGGTACAGGCTTTTGCAGGCGCAGGCGTGGAATGCGCCCCAGCCGCTCCCTGAAACCGTCGCGGTACTTGCCCCTCCGGCGCAGCCCGGGCAGCCACCAGGGAGATGCCAGTACCAGCGCTCCGGCAAGCGCCGCGCTGTACACGGCGAGCAGCCCATGTGCCAAAACACTACGTTTTCGAGAGCGTTTGTTCACATCGGTTCCGCTCCCAATGATAATGGTCTACGACTTCAGTTCTTCCGTCAGGACTTTCACCATGCGTCGTTTTGTTGTTTTTGCTGCTCTGCTTGCCCTGCCTTTTACGTTGTTCGCGGAGGGGAAGATCGATCCCGCACTCGCCGCCGCGCAGTACCCTGCGCACGTCACACAGGCCGGTGTCACGATTGCCGCCGACCCCTATGACCGGCTGCCCAAAGAAGCCGTCTTCCAGGTGGATTACCTCAAGTACGACTTCATCCCGATTCGCATCATTGTCACCAATGACACCGCCGAGCCGATCTCGCTGAACGATGTGCGCATTTTGCTGCTGCCGCGTACCGGCGACAAGATCAACGCGGGCGAGCCGGGGGATGTGGAGCGGCGCGTGCAGATGGGCCAGCGTACCGGCTCTACGATTCCGATCGGCCCGCTTAAGATTCATCGCAAGGGTAAAGCCGCCGACAGCAAGGTGGAGGCCGACTTTAGCGAGCACGAGTATTCGGCGCTTGCCGTGGAGCCACACACTACGCGCGCAGGGTTTCTTTTCTATGATGTGCAAGGTATGGGTCAGCATCCGCTCGCCGGGGCCAAGCTGGCGTTTCGCCAGGTGCGCGACAGTGCCGGCAAGGAGATGTTCGCTTTTGAGCTGCCCATGGATGATTATTTGAAAGCGGCACCCAAGTAGCTGCTTTGTTTGAGGAGGCTAGACGCCCTTTTTCTGCGGCTCCCAGATGTACTTGTGAATTTGCAAACTGAGCCGCGCGGGTACGGCGTCGGCAAGCATCCAGTCCACCAGCAGGCGCGGGTCAAGCGCGCAGTTGGCGGTGGAGCGTTCCAGGCTCGGAGTTTTTTTGAAAGCAGGCGAGAACAGCACGTGACCGGCACGCTCGGACAGCCGGTGCTCCAGGGTAAAGTCACGCGCAAACTCATAATCTTCACGGTGGCTGATAACGAACTTAACCTCATCGCGCTGCGTGAGGGCTTCCAGGTTTTCCATGCGGAAGCGGCCCATCTCGCCTGAGCCGGGGCACTTCACATCTACGATTTTGTGCACTGCTTTCGGCACGTCAGTCAGGGGGCGCTCGCCGCTGGTTTCGATCATCAGCGTGTACCCCTTTTCAAGCAGCTGCTCCATAACCGGGATGAGCTCGCGTGCCTGCAGCAGCGGCTCGCCGCCGGTGAACTCGACCAGGCGCACCGGGGCAAGTGCTTCGACTGAGGCGATTACCTCATCTGCTGATTGCTTATAGCCGCCGGTGAACGTGTATTCCGAGTCGCACCAGGAGCAACGCAGATTGCAGCCCGCTAACCGGACGAAGATGCAGGGCACTCCGGCAAAACTCGACTCGCCCTGTACGGATTTGTAGGTTTCGATCAGGAACAATGGCGGTTACTCATAGTACGTAGCGGCAGAAGTGTCGGTCTCGAAGATGGTGCAATCCTTCACCCGAACACGCCCGGCGGTCATATCTGACAGTTGCTTATTTGTTTCATCGTAGAAATACTTGGCGAGGTTTTCCGCCGATGGGTTGACTGTCGTGAACGGCTCCAGGTCGTTGATCATTTTGTGATCCAGATACTCGACAACCGGGCGCAGGACGTTCTTCAACTCCTTAAAGTCGAGCAGCAGGCCGGAGTGATCGAGGTCCTTGCCGCGCAGAGTGACACGTACTTTATAGTTATGACCGTGTGGGTTTTCGCACTTACCGCGGTACTCTCGCAGGTAGTGGCCGGAGGAGAAGCCCGCGTCTACTGTTACTTCAAACATGATTCTCCATAATTACTTGTATATCAGCCGAGCGCGGGAACTCACTGCTTCGGCATTCTTACTTCTAAAGCGATAACTCGTTCGCTGAGAGCGGATATATCGTGAAAAATTGCGAGTTCAGTTTGTGCCCTCGACTCACCTATCGCGGCAAGAATAGTTTTAAACTGCACTTCGCTTTGCTTCTCAAGTGAAGTGAATCTTTCATCTATAGACTTGAACTTTGCGTCTTGCGAGTTGAACTTCGCATCCATTGACTTTTCGAAAGACGAAATCTTGTGGTCGGCAGACTTGAACCTCTCGTCCATCGACTTTTCAAGTGAAGACATTCGCACTTTCAACTCGCGCACATCCGGCGCGATCACATCCTGAACGAGCCGCTGTAAAGTTTGCAAACGTTGTCAGCCATTAAAATCTTCTCCTCGTCCACGGAATGCCTGCCCTTTATTGTAAGCGATTTCGGAATGCCGGTTAAACCGGCTTCTCCGGGAGAAAGCTCTCCACTTCAGCAATATCCCGCGTTATCCGGTACGGCGGCAGGCTCTCCAAAAAAGCCTTGCCGTATGCCTTACGTGCGATGCGCGGGTCGAGCAGCACCAACACGCCCCGGTCGTCGAGTGAACGAATCAACCGCCCAAAACCTTGTTTCAGCGTAATGACTGCTGCGGGAATCTGGTAGTCGAAGAACGGCTTGCCGCCTGCTGCTTCAATTGCGCGAGTGCGCGCCTGCACGATCGGATCGCTCGGCACCGCGAACGGCAGTCTGTCGACGATCACGCACGAAAGCGCTTCGCCCTGCACGTCGATGCCCTGCCAGAAGCTCGAAGTGCCCAGCAGCACCGCGTTCGGTGTCTGGCGGAACTCATCGATGAGTGCCTTGCGCGGCGCTGTGCCTTGCAACAGCAGCGGCCAGGGAACCTCGACCAGCAAACGCTCGTAGGTCTCGCGCATTTGCGCGTAGCTGGTAAACAGGCAAAAGGCGCGGCCCCGCGTCGCCTCCAGTACGCGGATGATGGTTTTAACCGCCTGCTCGCTGAAGTCGCGGTCGCGCGGGTCGGGCATATGCGGCGGCAGGTACAGCAGCGCCTGCTCCGCATAGCGGAAGTGCGAGGGCACCACCAGCTCCCGCGCGTGCTCCATCCCGAGGCGCTTGCGCAGGTGGTCGAAGCCGCCCTGCACAGTTAACGTGGCCGAGGTCAGTACGACTGTAGGAAAGGTCGTAAACAGCACATCGCCCAGCAGGCCGGAGACGTCAATGGGCGTGGCCTGTAGAAACGTGTTGTAGCTCGACTCGCGCCCGCGACCGCCGCCGCGCCGCTCCATCCAGAACACGGTGTTCTTGTCCTCGGCCTCCATCAGGAACTGGAGCCGGTCGTGCAGTTCGTTGGTCCGGCGCTTCAGGCCGGGAGCTTCCTCCACTTCGCGCATACGCTCAAGCTCGGTTTCAAGCAGTTGCAACGCGTTCAGCACGCCCAGGTACAGCTCGCCGTGCTCTTCGAGGAACTCCTCGCGGTGGGTAAACTGCGCGCGGCCCTCGGTGCCCATCGGCAGCGCGGCAAAGAACATCCGCGCACGCTCGCGCAGGATTTCGGCGGCCATCTTCGGGCCGGAGCTGATGGCGTGTTTCGATCGCAGCAGCAGGTCGAGGTCGCGCGCCAGCTCCTCAAAGCGGATGTTCGAGAGCTGGATGCCGAAGTAGTTGGAAGCCACGTCTTCAAGCTCGTGCGCCTCGTCGAAGATCACCGCATCCACATCCGGCAGGATGCCCGCAT
>CAXSHS010000112.1:0-8634 GCA_964237325.1 uncultured Acidobacteriaceae bacterium | reverse complement strand
GCATCGGCTGGTGCGCGTTCGACTACAACACACACGCGAACTTCGGCGCGGGCGATCGAATCTGTTATCACGGGGTGCTCGACATATTCCGCGAGCCTAAAGCTGCTGCCGGTTTCTACAAATCGCAGTGCGAGCCCGCGGAAGAGATCGTGCTGGAGCCTGCCTTCCACTGGGCTCCCAGCGACGAGGCGCTCGGGTTCAAGCGTGCCGTGGTGTGCTCCAACTGCGACCGGCTGAAGTTCTCTCTGCGCGAGCGCAGTCTGCAGACAAACCCCTGGACACAGTTCGCCGATCTGCAGCCGGACCGTGAGGAGTTCAAGCACTTGAAGTACCCGCCGTTTCAACTGGATATGAAGGCGCTTTCCGACTCGAAACTAGCGTTCTCGTGGGGGGACTTGCGTATTGACGGCTTCATCGACGGCAAGCAGGTCATCTCGCGGACATACAGCGGGCGCGGGGTAGACAGCAATTTCTTACTCCTGCCGGACGACATCGCGTTGCTGGCGGATGGCGCGGACACAACACGGCTGGTACTGCGCATCACCGATGAATTCGGCAATGTGCACCCTTCGGCCAATGATCCTATTACCTTCACGCTCGAAGGTCCGGGTGAGCTGATCGGCGACAACCCCATGCCGCTGATGGGCGGCCAGGCGGCGGTGTGGGTGCGTGCCACAGAGCAGCCCGGTACGATCCGGCTGGCGGCCCGCCACGCCCGCCTGGGTAGCCGGACCGTACAGATCACGACGAAGGCGGTGCCGCCAGAACAGGCTTAACCGCATGCAGGGCAGGTACCCTCCTCACTACAAAGCGTTTACGCTAGGGCAGTGAGGACAGCCATGAGGGAACAGCTCCAGCAGCTACAGACCGATACCCTGCAATGGTACTCGCGGCATAAGTCGTCAAAGGTCGAGCGCTGGCTTGCAACCCTTTTCGTTCTGATAATTACCCTCGCGCTTCTCAGTCTGCTGCCCGGAGCTTTCGGTCGCCTGTGTGATGGAATTGCGGTTTTCACCGGTTTGGTGCTAATTGTTCTGCTACTCGTCCTTGCCTTCCGCCACGTCTCCGGGCTCAGAATATGGACTGCCGCCCTCCTTTTGTTTGCAGTTCTACTTTCACTACTTGGTTTTTTGCCGGGAGATGTTGGCCAGTTGTTTGGCGTGCTTGCGCTGTTTGCCACCATGCCGCTTACCATTCTGCTGTTCGTTCTCGCCTTTCAGTACGTCACCGGACGCCTGTTATGGACGGTTCGAAATCGCCTGATTGTGACCTGCCTGCTGATGGGTTTGGCACCGGTGGTTCTGTTCGGACTGCTGATCGGGATTGCGGCTTACATCTTCTCCGGTCAGTTTGCTACGAACACCGCACGGGCCGCCATCGACCGGATGATTGGACAGGTCCACACCGGCGGTACCGGGGCCGCCGACCCGCTGCTACACCAGATTGGGCATTTTCCTGCGGCGGCACAACTTCAGCTTCCGGTAATCTCCCTGGGCCGTGATCTTGGGGAGTCGAGCGCGAGTGTTGCCATTGCCGCATGGGATGGCGCACAACGAATTCCTCTGGTGGCTCCAGCGAAAGAGAATGACCTGGAGGTTGCACCGTTTGTCGATGAGCCGCCGCCCGCATGGCTGCACAGCGGTTTTCGGGGCATTGTGGAGCTTGACGGCAAACTGTATCTCTGCTCGACCAACTCCGCGGGCGATGAAAATCATTTGCTGCTGGTAGTCGCCACAGCCCTGCTTGATAATGCCAATCTTTCGCAGATGGCTGAGGGCCTGGGCAGCATCACCATCCTGCCTCCAGACCCCAACAGTAGCAATGTACCCCCATCGGTGCAAGCCGCGAGGGAACTGGAAGGCCGTGTTGCGCCTCCAAAGTTCCGCAGGCTTCAAGGCGGCACCTTACCGGAGCCCACCCACTTTTTCGACACTCCCGTCTACTTCGGCGCTCCGCTGCACGTTACAGAGTGGACTACAGGGCAGGACATTGCAGGCAATCTCGGTGTCGCTTCGCGCCCGGGCCTGCTGTATGGACGCCTGTTTGCCGGCTCCCTGTATGTCGGCATCAAGGTTCGTGACGTGCTGGTAGGAACTGCCATTATCTTTAGTCTGCTGGAGCTATTGGCTTTTACCATGGCAGTGCGGCTTAGCCGGACCATTACAGCTTCCATCGCCGGCCTGTACAAGGCAACCATGGAGATCGACCATGGCAACTTCGCCCATCGCATCCGCGTGGCGCGCCATGACCAGCTCGCGTCCCTTGAGACTTCGTTTAACTCCATGGCCGGCTCGCTGGGACACCTGCTCGAGCAGCAACGAGAAAAAGAACGTCTGCTGAGTGAGCTTGAGATTGCGCAGGAGGTGCAGAATAACCTGTTTCCGCATACACCGATCCACATGCCTAGCTTTGAGCTGCACGGCGTCTGCAAGCCCGCCCGCACGGTCAGCGGCGACTACTACGATTTTATCCCCGATGGCGCGGACAAGCTTTGCTTAGCGCTGGGCGACATTAGCGGTAAGGGCATTTCAGCCGCCTTGCTAATGGCCTCCCTGCACTCGGCGGTGCGGGCATTCCGCTTTGCCGGGGAGGTGTTCGACCCGCAATCGGGGCTCTCCACGGATGGCTTTGCGTCCCCGGCCAACATGCTGTGCCTGTTGAATAAGCACCTGTACCGCAGCACCCAGCAAGCCAAGTACGCCACGCTGTTCCTGGCCTGCTACGACGCTCCGTCGCGCGAGCTTACATACTCAAATGGGGGCCAGCTGCCGCCTTTGCTGTTATGCGCTGATGGCAGCGTGAAACGGCTGGAGTGCGGCGGTACAGTCGTGGGTTTGCTCGATGAACAAGCCTACGAACAAGGCACGGTGCGCATGAATGCGGGCGACATCCTGATCGCATACTCCGACGGTGTGACCGAACCCGAAAACGAATTCGGCGATTTTGGCGAAGAGCGGCTGCTCGCACTGGTGCGGCAGCACCGGCATCAGCCGCTTGCAACGATTTCAAGCCAGGCCATGCGTGCACTACGCAACTGGATCGGCGAGCAAGAGCAGCCGGACGACATCACACTGGTGCTGGCGAGGCAGCTTTGAGCTCTTCTGATTTTTAGAATGACTTGGCATGGATGGACGGAAAGGTGCATGCTTGAGGCTATGAAGCGTCCAAATCAGCGGTCATCCTCAGGCTTCACTACTTCAAGATTCATACGATGTGGGGCATTGATTTTACTGAGCATGTTGCCCGCACATACGCATAGCAGCTTCGCACAGAAAACGGCGGAGCCGCAGCGGCAGACCAGCACGCCCTACACAGGAGACTTGTCCATATTTGAGTACAAGGATCGCGATCGGAAATTGCAGATTGGCCGCGTGATGGACCTGCTGGGCATTGTTCCGGGCAAGACCGTGGCTGATCTGGGAGCAGGCTCCGGTTGGTTCACTGTGCGTGCAGCTACGCGGGTCGGTGACAAGGGCTTAGTATTTGCTGAGGACATCAATCCGGCAGCCGTGAAGGCGGTTCGCGAGCGTGCAGAGAAAGAGCGATTGGTTAACATCCATGCTGTGCAGGGCACGCCCGACGATCCGATGCTGCCGCCTGGCAGCGTGGACGCTGCGTTGATGCTGAAGGTGTATCACGAGGTAGCTCATCCCGAGGTGCTGTTGGGGCACCTGAAGACGGCAATGAAACCGGGTGCGAAGTTCGGCATCATCGACCGCAACGGCAACGGCACAGATCACGGTTTGAATGAAGCTGTAGTGGATAAGGAACTGGCGCAGGCAGGCTTTCACCGGGTTGGCCGCTATGACTTTACCAAAGCCGATGGGCAGGATTACTTCTTGATTTTCGAGAAAAACTAGGTCAGCTTTTTTAGGAGAATGTTGGTTTGTCAAGGATTCTGGCAGTGGCACTTGGCGGAGCCTTAGGGGCGCTGGCGCGCTATGGGGTGGCGAATCTACTCACCAGCCGTTACGGCAATAAAGTCCCTTTTGCAACATTTGTCATCAATATCTCTGCCTGTTTCCTGATCGGTTTTTTTCTGACGTTTCTGGCGAAGCGACCCCACGGCAACTTCCTGTGGAGCTTTCTGATTCCAGTAGGTTTTATCGGCGCCTACAGCACCTTTTCCACCTTTGAGTGGGAGATTCTTGAGCGGCTGGAGATGGGTGCCTTCATGCTTGCCGGGCTGTATATGCTCGCGAGCGTGATTGCGGGATTGGTGGCGGTATGGCTCGGCGTAGCTGCGGCGCGAATCACTTTGTAAATGCTTTATACGATCGCCGCGCTACCTAGCATTTCCTTTGGAGTGCGCGCTGCCATCGCTTCGCGGTCGTGAAAGGTCAAGGCAAACAGCGCCAGCACAATCGCGGAGCATCCCGCGGCCACTAACCAAATAGCGCGCCATTGATGCCCGGCAGTAGCTGCTTCGGTCGTGGTTACAAAATGGTCAACCACAGTGCCCGATAGGAACGACCCTAGTAGCATGCCCGCGCCATATGTGATCTGGGTGATAAGTCCCTGCGCCGAAGAGCGGATCGCAGGCGAGGCTTTGCGATCCACGTAGATTTGCCCTGTCACGAAGAAGAAGTCGTAGCAGATGCCGTGCAGCAGGATGCCGAGCCATAGCAGCGATACTCCGCCCCCGCTATTGCCGAACGCGAAACAGGCATAGCGCAGCACCCATGCCGCCATGCCGCTGAGCAGCATGCCCTTAACTCCAAGCCTGCGGAAGAACCATGGGATGAGCAGCATGCAGCCGAGCTCGGAAAATTGCCCCCCGGTCATTTTGCCGGCGGCGTTGTGGACGCCTGCCTCGTTCAGGAACAGGTTGGTAAAGGCGTAGTAAAACTGCAGCGGGATGCAGATAAGCAGCGAAGCCAGAGCAAAAACGGTAAAGGAGCGCTCGCGGAACAGGCTCAATACTTCTGCTGAAAAGATACCTTGCGCCTGTGCTGTTGCTCCACCTTCGGGTGGTGTGTGCGGCAGAGTATGGCAGTAGGCGGCCATGAGCAGGGAGGCCGCTGCGGCGATGCGCAGGGGTGCGGCAGTGGCTTCAATGCCTAAACCGCCCACCAACAACCCGGCAGCGATCCAGCCGAGGGTGCCCAGTACGCGCAGCGGGGCGAACTCGGTTGCCGGGTCGCGCATCTGGCGAAAAGCAAGCGTGTTGGTGAGGGCAAGTGTCGGCATGTAGCAGCAGGCATAAAGCACCACCAGCACGTAGATGGGCAGGAAGGTTTGCTGGAAGGAGGCTGACCACAGCAGCAGCCCGCCTGCTCCGTGAAGCGCGGCCAACAGTTTTTCCGTGGCAAAGCGCCGGTCGGCCAGCGAGCCAGCCAGAAACGGAGCGAGCAGCGCACCGATGGCTGTCGAGCCCGCAACCCAGGCCACAGCCGTGCCCGAGAAATGGAGCGTCCGACTGAGCCAGGTGCCCACAGTGACGTACCAAGCCCCCCAGATGAAGTACTGGAGAAAAAGCATGAAGGCGAGGCGGGAGCGAATGCCATTGCGGGTTGCGTACCAGGAGAGCATTGCGCTCATTCTGCTGTGTCGGCAGGTGCGCCGTCAAAGTGAAAGTTCTTGCTTCTGTATCTCAGGGGCAATACAACAGGAATGCCAAGTGAAACCACCATGATTCATGTCCGCGTTAATTCAGATCTCAAGAAAAAAGCTTCGCTCACCCCCAACAAAATGGGCTTGAGCATGTCTGATGCCGTGCGCTTGCTGCTGACCAGGGTCGAGGCCGAGCAGGCTTTCCCGTTTGAGGTTCGGGTTCCAAATGCCGAGACCATCGCCGCCATGGAAGCAGGAGATCGGGGTGAGGTTATTAGCTTTGGCAGTATTGAAGAGATGATGGCAGATTTAAATGCAAATGACTAAGCAAAGTAACATTGTAATATTAATCTTAAGCATGAAACTTGAGGATAGCATCTGTGAAGTTACTCCCTCCTTCTATATTAAGCAATTTAGAAAGAACCGTGACAGCTTTGGCAGCCATCGACACTTTACCCATCCATAGTACATCTTCTTTTGAATATTTGTACCATTTGAGAGTTATGATGAAGGGTTACAAAACAGCAGATTTATTTTTAGGAACTTCAATCAGTATATTTAGATCTCGAAAGCTAGGATATCGACCATCTCACGTTGAGGAAATTTCTTGTCCGCCATCCAGTTTAACGCCTTTTGGGAGGCTAAATCTACCAGAAAAGCCAATTTTTTACGGCTCACTTCACCCAACTACTAGCCTACTGGAATTATCATTGAGAGAAGGAGACATTTATATTACAGCTCATTATGAACTTACTAAAGCTTGTGTAGTGCAAAAGGTTGGTTACTTAAATGATGGATTGTTATCAGGTTCAGGGCGGAGAAAAATTGATTGGAATTCTGATCCGCATTTTGAAACAGATGGAAACTCTTATTTTAGACATTGGTGCGGTGAGCATATGAAGAAAAGGATGCCTAAATTGTCTTCAGGTATTATGAGCTCTAAACATAACTTTGAGGAACAGATTAGGGCAAGCGACAATCAACACTATTTGTTGACTAACGCAATTGGCATGATGCATATGTACGGCCTCGGCTTTGCTTCCTACGCACATCAAATAGATGGCTTGATATACCCTTCTATTGCATCTAGGCTTGAAGGTGATAATATCGCAACCAAAGTTGCATTTGCGAAATCTAACTTGCGCCTTTTGGAAGTTCGCTTCAGGGTCGTAGAGAAAATAGATGATGGTGGCTATTTCACGAGAGAATACGATTCGTCTCGCAACTATACTTCTGTTAGATAGATAATTTGGCAAAGTTATCCCCAAAATACGAGCTTGGTATAAAGCGACCTCCATACTTTGATTCTCTTATTTACGAAGGCAACGAAATACTTCTTGGATTTCGAGAGCGGCGTTTTCGTCGAAAGGCTTGGCGCTATGAATAGTTTTGCAATTAATCATGATCTATATCATACTTCAGAATAAAATAATAGTTGTAACGGCTTACATTTTCTTAGCATTTGGAACAGGCCTTTTATTTGGCAAGCAAGCAGCAGCGATAGCTCCAGCCAGCGCGACACCTGCCACGGAGTACAAGCCGCTGGAGTAGTTATGCGATTTATCACTCAAATGCCCTACAGTGACCTGTCCTAGAAAAGCCCCAAAACCGCCCACACAGGTGATGATAGCAATGCCGCCTGCCGCTGCCGTACCCTCCAGCATGCTGGTAAGCCAAGTCCAGAATGGCCCTTGCAAGCTAAATACACCCACAGTAGCCAGCGTGAAAGCCAGCAGCACCTCCGGTAGCGAGTGCGCATGCACGGCACCGGCAAAACCCACTGCCGAAACCAGCAGGCAGGCGGCGACGTGGACACGGCGGTCGTTCCAGCGATCGGAACTCCAGCCAATCGCCATCATAGCCATAGTAGTCACCAGGTAGGGCACCACCGTCCATCGATTTGCAGACTCCGCGCTGATGTGGCTCACAGCGCTCGTCGCGCCCAGAAACAGCGGCAACCATAAATTAATGACATAGACCGACACCTGGCTTGCGAAAAAGACCGCCGCCAGCAGGTAAAGCGCCGGTAGTTTGAAGGCGTCGGCGAATTTATTGTGATCGCCTGAGCCAAGCTCCTGCCGGTCTCGCTTGACTTCATCTTCCAGCCACTCACGCTCTTCGGGGGCCAGCCACTTTGCCTCGGAGGGGTGGTCCTTTAGCACAAACAGGACGGAGATACCAAACAGCAGCGTCGGCAGCCCTTCTGAGATGAACAGCCACTGCCAGCCGTGCAGGCCGCCCATGCCATCGAGACTCAGCAACTTGCTGGAGATAGGCCCGCCGATCACGCCGGCAATTGCTGTAGCTGTCATAAAGCGCGAGACGGAGCGGGCGCGCTCGCGCGAGGGGAACCAGTAGGTGAGGTAAAGGATCATGCCGGGGAAAAAGCCCGCCTCGCTGACACCGAGCAGAAAACGCACTACGTAGAAGGAAGCGGGCGAGTGTACCAGCGACATGCAAATCGCCACGATACCCCAGGTGATCATGATGCGGGCCATCCACCGACGTGGCCCTACCTTGGCCAGGATCAGGTTGCTGGGGATGTCGAACAATGCCGAGCCCAGGAAGAATATGCCCGATCCGATGCCGTACACCCCATCGCTCAGGTGCAGGTCGACTTTCATCTGTGCTGCTGCGTAGCCTACGTTAACTCGGTCAAGGTACGCCAGGATGTAGAGCAGGAACATGTATGGGATCAGCCGGAGCGTGATCTTGCGGTAGATCGCTTTGCCGTCGATCAGGCTTGGTGATTGTGTAGGGACAGTTGCCATAGCTTCACCCATAGCTGCACTCTCAGAATGAGGAGCAGCATGGAACACAGATGCAGGCTTCGCACCATCCGTCGCAGGATGGAACTCTTAATACTTTTGCCGGGCTTTCCTTACGACGGCTCAAGACCGGCTTGCGACTACCAGCTGCCGCGTTCGCCGAATGCGTCGATAATCTTGCTCAACCGCTCCCAGCCGCGCATCCAGTTCAGCTGCAAAGTCTGCTCAAGCTTGTCGGCGTCACCCGCTTCAAGGGCTTTGACAATGCTCTCGTGCTCGCTGACGGAAAGCTGGAGGTCATGGAGCGCGGAGG
>CAXSHS010000111.1:0-8642 GCA_964237325.1 uncultured Acidobacteriaceae bacterium | reverse complement strand
AGCCTGCTTCTGTCAGGGTAGTGGCGTCCACAATGGCAAACGGCACATCCAGCATTTTAGCCAGCGTCTGAGCCAACAAGGTTTTGCCAGAGCCGGTAGGCCCGACAAGCAAGATGTTGGATTTAGATAACTCCACATCGTTGCCGCGTACCCGGTTCATCTGGATACGTTTGTAATGGTTGTATACCGCGACAGCCAGCTTCTTCTTGGTTTGATCCTGGCCGATAACATACTCATCCAGAAACGCTCGTACCTCAAGCGGCTTCGGCAGGTGCGCAGGCGGTGCACCTGCTGGAGTTTCGCTACGATCATCCTCCAGAATGGAGTTGCAAACTGCCACACACTCATCGCAGATATAGGCCCGCGGATAATCGCTGGGTGAAGAAATAAGCTTGGCAACGGCATCCTGCGATTTGTGGCAGAACGAACAGCGTAGTGTGTCGTCCGATCCCGTGCGCGTTTTCATAAGGAGCTCCTATGTGCGGCCATGCGCTAAGTGCGTGGCCGGTCGATGATCTCATCGATAATGCCGTACTCTTTGGCCTGCGGTGCGTTCATGATGAAGTCGCGCTCGACGTCGCGCTCGATCCGGTCCAGCGGCTGACCCGTGTGCTTCGACATCAGCTTATTGGTAATTTCACGAATACGCAGAATTTCACGTGCGTGAATATCAATATCCGTAGCCTGCCCACTCAGTCCGCCCATCGACGGCTGATGGATCAAGATGCGCGAGTTCGGCAGTGCAAACCGCTTGCCCGATGTGCCTGCTTGTAGCAAAAACGCACCCATGCTGGCTGCCTGCCCGATGCAGTACGTCACAACATCGTTCTTGATGAACTGCATTGTGTCGTAAATTGCCAAGCCTGCCGTAATGGAGCCGCCTGGTGAGTTGATGTACAGCTGGATGTCCTTTTCCGGGTCTTCCCCGGACAAAAACAGCATTTGCGCGATGATGAGGTTTGCAATCTGGTCGTCTATCGGGGTGCCCAGAAAGATAATGTTGTCACGCAGCAGACGGGAATAAATGTCGTAGGCGCGTTCGCCCCGGCTTGTCTGCTCTACCACCATAGGTACAAGTGCCATAACCTGCCTTATCGTTTCAATCCGTGCGGTTTTATTTCCCTACTTCTATTGTGCGCTTCCTGAAGCTCAGATGTGTCCGGAATGCTACGAAGCCATTCGCTCATACAGCAGCGTGCCGGTCTTTTCCCGGCGAAGCTGCTCCCGAATCCTGCCCATCGAGCCGTCCTTCTGCAGCCGTTCCCGCAGGGTATCAAGCGGCTCGCGCATCTGCACAGACAGCATCTCAATCTCACGGTCCAATTCCGCATCTGCTACATCCACGCCCTCAAGCTGCGCGATCTTGTCAAGCAGCAGCGTACCCTGTACCTCGCCGATTGCCTGGTCGCGCTGCGCGGCACGCAGGCGTGGGAAATCCATGTTCCGCATCTGTTCTTCCGGCATGCCTTGCTGAGCTAGGGCCCGCAGGCCTCGCTCCAATCGTGCATCAATCTGCTGCTGTACAAGTGTCTCCGGGATAGGAAATGTGTACCGTTCAGCCAAAGCCTCAAGCACCTTGTCCTTGGTGGCTGCTTCGGCCTGCCGCCGCTTGTCACCGGACAAGTGCTCGCGCAGCTTGGTTCGGAACTCGTCCATGGTCTCGTACTCGCCCAGGGACTTGGCAAACTCATCGTTCATCTCAGGCGCGTTCCGGTGCTTGATGCTCTTGACCTCAACATCGTAGGCGATCGTTTTACCAGCCAGCCTGGGCTCGCCGAAGTCAGCCGGGTAGGTGACCTCAAACTTGAGTTCCTGTCCGGGTCGTGAGCCGCGTAAAGCATCGTTGAAAGCAGGCAGCGTGTTCTTGCCGCCTACTTCCAGCTGCACATCTTCAGCCGCAATCGGCTCGTCCAGGGACTCACCGTTTTGCACTTCACCCTTGAAGGTGATTTGCGCAAAATCGCCATCGATTAGTTCGCGCTCTTCAGCCACCGCCTCCATGGTAGAGCGAGAATCGCGCACACGCTCTATCTCTGCTTCGAACTCGCTATCGTTCAGCTCAACGACTTCGCGCTCTACCTTGATGTCCTGATATCCATCGAGGCTGAACTGCGGCATCACTTCAAACAGCGCTTTGAAGCGCAACGGTGCGCCGTCTTCAAGATTCAATTCTGTAACCTGGGGTTGTGACAACGGCTGCACGCCTTTAGCATCAAGCGCATTACGAAAGTGCTGCGGCAGCAGCTGCTCTACTACATCCTGCCGGATTTGCTCGTCAAAGCGAGCGCGAATCAGCTTCGGCGGCACCTTGCCCGCGCGAAAGCCGGGGATACGAGCCTGGCGGGTGTAGTTCTTGATGATCCGCCGGAAGGCCGCTGAAACCTCGTCTGCGGGAATTTCTACATCCACATCTTGCGTGCATTCGGGATTCATAGCCGGAGCGGCTGCCTGTTCCGGGTTCGAATCCGCATGTGAGTGGTCGTGCTGATGATCTTGCTCATGCACCGTAAGGGCGGCGTCTTCCGAGGTGTCTACAATTGCGTTTGGGAGTGTTTCTGCTGAGCTCAACGTGTGCCTTCCAATATGCCCATCCCATGGGCGAGTATGGCGCGCCGGGGCGCAGTCGGGATAGTTCTGTCTCCCATGCTACGGAGCTTTGCGGGGCGGGTCAAACCGCAGTTGTGCGCTCCCCCAACCTGTCTTCATACGGGGAACAGCGAGCCGCATCACCCCGGCTCGCTATTCTATGGAAAGGCCGTTTACTGTGCCGGAGGAGGCGCCGGAGCCTGCGGCGGGGGCACAAACAGCCGCAACCGTACCTGCCATGTGGTGCTCTGCCCAGGTTGCAATGTCACCATACCGGTGTCCTGATGGTTCCACTCCTTACCGAACGGGTCGCCGAAGTTGTATTGCTCCTCAATGGCAACAAAGTTTTTCGTGGGCGGCGCATATACCTGCACCGTTTTGATCTCCGGCGAAACGCCCTCGACCTTAATCCCATACTTGGCGGCAGGATCGGTCAACTCCACGCTGACGGCGCCATTGGTGCGGGCCAGGGTGGAGAAGTTATCGTCCAGAAACTGCTGACCCAATGGTTTCCCAGCCGGCGCATTGAAGTCATAGGGCGTGCCCGCAACCGGCTTCAGCTGACCGGTAGGAAACACGTCGTCATAATTGTTGACGAGGGCAAGTTTTGCGGCGGGAATGTGTAAAGTTGTCTGCGTGCGGTCGCCGCTCGGGATGGCAAAGTAGGGGTGCCAGCCGATAGCCATGGGCTCTGCGACGCTGCCTACATTTTTCGCCGTGATGGTGCTCGTGATGGTGTCTCCGGTGAGCGCGATGGAGAAGCTCAGGTCCGTCTGCGATAGCCAGTGACCGCCAAAGTCACCCGCGTGCAAAATGCCGGTCACCGTCTCCCCATCTGCTGTATTGCCTTTTTGAATATTGTCCACTTTGCTCGCCAAAATCAGGCCGTGGATGGCATGCTTTTGCGCTCCGGGCTTTTTGCCGCCAAAATCGGCGGGAAGCGTCAGTGTATGACCTTGCCAGTTGGTGGTTATGCTCTTGCCGTCTGCTGAAACCGGACCCAGAATGCGGTTTGGGTACGGCACCAAAAATGCCCCGCCGAAGCCGAAGCTCGCCACGCCGAACTCATCGCCGGGGCCGCCATTCAGCTTGGTAGCCGCCTCAGGCAACCCGGGCGAGGCCAGCAGGCTTACCTCGCCCCGCCCAGGCAGGTTAGCCGTAATCTGGAATAGGTTGAAGCCTCGACCAGGCAGGATCGTTGCCGAAATAAACTGCGGGGTGGTGGAGTCAGTTGCCGGAGCGTGATGCAGCATCACCACATCTTCCCCGCCGATTTCGGCTGTCGAATCTGTCAGCAGCGGCTTGGGTGCATTTGGATTGCCCTCGGGTTGGTGCTTGGCGCAGCCGGCCAGGGGAAGCAGCACAGCCGAAGCGAGCAGCAGGGAGGCAAAGCGGGAGTATGCGTTCAACAAGGGTGAGGTCCTCGATCGAGAAAGTGTGCTTGCAGAACGATTCCTGCGCGGCGTCGTAATTCTACGATGAGCGCCGCCGCCGCTGGCAAGCTGCCGCTATCCTTGTGTACCGGGGATGAATGAGATGGATGAGATAGAGAGCATCGCAAGTGAAAGAGTGACGAGGCAGCCGCCGACGCTCGCCGCGCTACAGGCTCGTATTGTCGAATGCAATCGCTGCCCGCGTCTACGCATCTACTGCGAAAACATCGCACGCGAAAAGCGTCGCGCCTACCGGCATGAAGAGTATTGGGGCAAGCCGGTGCCCAGCTTCGGCGATCCGGATGCACGCGTGCTGCTGCTAGGGCTTGCGCCGGGGGCGCACGGCTCTAACCGTACTGGGCGGCCCTTTACCGGTGACGGCTCCGGCGCGTTCCTGTACCCGCTGCTGTGGGAGGCAGGCTTTGCCTCGCAGCCGCATGCGACAGCACGCGACGACGGCATGCGCCTCCGTGATGCCTGCATTGCCTCAGTGGTACGTTGCGCCCCGCCTGACAACAAACCGAACCCGGAGGAGCTGCGCAACTGCGCGCCCTACCTGGATGAAGAGATCGCTTTGTTGCCAAGGCTGCGGGTGGTGCTGGCGCTAGGCAAGATCGCCTTTGATGGATATACAGCGTACCTGCAGCGCAACGGACGTATTGAGCGCCGAAGTGCTTACACGTTTTCGCATGGTGCCGAGTACGCGTTGCCGTGCCGGGGGCTGCAGCCTAGCGGCATGCTGCTAGCGACATATCATCCGTCTCTGCAAAACACCAACACCGGCCGCCTGACCGCGCCCATGCTGCTGCGGGTGCTGCACCGCGCGCGCGAGCTTGCCGGGCTGGACTGAGTTCGCCATTGCTTCTGTCATTGCGTTATTGCGTTTTAGAGGAGCAAAATGCTGGTTGCTGTCCTGATCGCCGTGCTCATACTGCTCGCTGTCGGCGCACTGCCCGTCTGGCCGTACAGCCGTGCCTGGGGGTACTTCGGTACCGGGGGCATCATAACTGTCCTGT
Organism: uncultured Acidobacteriaceae bacterium; assembly: GCA_964237325.1. GTDB lineage: Bacteria > Acidobacteriota > Terriglobia > Terriglobales > Acidobacteriaceae > EB88. The sequence goes on along the minus strand of CAXSHS010000111.1, from coordinate 3,607 downwards.
TGCTGGTGGTTCTGCTGCTCCGGCTCCATGTATTCTAGCCAGCGGGATGACTGGATACCGGTGTAAAAATGGCTAAGAACTGCCTGTACTTCTGTACAGATCGTGGCTACCTGTTTACAACCATCCTGAGCGCCATCCAGGCGCGCGCGCAAGCTGCGCACGACACAGCCGATATCTACATCGTCGGCATCGACCTGGACCCCGACTCGCTGCACCTGCTGAGCACCGTCTGCGAGCAAGAGGGAATCCTGCACGTCCACGCCAGCAGCCGGACCTTTGAAAACCTGCCCGGCATGTATGGTCGCTTCTTCTTTCACAGGCTGGTACAAAAAAGTTACCGCAGCTACTTCTATGTCGATGGCGACACGCAGTTCACCGGCTCGCTAGAAGACCTGTTTGCCATTGAATTACCGCCCGGACAATTGATGGCATCAGCTGACCCCATGGCTTTCATGGCGCTTGAAAAGACCCGCTCGGCAGAGGAGTTTCGCCGGTATTTGCGAGAGATCGGTTTACCCCCCGCTCGCTTCCACCGGTACTTCAACTCAGGAGCCGTATATGCTGCTGGGGATGGTTGGAGCGACATCTGCGAGCGTTCTCTCACCTACGTTCGAGATGGAAAGCACCTGGGCATCTGGCCTGATCAGTCCGCATTGAATGCCGTGGCGCAAGACCATTTCACCCCGCTCTCGCTGCGATGGAACTTCCCCATCTACATGAAAAACTGCGGCGTGTATGAGGCGATCCAGCCCAGGATCATGCACTTCATGTCAAACCCCAAGCCGTGGAACGGCGCGTTTCCACCCTGGGACGCAAAGGCCTCGGCTCCCTACGAGTCGCTGATACGCAAGTACCCTGCGCTTGGGGCTTACCGAAAGGCCTTCAGCCCGGCGCGCCGCATCAAGTATCACCTGCAGCAGCGATACAAGATTGTTACGGAAACCGTCACCTGGAAGTACAGTGCGCGGCGCAAACGTATTCTCGACTACGAGAAAGAGTGCGCACTGGCCCTGAAAAACATGGCGCAAGTACCGGCCAGGCTATAGATCGGGCTCCGCACAACAGGCGCCTGGGAAGCGTACCCTACCCGGTTACAACCCAGTACCGTGGCACCCTGAACCGCTTTGTCAAGTGTTCAGGTCGACCTTCCCTCTAAAATCGTGTCATCCTGAGCGGAAACTGAAGCGTAAGCGTCATTTGAAATCGAAGGACCTGCTTTTCCCTCGGGGTTGCGTAAAGGTTAAAGCAAAAGCAGAGCCTTCGACTCCGCTGCGCTCCGCTCAGGATGACACGCAGTTTTCCACTTTCCCTCATGTATTTCATATACCTTGCGCACACATCCTAGAATGACCTACGTATGGAAACAGGCTTACTTTGGCCTCTTTGACTAGCCCCCAAGCATCTACAGTAGGGTGGAAAACGTTTGTAGGAGATCAACTTGGCCGTTGTCAAACTATCCAGGCTTGAGTTCGAAATCATGGAGGTGTTCTGGGAACGAAGCAACTCCTCCATCCGTGAAATTCAGGAGAGCTTTCTTCAAGCCCCAAACAAGCGTGAAGCCGCTTACACCACCATTCAAACCACTGTATACCGCATGGAGCTCAAGGGAGCGGTCGAGCGTATCCGCAAGGTTGGCAACTTCCATATCTTCGCCGCAGTCATCACACGCGAAGACGCTCAACGGACCCTCATCGACGATCTGTTAAACCTGTTTGGAGGCCGCGCGCAGCCGATAATGGCACGTCTTATTGAGTCAGGCAAGCTGTCGATGGACGACGTGAAGGAAGCGGAAAAAGCTCTCAAAAAGCTTTCTCGCAAAACGAAAGATGCAAAGGACGCAAAAGATGGAAAGAACGGGAAGTAGTCGTGACGTCTTTAGAACACCGGAGTAGCGCCAACACTTCTACTTGGGCATCAGCCCTGGTCCACAACCTGTGGCAATTCACCAGATGCAATCCGCAGTAACAACACGATGCAATCCGATATATTGACCGAAAACAAAAAAGGCACTCAGGAGAGTGCCTTTCCGCAAATGCAAGAAATATCTACGGCAGGTAATAGCGAATGTTGGTCTCGAAGATATTATTATTCGCTTTAGGAGCAGTTCCGCTGGAGCCGGAATAGAGCGAGCGCTCCAGCCAGCTGTACTGGAAACCCTGACGGAAGCGGCCTGCAGGGCCCTTGTAGAAGTAGTAGTCGTAACCGATGGTGCCCTCGGCAACGTCCTTGTTGGAGCCGTTGCAATTGGCTACTGAAGCAGGGATGAAGCCGCTGGTCTGCGGCGGGTACACTCCGCCGGCTGCGGCACCGGGGGTGGTTTCTATTCCGCAGCCGTTGTTGTTTGCCGTCCTCAACCCATATCCCTCAAAGCTGTTGCCGTACGGAAAAATTCGGCGGCCCACTTCCTCGAAGCCGGCATCGGCGTACATATCCAGTCGCGGCGTGACGTGAGCAAATACCTCACCCAGGGCAGCCCAGTTGTGTAGCAGGCCCAGTTGGCCGCTTGGGCGGATGGTGGCGTCCGGAAGCTGCGCCGAGGCGTAGCGACCGGTACCATCACCGTAGAGACCGTGCAAAGCGACCTCAAACCGTTTGTTCGCCAGGTAGCCGCGGTAACCGCCGCCTGCACCTCCGCCGAAAGTGCTGTCGTTGAACGCACCCACTGCGCTGGTGCTTGTACTGCCCAGCGCCGCGCCTTGCCGGTACACCCGGCTGCGGAAGGTGCTGCCGATGCCGAACAATTCAAAGTGGCCGAACTTGTTCTGGTAGGCAATCTTTGCAATGATGTCCGGCGACAGGTTGTAGCTGTAGGTTGCGACCGGATTGTACAAACCTCCGGCAGTGCCGATGGCACCGGCGACGTAGTTGGTTGGGCATCCGATCGCAGGCACGGTTGTCACTCCATTGGCCGTCACGGGAGTACCCGTCGCCGTGCTAATACAGCTTGGAGTGGTCAATTGTGACTGCTCAATCGAAAAACCAACCGCAAGGTGGTCGCCGAGCTTATCTGTTACGCGGAGCCCCGGCTGACGCGCCCACACAAAGCCGACGTTGTACTGCGGATCGATCGTATCCGGCAGGATTTCGGTTTTGTTGTCGAGCAGGTTGCGGGTTTCCGTCGCCAGGGTCCACTGTGAACCCCCGGTGATAGTCAGGCCGCGCTGGAACGCTGCCTGCGCCCATAGCTGACGCTGGCGCATCACGTAGCTGTTGGATTGATTATTATTTGAGGTAATACCGGTGCCGAGCCAGTCCAGCTCGTAGTACGCCTGGAGCTTGGTGTCACTGATCTTGCCCAGCGCGGTAATAGCTAAACGCGACTGACGAGCGGACTCAAAAAACTCGCTGATATGACCTGCGTCCGAGGCGGCAAACGGTGTAGCCAGGAACGAAGTATTGATATCGCCTCCGGTCGCGCGGGACCGGTCTACAGCGGCAAACTCGATGAATGAATTCGTCAGGCTCAGGTCGACACCCTTGTAGTGAACAGTGTCCGGATGCTCAATCGCCTTTTTGGTCGCGGTCTGGTCGCTCTGGATCGTCGCGGCTACTGATGCGGTATTGGCTTGCAGGTCGGTCACCGAGCTCTGCAGGCTTGCAACCGCCG
>CAXSHS010000110.1:0-8704 GCA_964237325.1 uncultured Acidobacteriaceae bacterium | reverse complement strand
CAGGCTTTGCAGTAAACCGTGGATCGTTCGAGCGAGGCTCAGACTAGCACAATTACAGAGCGCTATGATGCTTGTTTTCACGCCCTGCTTGTGCTTCCTCCCAAGTTGCACAGAGGATGGTGAAGGTCTTTGCAATGTGTGTTTGTAGAGGGTTTGCGCAAGGGTACCCGAAGTTGAAAATACTTGAGTTTCGCGCATACCTGAGGTACTATTCCGCCTCCTGCGAGATCTGAAGCCAAAGCGCTCTTTCCCGAGGACGACGGCTGCGCTATACTTTGAGTTCGTCCCCGGGCTTGCCTTGTCACTCCCCACTGTGGACTTCAGATCAAGTAAGGAGTTCACCCGCCATGCCGAAGCGCACATTCCAGCCCAATCGCCGCCATCGCTCCAAGACCCACGGTTTCCGTACCCGCATGAAGACCAAAAGCGGTGCTGCTGTGCTATCGCGCCGCCGTGCCAAGGGCCGCCATAAGATTGCCGTCTCTGCCGGTTTCCGCGATTAGCAGGGAGTATCGGCTGCTATGACTATGCCCTCCACACACCGGCTGCGCAAGCATGCTGATTACGGCTTGGTATACGGCGTAAGTCGCAAACATCAAAGCACTTCGCTCAGCTTCTTTTATAGAACTCGTCTCCAAGCCTCTGCTTCTGCTCAGGCTGCACGATTTGGTATTACCGTTCCACGCGCAATAGGCAATGCCGTGCTGCGCAACCGCATCAAGCGGCGGGTACGTGTAGTTGCGCGTGGGTCGCTGCACCTGCTTCCCTTAGAGACGGATGTGGTTCTGCACCCGCGACCGGTGGTTGCCGTGATGCCTTTTCCTGCACTGGAGCGAGAGCTGGCAGCTGTATTCGCGACAATCGCCCGCAAACTGGCAGCCGGGGAGCTGAACACTCCGCTACCTCGAACACAGCGCCGAAGCAAAGCCTCCGGCAAGCCGCAGAAGTCTCCGCAGAATCCAAAATAGAGCCTGCTATGACTGCACAAAACGCCCGGCATCGCGTTCTTGATGCGCTATTCCAGATTTACAAATGGCTCTTCTCACCAGTTCTTCATGCGCTGTCACTGGGCGGAGGCGGATGCCTCTACCAACCTACATGCTCAGAATACGCCGTACTGGCGTTGGCTCAGCACGGCTGGGCACGCGGAAGTACCATGGCTATCTGGCGGCTGCTGCGGTGCAATCCCCTGTCACGCGGCGGCTGGGATCCTGTGCCGAAACCCACATTGTAGGGCTTTTTACCGAGCGGTCTGCCTCCCATCGTGCGCACAGGTACCATAGAGCAGTACGGTAATCCCAGAACTTTTAGAACACCAGGAAGAACCACTTTGGCGGAATTTAAGAATCCAAACCAGCAAGGCGCAAGTGGCCCAGGCGCCCCGGGCGGCAGCAACTCAGTATTCTTGTACTTTGGCCTGTTTTTGCTGGTGTTTCTCGGCTTGCAGTACTTCAAACAGAAAAATGCTCCGCTGCCACCCGCTCCTGCTCAGCACGCGGCTACGATGCTGCCGGCGGCACCTGCCACACCGCTTTCCGCAGGCACATCCGCCGTGCCGGACACCAATGCCGTGCAGGCTACTGCAGTTACGCCGCTCGTTGTCGAGAACTCGCTGTACAGGATCACGTTTTCCAATCGAGGCGGCCAAGCTACCTCCTGGATTTTGAAGGATAGTCACTATAAGGACGCAGAAGGTAAGCAGCTTGACCTGGTGAACCACCACGCGGCTCCTAAATTCGGCTATCCGCTGTCGCTTTACACCTACCAGCCCGCGCTTGATGCCGGCCTTGCTGACGCTCTCTATGTGCCCTCGTCTACAGCCTCAACACTGACCGCGCCCGGCTCCATTACCTACACCTACTCCGCCAATGGGTTGTCGGTGACCAAGACCTTCACCTTCGACAACAGTTACATCATCCATGCGCGGGTCTCTGTTACACAGAACGGCGCGCCGGTAACGGCAGCGCTTGCATGGCCCTCAGGCTTCGGTGACCAGACCACGCTGCCGCAGTACGCCGGAAGCACCTTTGACCAGAGCCTGAACGGCAAAGCCGATCAGGTTGAGTACAAGAAGATTTCCGGCGGCAACACTTTGCACGGCACCTACGATTGGGCCGGTGTCTCTGACCTGTACTTCACAGCGATCTTCCTGCCCGACCACCCGGTCGGAACCGGCCTGGTTACACTTTCGCATGCGGTGGACATCCCCAAAAACGCGAAGAAGGCTGACAATGGCGAGACGATCCAGGCACCGGTACTGGGCGTGGCAGAAGCCACTACGAACGGTGTGCTCGATACACGCCTGTACGTCGGCCCCAAATCGCTTGACGGCACACTTGCCGCCATCCATGGTGCCAACGGCGGACCCAGCCTGGACAAGATCGTCAGCTTCGGTTTTGCGACTGTACTGTCCAAACCCATGTTCCTGCTGATGCGCTGGCTGCACACCCATATTGTCGGTAATTGGGGCTGGTCCATCCTGATCCTCACGGTGCTGCTGAGCCTGCTGACGTTGCCCACCCGCGTGGCCATGATGCGCTCCAGCATGAAGATGCAGCGCATCCAGCCGCAGATGGAAGCCATCAAGCAGCGCTACGCTAAGTACAAGGCCACTGACCCCAAACGGCAGGAAATGAACGCCGAGGTTATGAAGCTGCAGAAGGACAATGGCGTAAATATGTTCGGCTCCTGCCTGCCCATGCTCATCCAGTGGCCGCTGCTGTTTGCCTTTTACCGCATGCTGTCAAACGTGATTGAGCTGCGCCAGGCGCATTGGTTGTGGGTGCCTGACCTGAGCTCGCCCGATCCGCTGCACATCTTGCCAATCTTCTTTGTGCTCACCATGTTCCTAGTGAGCTGGTTGACACCGCAACCGGGTACTGACCCACAGCAGCAGCGCATGATGGCCTTCACCATGCCGGCGGTCTTCGGTTTCATGACCTGGTCCATCGGCGCGGGACTAGCCCTGTACTGGGCAGCTTCCAATCTGCTGGGTATTGTCATCCAACTGGCAATGAACAAGACCGCCATGGGCCGCGAGATGCGCGAGATGGCCATGCGGCGCGCGGCCAAGAAAAATGGCAAAGTGTTGAACGCTAAGATCGTGAACGCGCGTAAGGCCTAAATTCCCCTGCGGGAGGGCGGTCACTTCGTGAGGTGTCTTTGTTATTTACAAGAATGCGTCACGAAGTAACCGCTAGCTGCGCAGGCGGTTTTTAGGTCTGTAAACTGGACGGGTGCCGATTGCCGATTATCAAGCCGCCGCCCAGACCATTGTTGAATTTCTAAAATTGCTGACCACTGTCGGACGCATGCGCCTGCGCTATCGCATCGTTGCAGGGGCAGGTGCAGCGGACCCGGATGGCCTGGAAGCGCGCGAAATCTACGTCGAGCTCTCCGGACCCGACGCGCCTCTGTTAGTGGAGCGCAATGCAGAGCTGCTGCGCGCCATGGAGCATATAGCAGCCAAGCTGATTCGCCTGGAAAGTGAAGAGCACGACAAGGTTTCCTTCGACGCTGAAAACTATAAAGCCCTGCGTGCGCAGGAGTTGCGGCTGCGCGCGAAAACAGCTGCCGAAGCTGTAATTCGCTCCGGGCAGCCCTTTGCATTTGCGCCTACCAATTCGCGCGAACGGCGGTTGCTCCACCTGGCTTTCCGCAGTTTGCCCGAGGTGGAAACAGCTTCATTTGGAGAAGGCGCGCAGCGCGTGCTTGTGGTTTTTCCGGCAGGCTACGATCGCAGTGCCTACACACCGCCGCCGCAACCTGCGGTTAACGAAAGGCCCTACGGAGAACCCGGGCAACGCGGGCGGCGTGAGCCGGATCGCAATCGCCGCCGCTAGCGACCGCCATGCCTGACCACGACACGATCGCAGCCATTGCTACTCCGCCGGGCCGCGGCGGCATCGGCATTGTGCGCCTTAGTGGACCGGACGCACTAGCTTTGACTCTGCCGCTACAGCGCGGCCTGCCGCCCCAGCTGCGGCCCGCGCATGCGCACTACTGCCATCTGATTGAGCCTGACGGCACCAAGCTGGACGAGGCTTTGATTACATACTTCCCTGCCCCGCATTCTTATACAGGCGAAGACGTGGTCGAAATCGCGGCGCACGGCTCGCCTGTACTGCTGGAGCATGTGCTGCGCCTGCTGCTGGGTGGGACCGGACGAAATGGTGCGCGACTGGCTGCGCCGGGTGAGTTTACCGAGCGCGCGTTCCACTCCGGCAGGCTCGACCTGACGCAGGCTGAAGCCGTCCGCGACCTGATCGAGGCGCAAACCCTGCTGCAGGCGCAAGTCGCCGCGCAGCAGCTTGGCGGCGCGCTGTCGCGGCAAGTTACCCCGTTGAAGCAGGAATTGGTCGCGCTCATCGCCGTGCTTGAAGCCGGCATCGACTTTGCCGAAGATGACACCCCGGTGGCAAGCGACGCGGCTATTTCCGCCAAACTGCTGGCGATTGCCGCCGCGCTGGAGCCGCTGGAACGCAGTTTTGCGCGCGGGCGGCTGCTAAAGCAAGGCGTCACACTCGCCATTGTAGGCCGGCCCAATGCCGGTAAAAGCTCGCTCTTCAACCGCCTGCTGGAACGGGAGCGAGCCATTGTGACCGCCGAGCCCGGCACCACGCGCGACACCGTGGCGGAGCAGCTTTCCATCGGCGGTGTTCCGGTATCGCTGGTCGATACGGCGGGGCTGCGCGAGGCCGCAAGCGAAGCTGAACGGATCGGCATTACTCGTTCCCGCGAAGCATTTGCCGATGCCGGTTTGATACTGCTGGTGCTTGACTGCACCGAGCCGCTGAATGCTGAAGAGGAAGCTCTGCTCGATGCGGCGCAAGGTAGGCCCTTGCTGGTGGCGCTCAACAAGTCTGACCTGCTCAGTTCAAATAACAAAGCTGATACGCCTGTATCTGTCGATACAAAGAGACGTACTGATACGGAAAGTTTGCTGCCGGCTAGCGGAGGTTTCGGGAAGCAAGCTTTATCCGTACCGCAGATACTATGCTCAGCGCAAACCGGTGCGGGGATAGAGGCTTTACGACATGCGCTGGAGTTACTGCTGCTGGGCAAACACGGCACGGCCCCCGATACAGCCATGCTCACCAATCTGCGGCAGCATACCGCAGTCTCAAACGCTTCCAATGCCATCCGGGCAGCCCAACAAGCCGCTACCGGCAACCTACCGCACGAGATCCTGCTGCTTGATCTTTACACCGTTCTGCACGAACTCGACACCCTTACCGGAGCCACTACTTCCACTGACATTCTGCACCTGATTTTTTCTACCTTCTGCATCGGCAAGTAAGAGCGGTTCAGGCCATGGAGAACCGGCGACAACCATCTTATCCAAGGCATTCTTGAAGGACCTGCGTTGCACTTTATAGCGGCTTTGAGCGGCTGACCCGAAAACTTTCTTCTGGTGAGAAGAATTTTCAAGTACTCTCCGCATACGTTCAGCAGGTGGTGCTATGCGCCTGGAACTGTACATTGTGTTTCTCGATTTGCAGGAGTGTCCATGATTCCCCGCCTTTTCGCCCCGGCTCTTTGTCTGCTTGCCGCCGCTGCCGCAGCCATCGCGCAAACTCCTGCGCCTGCCATTCCGCCTGCGATGCTTGAGCAGTATGCGCGCGACCCCGGTCAGGCGGTCGACCGGGACTACACGGCGGCTATTGCCCGGTACACAACAGAGCCGTACTTCAACTCGGCATTGACCGACTACCTGCCGGCCTCCAAGACCGGAGTGCCGACACCGGCGGCAGTAATCGGCGACATCGCGGGTGCACCGGGCAAGCTGCCGGACTCGGAAGAAGTGGCCAAGTATTTTCGCCTGCTTGCCGCACACACGCCGCGCGTGCAGGTGGTTTCTATCGGCAAGAGTGAGGAAGGCCGCGAAATGATCGCCGCCGCTGTCGGCGACGAGTCGCTGTTGAAGCAAATGGACGCAAATAACGCGCGGCTCGCGCAGCTGGCCGATCCACGGCCCGCAAGCGGCAAGCCTGCCATTACGGATGAGCAAGCCTCCGTAATCGCCCGACAGAGCTTCCCCGTCTACTACATCACCGGCACCATCCATTCGACCGAAACCGGCTCACCCACCGCGCTCATGGAGCTTGCCTACAGGCTTGCGGTCGATACTTCGCCCTACATTCAGTTCATCCGCCAACATATGGTCGTACTTATCACGCCGGTAGTCGAGGTAGACGGGCGAGACCGCATGGTGGACCTGTATAAGTGGCACTTGGCGCACCCGGGCGAGACCTACCCGCGGCTACTGTACTGGGGCCACTATGTGGCGCACGACAACAACCGCGATGCGATGGCAATGACACTCCAGCTTACGCAGCATGTGCTCGATACCTTTCTGAAGTATCACGCCCAGGTGCTGCATGACCTGCATGAGTCCGAGCCTTTTCTCTACGACAACACGGTCGGCGACGGGCCCTATAACGCATGGATCGATCCGCTGCTCGCCGATGAGTGGGCCGCGCTGGGCTGGAACAATGTCGGGCAGATGCAGTCACTTGGCTTTCCGGGCGTGTACACGCATGGCGACTTCGACACCTGGAGCCCCGGCTACCTGATGTTTCTGGCCGGGATGCATAACGGCATCAGCCGTCTGTATGAGACCTTCGGCAACGGCGGCGCGGATACGGTACGCCGCATCCTGCCGCCTGATGCGTATAGCCGCGCATGGTATCGCCAGAACCCGCCGCTTGCGAGCGTGATGTGGTCGCAGCGAGACAACAACAATTATGAGCAGTCTGCGCTACTGACGACACTGTCGTACTTTGCGCAAAACCGCGAGCATTTTCTTGACGATTATTACGTCAAGGCCAAGCGGTCGGTAACTAAGCCTGATTCAAATGGGCCTGCGGCATATGTGCTGAGTGCCGATGATGCCTACAGCAACCGCCGGTTAGAGTTGCTGCGGACGCTGACCAAACAGCATGTGGAGATTTCACAACTGACGGAAGCGGCCACGGTGAACGTGACGGCAAGTGATCAGGCGGCTTCGCTGGGCGAAAACGCCGCTGATCCTTCCAAGACCTCGCCGATAGCCGCCGGAGAACCGGTGGCAGCAGAAAAAACCACACCGGTGAGTTTTCCTGTCGGCTCGTATGTCATCCGCATGGACCAGCCGTTTTCGCGCGTTGCTGACGCGCTGCTCGACCGGCAGTATTGGGCGCCGGAAGACCAACAGAAACATGCGTACGATGACACTGCGTGGTCGTTCAGCTTGCTGTTCAACGCCAAGGTGACGCGCGTGGTCGATCCGGCGATTTTGCGTGCGAAAATGTCAACACTGGATTTTAAAAGCTTTGGAGTTAGCAGAGGCAGCACTTTCGGAGGAGTTTGGGCGTTCAAAAATACTGGGCAAAGCAGCCTTCTCGCGCTCGCATACACTTTGCCGAATTCGAAAATTACCGTCCTCGAAGAGCCTGCCACAGTAAACGGCAACACCTTCCCTATAGGGTCGCTATTTATCGCAAACCAGGCTGACGATGATCTATTTGAGAGTGCTTTGCACAAACTAGATCTAGGCGATCACACGATCTCTCTCAATGCCATTCCAGACGTCAAACGGCACACGCTCGACCACCTGCCGCGCATTGCCATGATGCACACCTGGCTTGCCACGCAAACTGAAGGCTGGTGGCGCGAGGCTTTCGATTCACTCGGCATCCCGTACACCTACATCAGCACGCAGACTGCTGCGAGCGAGACCGACCTGCGCGCGAAGTACGACGTCATCCTGTTCGCGCCGGTCACCGGCCACACGGCGTCTTCGCAAATTGTGCAGGGCCTGCCGATGTATGGCAACGCGCAGCCATGGCAAACCACGCCGCTCACTCCCAACCTGGGTCGCATCGACTCTACTCCTGACATGCGCCCCGGACTCGGCGAGGCGGGCGTTGAGCACCTGCGCAGCTTTGTCGAGCACGGCGGCTTGCTCATCACGAGTGAAGATAGCGCGCAGTTCGCCATCGATGCGGGCCTTACGCCCGGCGTTTCCACTGCCTCTACCGCAAACGTGAACCTGGTCGGCAGCGTGCTCGGCTCTGTGCCGGTATCCGCAACTGCGCCGGTTACCTATGGCTACAGCGGGCAGCTGCCTGTTTATAGCGAGTCGGGCATGGCTTTCAACATCAGCAACACCACCAGCGGGAGAAATCCGCCGACGGAGAAGGACACGCACCGCGTGACCGGACGCGGCGGTCCGAATGATGAAGACGCTCCGGAAGACCGTACCCCGGAGCGGCACCCTGCCCTGCCGAATGTGGAGCCATGGCAGGCTGTACCGCTCAACGAAGAGCAGGCGCGTAACAACCCGTTTTTGATTCCCGCGGCGATGCGGCCTGAAGTGCTGTTGCGCTTCGCGGGCACCAAGCAGTTGCTGCTCTCAGGCTTGCTTGAAAATTCGGCCCCACTAGCGGAGCGTGCCGCCGTTGTCGATGCACATCTAGGCCGGGGAAACGTGCTGCTATTCGCCATCAACCCTATCTATCGCGGCGAGACGATCGGCAGCTATGCGCTGGTGTTCAATGCGATTCTCAATTACGACCGTCTGGCGCATGAGGGCGCAAAGAATCCATGAATTAGTATTAAGCTCTGGAAGTTTGAAGAACACTCTATATACAAGGAATGGAGGCGCGAGCCGGGATCGAACCGGCGCATAAAGGTTTTGCAGACCTCTCCCTTACCACTTGGG
>CAXSHS010000109.1:0-8763 GCA_964237325.1 uncultured Acidobacteriaceae bacterium | reverse complement strand
AGGGAAGCAGCATGGCTGATTTTCTGCTGGAGATTGGGCTCGAAGAAGTACCGGCACGCATGCTTGCCCGCGCGCAGGCTGAGCTTGGTGAACGTGTGCAGGCACTCCTGGAGCGCGAGCGCCTGCTGACGCCTGGAGCCGAGATCGCAACGTACTCCACACCGCGCCGGTTGGCCGTGCTGGTGCGCGGAGTCGCCGCGAAGCAGGCAGACTCAGAAGAAGTGCTGACCGGTTCAGCATGGGCCATCGCCTTTAAGGAAGGCGCGCCCACGCCTGCCGCACATGCCTTTGCCAAGAAAGCCGGCGTGGCCATGGAGCAACTGCAGCCGGTTACAACTGCGAAGGGCGAGTATGTGAGCGCGCGCGTGTTACGTCCTGGGCGTGATGCCGCGACGCTGCTGGCGGAGTTGCTGCCGCAGGAAATCGGCGCGCTGGGCTGGCCCAAGCCGATGTACTGGCGCGCGAGCAAGCCCGAGCGGTTTGTGCGACCTGTGCAATGGTTGTTGGCGCTGCTCGATCAAGAGGTTGTGCCGCTAAGTTTTGCAGGTGTTACAGCAGGATGCAAGACCTATGGGCACCGCGTGCTGCACGGGGTTGAGGCGGTTGCAGTTGCAAATTCCGGTGCGTACATCGAGACACTGCTCTCGGTGCATGTGACGGCCGATGTAGAGGCGCGGCGACACCGAATCCGTAAGGAGCTTGATCGCGTAACCCGCACGGTTTCGGGCGCACGCTGGCGCGAGGATGAGGCCCTGGTCGATGCGGTCACCCACCTCACAGAGTGGCCGTCAGTCGTACTCGGCAGCTTTGCGCCGGAGTATCTTGCATTGCCCGAAGAAGTGCTGGTGACTGTCATGCGCGACCACCAGAAATACTTCGCTGTCGGAGACAAGCAAGGCAAACTGTTGCCGCACTTTCTCACTGTGCTCAATACCGTGACAGACGAGCGCGGCGAAGCCGTGATCCGGCACGGCAATGAGCGGGTGCTGCGTGCGCGCTTCAGCGATGCACAATTCTTTTGGGATTTTGACCACAAAACAGATTTGGTTGCTCGCAAAGTATTTCTTGAGGGTGTGACATTTCAGAAGGATCTCGGCACTTATAGGGAAAAGACAGAGCGCACAGAGCAGATCGCATACAAAATCATGAACGCCATCAGAAATTTGACAATCCCTATGAATCAGCAAGTGCTTAGGGAAGCCGTAGAGCTTGCAAAAGTAGACCTCACGACCGAACTCGTGAAGGAATTTACAGAACTGCAAGGTATCGTCGGCGCGTTATATGTGCGTAATGATAGCGCCGGTAACTACGCCGACAGGGAAGCGGTTGCGCAAGCAATTTATTGGCAATACAAGCCCGCTTCGATCAGTGACGCTACCCCTCCCACTATCTACGGTCAAATTCTTGGGCTAGCCGATCGCATGGGTACCATCGCAGATTTGTTCGCGCTGGGTCTAGCCCCAAGTGGGTCTCGTGATCCTTACGCGCTGCGCCGTGCTGCCAATGGCATTATCAAGATTCTCGCAGTCTCTAAGTTACCGCTATCACTGTCGCAAATGATTGACAGCACCCATGGCGATCATCCAGCTACATCTCCAGATACGGTACCCGTAAGAGCTTTCCTGCTGGAAAGGTTGGGCTATTATCTCCGCGAGGTATGCGCCGCGCCGTCTGATGTTGTGAATGCCATTCTTGCGACAGACGTTGAGACTGTACCCGACGCGCAGGCACGTGCGGAAGCGCTGGCACAGGTGCGCGGGTCCGACGATTTTGCCGCCATTGCCGCAGCGTGGAAGCGCACGAAAAACATTCTGCGCCAAGCCGGTGAAAAAAGCTTGGCAGTTGCCCCGCAAGTGCAGCCTGCCATGCTTGTCGAGTTGGCCGAACTGAACCTGTGGAGTGCAGTGCAGGCGCTGCTACCGGCTGTCGAAGCATTCCGGGTGGAGCGCAACTACGTGGGCGCGCTTGCCGCTATCGCAACACTGCGCCCCCATGTTGATCGCTTTTTCGACGAGACCATGGTGCTCGTAGAAGATGAAATGTTGCGTGCCAACCGGCTCGCGTTGCTGCAGACCATAGTGCGGGAGCTAGGCCGCATTGCAGACTTCTCAGAGCTTGGCGCGGCACCGGTTGTAGCAAACGCATGAAGCTGCTGTCTGTAGTTTTGCTTGGCTTGTTTGCGGCGGCAAGTGCATGCGCTCAGCAACAATCGCCGCTGCAATTTGCCGAGCTCGGCACCTGCAAGCTCGACAGCGGCGCGGCTATTGAAACCTGTCGCCTGGGTTATCGCACCTATGGCACGCTCAATAGCGCCCGCAGCAACGCCGTGCTGTTCCCCATGTGGTTTACCGGCCGCAGCGGCGATGCAGGCGCGCTGGTGGGCCCCGGGCCTGCGCACTTCATCGACACAGACAAATACTTTGTCATCCTGGTGGACCCCTTCGGGAACGGCGTTTCCTCGTCACCCTCAAACAGCGCCACGCAGCACGGCACGGCATTTCCCGTGTTCTCCATCCGCGATATGGTGCGCGCCGAGGAGCGGCTGGTGCGCGACACACTGCACTTGCAGCACCTGCACGCAGTCGTGGGGCAGTCCATGGGCGGCATGCAGGTTTTTGAGTGGACCGTCAATGCACCCGCGATAATGGACCTCGCTGTCTCGATTGTCGGTACTCCGCAGCTTACGTCCTATGACGAGTTCCTATGGTCGGCAGAAAAGCAGGCGCTTGAAACCGATCCGGACTACAAGGCAGGCCGCTATACAACGAACCCGGCGTTGCCCATGGTCGCATACCTGCACCAGATGCACCTGTCCACCCCGGAGTACATTGTCGACCACACCACGCGTGAAGGCTTTGCCCAGTTTTTTGCGCGTACCGGCGCTGAGACGCACACCGGCACCGACGCGAACGACTACCTGCGCCAGTTGCAGGCCATGCTTACGCAGGACATTGCGCATGGCGGCGACATCTACGCTGCTGTGCGCGCCATCCAGGCAAAAATGCTGATCATCAACGCGCAGCAGGACCACATGGTGAACCCTGTTCCCGCGCTCGCGGTGGCACGGCTGCTGCATGCGCAAACACTGGTGCTGACCTCGGACTGCGGGCACATGGCACCCGGTTGCGAGCTTGCCGAAGTTGCTCCGGTAATCGACCGGTTTCTGGCGGGCAGGTAGCTCGCAAATACTTTAGGCAAAAACGCATTCCGCAAACGTAAGCTGCTCTGCTTTGCTTCCGGTTTCCACGCGCCAAGCTTCAAACAAGCGTCCGTAGCTGAGCGTCAGTAAGTCAGACGGTGCGAGCCCCAGCGCGCGGCTTCGGTTGTCGATCCATGCTTCCGGCCCTTCAAGTTCAGCGAAAATGCCGATAGGCGTTTCATCGATCACGCAATGGCCTGTGCCGTCCGCAAGCTCTGTCCGCCACTTTTCATAAAGAAATGTGCGCACGTATCCCAACCGTTCAAACACAGTGGCAAGGGCCTCGCCATCGGCGATAGCCGTCTCGGTTTCCCGGCGATGCTTGAGGCGCTCGGCCGGGTCGTAGTCCGGCGGCAGACACTTATGGGTCAGTACCCAGCGCTCGCCGTAGCGCCGGATGCGCAGGATGGAATGCGCCGCGCGCAATGTATGTGCAGGTGTGTCGAACAGCACATTATGCTCAAAGGTGCGCGGCGTCTGCTCATGGAAGCCGATAATCAGCAGCTGTGCTCGAAGCGCCGAGACGTCCTCCACACGAAACTTCACCTCGATTTCAACCGCATCCATAGCGCCAGTATACGGAGGGCATAATGGAGCAATGGGCAGGCACACGTTGCGTCTGGGAGATGGCACTGCCGGCGTCGCGCAGGCTGCGGCCATTCTGCGAGCGGGCGGCACTGTCGCGTTTGCCACGGAGACCGTGTACGGTCTAGGTGCCAATGCGCTGAATGAAGAAGCAGTCGCAAAAATCTTTGAAGCCAAGCGGCGTCCCGCATGGGACCCCCTGATCGTCCACGTGTGCGACTCGGAGATGCTGGAAAGTGTGGTAGCCGATGTACCTGAGCCTGCACGGTTATGGATGGAGTGCTTCTGGCCCGGGCCGCTTACACTGCTGCTGCCTCGCGGCCCTGCAATCCCGCACGCAGTGACAGCGGGGCGCGCGCGGGTGGGTGTGCGCATGCCGCGTCACCCGTTAGCGCTGGCGCTGCTGCAGGCGGCCGGTGTGCCGGTAGCAGCGCCCAGCGCCAACTTGTTTGGACATGTGAGCCCGACCACCGCGGCGCATGTGCTCGCAGACCTTGACGGCCGCATTGACGCAGTGCTTGACGGCGGCCCAGCGGAGCATGGGATGGAGTCGACCGTGGTGGACGCCTGCGAGGATCCATGCGTTGTCTACCGGCCCGGTGCTATTACTCTCGAACAGCTGAGCTCCGTGTGGCCGCGAGTGGTTGCGTACGCTGCCGAGCCGTTCTCAGCGCTGCCGGAGGCGCTTCCTTCCCCAGGAGTGGGGCTGCGCCACTATGCCCCCAGGGCGCGCTTGGTGCTGGTCGAGTTCGGCCCCGCGCAAGCACAGGAGTTTCTGGAAGCACTTGCCGGCGCGACAAAGACCGGTGCCATGGTGCCGGATGGGCTATTGCCGACAGCTGAGCGAAGGACCTTGAATCTTAACGTCGCCCTCTACGATTGGGGCCGGTGGAACCGGCCTGAAGAGCTGGCGCAGAGGCTCTTCGCCGGGCTACGTGCGCTTGATGATGCAGGCGTCGAGCGCATTGTGTGTCCGCTTCCGCAAGAGACCGGCGTAGGAGTCGCGTTATGTGACCGCCTGCGCAAAGCTGCCCGTACCGCATAACCCAACTAGCCTTCGCCCTCGGCCTTGTACAGATACTTGATACTTCGCTTGAAAATCAGCGTCCGCGTCGCATTGCGTACCTTGATGGTGTCGCGGTCGAACCACTCCACCACTCCTTGGATACTTTCCCCATCCTCCAGTACAAAGACCATCGGCGTTTGTGTCTGCATCTGCTTCTGGAAGTAGAACGACTCTGCCTGGCTGGCTGCGGTTGTTGCCGCGCGAGGTTGAATAGGAGCATGTCCTTCATGCCGGGCCAGCGGAGCAGCTCCGCGCAGGCGGCGGGGTGCCTTGGCAGGCTCCGCCATATGCTCGGGCAGGCGAGGGCGCACCAGCTTGCGTGGTGCTTCCATTTGCGATGGCTCCCCCACGTCTACCGACGGCAATGCCCTTGGTGGCAGAGACCGGGGCGGAGGCGCAGCCACAGGCGCGGAGAGGTCGTACAACTTAGTTGCTTGAGCCATGGTCTATCGCTTCATCAGGCTCCAGGCAGAGGCGGCTACGAAAGAGTCCGATCTGACCTGTCCGTATGTCTGGGTTTCTTGCGCTTATCCTAGACCACAATTTCACAGACCGGTACATCGAAAGTCAGAGAATGTGCGAAAGTCAATTACCGAAGTGAGCCTCTGCTACATCCACTTGTTCCGTCGGCTCGCAGCACTGCCGAGCGACCCGACCATGGCATCAAGCGAAAGCGATCGCAGCAGATTGCGCCGCATCCCGGTTTCTACTTCATCCACGCCTCGGACTGCGCCTTCAATCCAGTGGAACGTGGCGTTTTCTGCCAGCGACCCAAGCTCGCGGGCCATGTCGAGGTTGCGTACCATCTCCGGCTGCCCTTCTTTTAGCAGCAGCATGTCGCGCAGCAGGCTCATGACGCCGCGCAGCAGGGCGGCGGTCTTCTCCTGACCTTCAGCCCCGGCGCGAAAGCCCTCCGTCATGCGGAACAGGGCACTGTAGTCCGGCTCCCCCAGGGCCCTGCGTAAAAGCAGCAGGGCTGAGGCGCGATGCTCCTTATAGACGGCTACATCGAACGCAAAGGCAGCTCCCGGTGCACCCCCGCTCAACCTTGCCACTAAGGCGCGCTCGGCAGGTTTCCAGTTCGGGCGGTGCTCGGCAAGTAACACTTCCACCTGGTCAGCCGGCAGAGTGCCGAGGGCAAAAGCGGCAGTCCGGGAACGGATAGTCGGCAGCAGCTCTTGAGGATTGTTCGACAGCAGGATAAGCGTCGCGTGGGCCGGGGGCTCTTCCAGCACTTTGAGAAGGGCATTGGCCGCCTCCTTCATGAACGAGCTGCTTGTAAAGATGTAAAACGCCCGGCTAGCCTCGGCAGGCACCCGGTACACTTCGCGGATGACGGTGCGTACCTGCCCTATCTTGATGAGCAGTTGCGGGGGATCAGGCGGGATTACGAGCACGTCAGGGTGTGTCTGGATGAGCACGCGCGTGTCTTTCTTATCGGCATCGCGCAGCTCTTCGCGCGCAGCTACCGCCTCCGAGACCCGTTCGCGCAGAGGCGCGGCAGCAGCAATGCGGATGCAATTCCGGCACTGGCCGCAAAAATCAGGCAGCTCGCTTGCAGGCGGCTGGAGACAGTTGGCGGCTTGCGCTACCATCAGCGCCAGGGTGTATTTACCCACACCGCGCGGGCCACTCAGCAGCATGGCATGCGGCAAACGCCCGGCAGCCAGGCACTCGCGCAGCAGGCGCACAGGGGTATCGTTGCCAAGCAAATCTCCAAAGCCCATTGGCAAAGCCTAGCACCGCAATCTATTTAGGCGCCAAATGCTCTATTGCTGTTGCTGCATCTGCTGGATCTCAAGCAGCGGCGAAGCCGGATGCGGCGGCTCCTGCGCCTTTTCCACCATGACCGACCAATCTTCCGGGATCGGCAGCTCGCGGTCCAGGGCGGGCGGCTCGTCGAAAGCATCCACCTTGACAGCCACATACAGCTCGGTCTTGGTTCGTCCGCGATAGATGCCGTGGGTCGGCGGCACATCGGCGTAATCGCGGCCCAGCGCGGTACGGATGTGCCGCTCATGCGCCAGCAGGTTGTTGGTCGGGTCGAACCCCACCCATCCCAGGTGCGGCAAAAACGCCTCGATCCAGGCATGGGTCGCGTTCGGAAGCGAGCGGTCAGGCCCGGTTTCCATATCCGTCGTACGCTGGTGCATGTAGCCGCTTACGTAGCGGCAGGGAATGCCCAAGGTGCGGATCAGCGCGATCATGGTGTGCGCGAAGTCCTGGCAAACACCTTCGCGCGAGTTGATCGCTTCATCAATCGGCGAGTCCACGCGGGTAGAGCGCGGCACGTAGCGGAAGTATTCATACAGGCGCGTGTTAAGCTCGCGAACCAGCATCAGCGGATCGTCGCGGCGGCGCACATCGAGCGTCTTGGCTAGACGAAGCAAGGCCGGTGTGGGCGCGGCAAACTCGCTCGGCAGCAGCATCTCCCAGTAGTCGCCTTCGCTCACTAGTGTATCGAGCTCAGCCCAAGCGGAAGGCGCCAGAAAATGCGGCACAAACGAGAGCGCCTGCTGCTCGATCAGCGACTCAGCGACAATAACAAGCTGTGAGTGCTCGCCCGGAATGTTGAAGTGCTGCACCTGGTTGCCGAGGTGGTCGCGGTAGGAAAACACGCGGCAGCGCGGGCTCACGGACAACGAAAAGGTAAGGCAGCGCTGGTTTGAGTCAGAGCGCGGGTGCATGCGCGTCTCCATCACGCTTTCGCTGATGGGCCGATCGTAGGTGAATTTGGTCAGGTGGCGCACGGAGTAGAACTTCATCGGTACTCTTTCCACAGCTTGTCGAGATTGAGCCGGAAACCCTCAATCGGCCCTGAACCGTCGATAAAGCTGCCGGAGACTGCTTCAGGCTCGGGTCCGTCCGGGAGATACACCCACACGCGCTTCCTTTCCGGCTCAATCAACCAGCCGAGCTGTACACCATTTGCTATCCACAGGGTCATCTTTTTTTTGGAGCCCGCGAGCGTATCACTTTCCGAAATAAGTTCAATCACGAACTCGGGGCAAACATGAGGGATCCCCTTGCGCGCGGACCTTGGAAGCTTAGCCCTTGTTTCAGCTCTAAGATAGGAGGCGTCAGGGCTTAGCATCGAGCCGTCAGGGAGATGGTAGCCGGTGTTTGAGTCGTAGGCGTGGCCATGCCCGCGCAGGTCTACCCAGTTACGAAGCTGCGTAACAATTTCGGCGTTGCCGCCGCTCGTATCCAATCCTGTAGGTGTCACAACTGTGATAACCCCTTCACTTGTACGTTCAATTCGGTGATCGTCATTTCTGCTACAAAAGTCCTCCAGTTCCTCATCGCTGAGAGGCGGGTAGAAACGCATGCTGCGTACGGCTATAGGAAGATCAGGAATCTCAATGACTGCCTTCATAGGGCTCTCCTTTGTTCACGGTAAGGTACGCAGCGAAATCGACAAAGCGGTTACATCGCCAGCGCGGTCTGCACGGAGTAGTGAATATAGTCCCGATACAGCAGCGTATGCACCAGCCGGCACTCGCGTGCCACCATCTGCAGGTACTCGCTTACCCCGCCCTGCAACACGTCCGCGGTCTCAACAAAGTGCAGCGCGGCCTGCAAGCGTCCGGCTACCCGCACCAGCCCCTGCGGTGCCAGCCTGCCGCTTTCCTGTTGCAGCGCCAGCAGCGCATCGCGCAGCCGGTCCACGGAGTAGCGCAGGGAGTGTGGAAAATCCTTGTTCAACAGTAGGAACTCAAGTATTTGCGACTCAGTCAGGTCTGCGGTGTAGACGTTGCAGTAAGCCTCAAATGCAGTGCAGCAGCGCAGCAAACCCACCCATTCCAGGAACTGGTGGCTGCCCGCGGGCTGCTCTGCTTGTTCCGCAGGGTGGGTGGGGGAGCCGAGATCGTACACCGACAGCAGGGCAGCGATGGAAGAGGCCCGCTCGATC
>CAXSHS010000108.1:0-8884 GCA_964237325.1 uncultured Acidobacteriaceae bacterium | reverse complement strand
GGCACACGCCGCCATCGGTGATGGTGCCATCCACATCCATCAGGAACACCTTGATCTTGCGGGCGCGCTCCAGCACGTCCGGGTCGGCAAGCGGGCTTGCGAGCGGTTCGGTATCAGACATAGTTGTCATGGTATCTCCCTGAGCTTAAAAGCCGCTCATGCAGCACGTCCCGTAAATGAAGTCGGCAAGCCACGCCCCCATCAAACACCCGCCACGAAGTGGCCGCAAGCCGCGCAGGCGGTCTTACCCCGACCCTATACTTAGTAAACGTGGCTGAAGCAATCCAACCCGCGCCGCTTGCCATGCTGCATCAGTCGCATCCGCGACTGCGCCATCTTAAAAGCCTGCTGCCCAACCTCGGTCCGGCCTTTGTCGCCAGCATTGCCTACATTGACCCCGGCAACTTCGCCACCAACTTCGACGCGGGCGCGCGTTTCGGCAACCGGTTGCTGTGGGTGCTGCTCTGGTCCAATGCCATGGCCATTCTCATCCAGTATCTTTCGGCCAAGCTCGGCATTGCTACCGGCCGCACCCTGCCGCAAAGCTGCCGTGACCATTTTTCCCGGCGCACTACGATTCTGCTATGGCTGGCGGCAGAGGTCGCGGCCATGGCCACAGATCTCGCCGAGTTCCTCGGCGCGGCACTCGGCTTTTACCTGCTGTTCGGCCCATGGTTCCTGGTGCACGGCTGGTCACGTACCGGTACGCTGTTCTTCGCGGCGCTGCTGGCCACAGTGTTCGTGTTTGCGCTGCTGGCGCTTGAGGCGCGCGGGTTCCGCAAGCTGGAGCTCGCCATCATCGTCTTTGTCGCGCTTATCGGTGCAGCCTATGCCGGGGAGCTGGCCCTGGTACATCCGGTCTGGCGCAGTGTTGCTTTTCACATTCTCCTTCCGCAGGTCGGGCGCTCCTCCATCTACGCGGCAGTGGCCATGCTGGGTGCAACCGTCATGCCGCACGTTATCTACCTGCACTCGGCCCTGGTGCAGCCCCGTGTGCGCGAGCAGTCACGCCATGCCACCCTACTCGCCCATGATCCTCTCTCGCATCACCTTGCGCGCGCACGCATGCTGTTCTTTGAGAAAATTGACATCCTGGTAGCCATGAACGGTGCCTGGCTGGTCAATTCCGCCATGGTGATCGTGGCCGCAGCCGCATTTACCGGTGTGCACACCGGCGGCGGCGGCTTTTCCATTGAGGACGCCCACCGCACCCTGGGTCCGCTGCTCGGTCCGGCCTCAGCCACCCTGTTCGCTATTGCCCTGCTGTGCTCGGGCTTGTCGTCCTCGACAGTGGGCACCATGGCCGGTCAGGTGGTGCTTGAGGGTTTTCTCGACGTCAAGTTCCCCATCTTTCTCCGCCGCCTGCTCACGCTCATCCCGTCCCTCATCGTCATCGGCCTTGGCCTGGACGCACTCAAAATCATCGTACTGTCGCAGGTCATCCTGTCGTTCGCGCTGCCGTTCGCGCTCATTCCCTTGCTGCTACTCACCGGCCGTACTTCTGTCATGAACCGGTTTGCTAATCAGCCGCTCACCCGGCGGCTAGGGTGGACAGTAGCTACAGTCATCATCGGGCTCAACGCCATGCTGCTATGGCAGATTGCGTCAGGCCAGGGATGAATATAAGTGTCATCCTGAACGGGTGTGCGCAAATTGTTTCCCGCTTCTAACCCCTTCAAACACTGTGTCATCCTGAGCGGAAACTGACGCGCAAGCATCAGTTGTAGTCGAAGGACCTGCTTTTGTCTTTGACCTTGGCGCTTATACACAAGAAAAGCAGGTCCTTCGACTCCGCTGCACTACGCTCAGGATGACGTCGGGTATAGATATGTACATACCCTCTCAATGTGCAGCCTTCCCCTCGCCCGCCGACGATACTTTTACGCTCAGGCCGTGATGCATGGACTGCAGCAGTGCCCCATCCGCCCCATCTCCGCTCAACTCCCAGGCCATCATGCCGCCCAGGCCATGCGCCCGCACGTAGCCGGCTTTCGCCGCTACAGAAACCGGGTCTTCAAACGTCCAGAAGGTATCGCCATCGTAAAGCCAAGGTGCCTGCGAACGCGCATCGCGGAACGGCGTCCCCGCGCCCGGCAGTGCGGCAATCTCGCGGTACGGTGTGTCGCCATGTTCAGGATTTCCCTTGATCCCCAAGCCATGCGCCCCGCCTGCATCTGTAACGCCGGACCAGTGATAGCCGTAGAATGGTACGCCCATTAGCAGCTTGGCCGCGGGTACCCCGGCTTGTTCATACTCGGTGACCGTGCTGTCCACGTTGCCGCTTTCAAGCGGCACTCCGGGTAGCGCATAGAGCGGCGCTACCACCCCGGTCTGCTTCTGCCATGGCCCGTTGTAGTCGTAATTCATCAGCCCCACCCGGTCCACATTCTTCGCTACCAGGGACCAGTCCACCCCCGGGTAGCGGCCCAGCCCCGGTGCCGCCGCTACGGTAAGCAGCGGCGGCGTGCGGGTTGCCGCACCATAGGCGTTCAGCTGCTTGCGGAATTCCAGCATCAATGCGTTGAAGTTCTCTCCATCGCTGTCGCCGTTCGGGTACTCCCAGTCCAGATCGATGCCTGAGAATAATCCTGCCGCGCTGACACCCGGCTGAAGATTGCCGCGCAGAAACTTGTCAACGCAGGAAGCCACAAACGCTTCCCGTTTTTCGGGCTTTGCGGCATCGGAAAAAGCACTGGATTTCCCCTCAATGGAAATAATCGCGCGGATGTGCGGGTACTTCTGCTTTAGCAGTTGTAGTTGGTGATACTCGCCGCGCAGGGGCTCGCCCGGCGCAAGCGGTTCCCCGGCAGGGTCCGGCCCAGGCGGAACGGCATCGCTGACGCCGTTGACACTGTTCTCCGCCCGGTAGGGCTGCTGAATGTCCGCGCGAGGGTCCGCTACGGCACATCGGCCATCCACAATAAACGCCTGTGCATAGTCGATCTGGTCGAGCACAGCGGCCGAGCCGCTGGTGACCAGTTGCTTGGCCGACCATAGCGGCGAACTGTAGAGCCCCCACTGTGGCAGGTAGCCCACCAACACGGGCTTTTGGGCGAGCAGCGGCGTAGTTAGCAAACAAAGAAGGGTCAGGGAAAAGCAGCGCATGTAGTGATGAGACGGCAGGGAGGCCGGGATGGGTACAAAGAGTCCTGTATTGGCATGGAGATACCGCAAGCCGGTGGAAATTCAGCCTGAAAGCCCATGTTTGGAATGGGAGCGCCAATAGCAGAGTGTCAGGTGGGGACGAGATGGGCCGACGGAAGATTGTCGGCCTGACCGGCGTTCCCCGACCAGTAATCGTGAACGCCGGTTCCAATGCTGGAGGTGACCGATGGACGCGAACAATACGTCCTGGGTACATCTGGTACTGAGAATTACGCTGGACTGGCGTGTTCTCGTTGCTGGGTGTGCGTTAGCTAAAGTGCTACAGCGAAAGCGGTATATAACCTTCCCCGGTGGGAGACAACCATCGGGGAGCTACTAACTCTTCAATCAATTGAAATGCCGGACACTGCTGAAAGTCAAGCACTTTGCTGCTACACAAGGTCGCCTGACTTCTCACGCAGAAACTTGCCGGGTTGCCGTTTCATGAAAATGTAGCTCCTGTTGCCGGTATGCATCACGTTCTAAAATAAGTCCACAATGCTTTGCTCTGCCTCATGCCGGTCGCTTTTGATATTGCTCAGGCGCTTTCGTCATGGCCGTCCTGACCGCGGCCGCTTGATCCTTTTCGCCCGTCCCTTGCAGCCCCAGTTTTCCGACGCTAAGGACTAGAAAAGGACTAAAACCATGAGCAGCAACAGCTTTAACGCCCGCACCACTCTCCAATCCGGCGGCAACACCTACACCATCTTCCGCTTGCAAGCCCTCACCGAGCGCGGCCTTGACTTAGCCCGCCTGCCATTTTCCTTGCGCATCCTGCTTGAAAATCTGCTGCGCCGCGAAGACGGCATCACGGTCACAGCCGCCGACATCAAGTTTCTGGCCGACTGGCAGCCGGGTGCCGCGCCCTCCCGCGAGATTGCCTTCATGCCTGCCCGCGTCCTGATGCAGGACTTTACCGGCGTACCTGCCATCGTGGACCTGGCCGCCATGCGTGACGCCATGAAGCTGCTGGGCGGCGATCCTGAAAAGATCAACCCACTCCAGCCTGCGGAGCTCGTCATCGACCACTCTGTGCAAGTCGATGAGTTCGGCACAGCAGGTGCCTATACCGTCAACGCGCTGCTTGAAACCGAGCGCAACCGCGAGCGTTACGCCTTTCTCAAGTGGGGCCAGCATGCCTTCCGCAATTTCAGCGCCGTACCGCCCGGCATGGGCATCTGCCACCAGGTCAATCTGGAATACCTGGCCCGCAGCGTCTTCACCACAGAAGTAAATGGCGAGCTACAGGCCTATCCGGACACGCTGGTCGGCACGGACTCGCACACCACCATGATCAATGGCTTGGGCGTGCTGGGCTGGGGCGTCGGCGGCATTGAAGCCGAGGCAGCCATGCTGGGTCAGCCGGTTTCCATGCTCATACCGCAGGTAGTCGGCCTCCGCATTACAGGCAAACTGCGCGAGGGCGCGACCGCAACCGATCTCGTACTCACTATCACCGAAAAGCTGCGCAGGCACGGCGTTGTCGGCAAATTTGTGGAGTTCTTCGGTCCCGGCCTGCCTGGACTTTCGCTTGCCGACCGCGCCACCATTGCCAACATGGCCCCGGAGTACGGTGCTACCTGCGGCATCTTCCCGGTCGATGAGGAGACGCTGCGCTACCTGCGGCTTACGGGCCGGCCTGAGAGCCAGGTCGCGCTTGTGGAGGCCTACTACAAAGAGCAGGGTCTGTTCCACAAACCTGAGACGCCAGAAGCGGAGTACACCTCTACCTTAGAGCTCGACCTCGAAACCGTAGAACCGAGCGTCTCCGGTCCGCGCCGCCCGCAGGATCGGGTCGTACTAAGCGAGGTCGCTGCCGACTTCACCCGGCAGTTGCCGTCGCTGGTGAGCCTCAAAGCCGGTAAGTTCGGTGAACGGCAAGGGCAGCGCTGGGAGGGTGAAGGCGGCCACACCTCCGCCGATGGCAACCCGGCAAGCACGGTTGCATCCATCGAGCCGGGTGCACCTCTTGGAGAGCTGGAGGCTGAACTCGTCGGCATCGGCGCAGGCAGCGCTGTTTTAGGGGTTTCCGCGCCTGCCTACACCCGTTCTGTCAAGCAGCGCTTCGGCATTAACCCGGATCTATACCTCGACCATGGCTCCATCGTCATTGCCGCCATTACATCCTGCACCAACACCAGCAATCCATCGGTCATGATCGCCGCCGGCCTGCTAGCCAAAAAAGCCGTCGAGCGCGGCCTTTCCGTCCCGCCCTGGGTCAAGACCTCGCTCGCACCCGGCTCGCGCGTCGTCACCGATTACTACAAGCGCGCCGGGCTGCTGCCGTACCTTGAAAAATTACGCTTCCACGTCATCGGTTATGGCTGCACCACCTGCATCGGCAATTCAGGGCCGCTGCCGTCTGACGTTTCCGAGTCCATTGACCAGAACAACCTCGTTGCGGTTTCGGTACTCAGCGGCAATCGCAACTTTGAGGGCCGTATCAACTCTGACGTGCGCGCCAACTATCTCATGTCGCCGCCGCTAGTGGTCGCCTACGCTATTGCCGGTACCATCGAGCGCAATCTTGAGACAGAGCCACTCGGCCGTGGCCGCAACGGCCAACCTGTCTATCTGCGCGACATCTGGCCGACGCAGGCTGAAATCGCCGAAGTACTCAGCACCTCGCTCACCAGCGAATCATTTCGCAAGGAGTACGCCACCGTAACCGCGGGTGACGAGCATTGGCAGCGCCTCCGCTTTGCTGAGAGCGACGTCTACGACTGGGAGCCCGACTCCACCTACATCCGGCAAGCCCCGTACTTTGACGGTATGCCGAAGACGCCCGCGCCTGTGACCGACATCCAAGGCGCGCGGGTGCTGGCCGTACTTGGCGACTCGGTGACGACCGACCACATCTCACCGGCAGGCGCCATCAAGACTGCCTCACCAGCAGGCCGCTACCTGGAGGCACATGGTGTAAGCCCGGCTGACTTCAACTCCTATGGGTCACGCCGCGGCAACCATGAAGTCATGGTGCGCGGCACATTTGCCAATGTCCGCCTGAAAAACAAGCTCGCACCCGGCACAGAAGGCGGTGTAACCCGGCTGCTGCCGGAGGGCACCCCGATGAGCATTTTTGAGGCGTCTGAGACGTACGCCGAGCGCGCCGTACCGCTCATCATCCTTGCGGGCAGGGAGTACGGCTCCGGCTCCTCCCGCGACTGGGCCGCCAAAGGCCCCAAGCTGCTAGGCGTCCGTGCCGTGATTGCTGAAAGCTATGAGCGCATCCATCGCTCCAACTTGGTCGGTATGGGCATCCTGCCGCTTGAGTTCGCGGCGGGCGACTCGGCAGCTTCACTCGGCCTTACGGGTGAAGAGGTCTACGACATCCCCGGCTTGAGAACTCTGCTGGACGGTAAGCTGGCATCCGGTCGCAGCCTGACCGTGCATGCTGCCGCTCCTGATGGTTCAGACAAGCACTTCAATGTTCATATCCGCATCGACACGCCGGGAGAAATCCTCTACTACCAACACGGTGGCATTTTGCAGTATGTACTGCGGCAGCTGGCGGAGGTGGCATAGACATGTGGCAGCGCTGAAGTCGCTGCCCTAACTGCGCCCGGCATCCAGCGCATCCCGCAGCGCATGAAACGCCGCATTCGGCTGAAAGCCGTCATCAAACGGCAGGCAAATCTCCTCCCGGTCCGGGTGCTTCGGTCGGAACTTCCCCTCTGAGTCTGCTCCGTTCAGCCACGAAGCGCCGCTGTTCACCCCCCAAGTCAGCACATCCGTCACAGCCGGGTTCGCCAGCAGTACCTTCAGATAATCGCCGTAGATTGCCGCCACCTCCGCACCGCGCGCTTTTACATCGGGGATCGCAAGGCTGTCGTCGTTCACGTCCATCTCTGTGACAAACACCTTCAGGTTCATCTCGGAGCACTCCTGCACAAATGCCGGCAGCCCGTTGCCGATCTGCTTTGCGGAACCGGCAGAGATGTGCGACTGAATACCGACTGCATCGAGCGGCACACGGCTGTGCTGCATACGCTTTAGCAGTGCCAACACAGCACCGCGCTTTGCCGTATCCTCGGGCGAGTCGGTCTCAATGCCGTAGTCGTTGTACGTCAGCAGCGCGTGGGGATCGGCCTCGCGCGCGGCGTGGAAGGCGATGTCGATGTATTCCGGTCCCAGCAGCTTGTACCAGGGACTGTTTCGCAAGCCTTGAGGCTGCCCATCCTTTGGGTCGATTGCCTCATTGACAACATCCCAGCTGCGCATCCGCTCTCGGTACCGCCCGGCAACTGTGGCAATGTGGGTCGCCAGGTATTGTCCGGCATTGGCACCGGTTACTGTCGCCGCAAACCAGAGGGGCAGCTGTCGATGCCAGCAAAGGTTGTGCCCCCGCACAGACATCTTGTGAACTTCGGCAAATGCCATGAACCGGTCTGCCTCATCGAAGCGGAACGTGTCCGGCGCAGGCCGCAGCGGTGCCCACTTCATCGCATTCTCGGCCACTACAACGTTGTACTGCTCGGCGATTGTCCGCGCATACAGCTCGTTCGTTGCAAGCAGGCCCATGTTGACGGCAGCACCCGCAAAGCGGCCTCTCAATAACGCATGTGCTTTAAGCGAGCCTGCACCGGTGAACGCAGCATTTCCTACGGCCTGCGCCCACGTATCATGCCGCAGCAGCATACCCGCTCCTAATGTCAAAGCCTGCCGGCCAAAGGTGCGCCGCGTCATCATCTCCGATTACCCTCCCCAGCGGCGAGAATCACTGCCTCCACCGTACATCGTTCCATGCAGCAAAGAAAAAGGGCAGCCGCGAGAACTCTCGCCGACTGCCCCTTACGCCCACAGAAAACTAGACTGCTGCCTGCACTTCCTGGATATGCGGCGGCAGGTACTCGGACTCCTGGATCTTCCCCTGCATAATATCTGCGGTATTGCTGGCAAAGATGGCTTTCGTGTCCCGGATTCCGATAAAACCGAAAATGCTCTGGAGATACGGGCTCTCCTGGTTGTACTGCTGTGTCGGAGAACCGGGGGCGTAGTTGCCGCCGCTCGCGATGATGAACGTAGCCTTGCGGCTCTTATCCGCTAGCAGTCCCTCATACCCTTTCGCACTGATATTAAAAGTCACGCCGAAACGAACAATATGATCGACCCACGCCTTGAGTCGGGCCGGAACGCCGAAGTTATACATGGGGGTGCCAATGACGGTTTCGTCTGCCTCAGCCAGCTCCGCGATCAACTCGTCAGAAAGCTTGAGCGCCTGCTTGTGCTCCGGGGTATGCTGGTCAGGCGAAGAGTAAGCCCCGGCAATCCAGTTCATGTCTACGAAAGTAAGATCTGTTGTGGCCAAGTTACGGTAGATGACCTTGCCGCCGGGATTCTTGCTCTTCCAGGTTTCAGCGAATGCGGCGCTGAGCTTGCGAGAGATTGAGTAGTCTCCGCGTGAACTGACATCAATTTGCAGAAGTGTAGCCATGGTTCTCCTTGGGTTGGTAGCGGTAGCCAAGATGCGTGTGATAACAAGCGTTTGCCTAATTAGAGAATGCTGCCTAGAAAAAAAGGATTCGTGAAAATCACAGCAATGCTCGAACCCACAAACGCTCACAGCCATGTCTTCATCTTTCACGCCGCCCTCAACCATCGTCAAGGTGCCCCTCTATGGAAGCGATGGGAAAGTGAAGCGGCAGAAAGCACGGCAGTCAGCATTCATGCGAAGTTGGGCGCTACGCCCCGCGTCTTCTATAATCGGGCATCGCGTAAGATTACTTCGATTTTTGCTGTA
>CAXSHS010000107.1:0-9340 GCA_964237325.1 uncultured Acidobacteriaceae bacterium | reverse complement strand
GGCAGAATTGCTACTGTGGGCGGAAGGAGGGTGCTCATGGCTGGATTTTAGCTCCCGCAAGCAGAAGAGTGTTTGCTCCTCGTCGCCGAGACCGGCGCAGCAGCAGGTCCACAGCAATCGCTGTCAGAAAGATGGAGTACAGCCAACTGTTCGCCCAGTAGTTCATCGGGGCAAGATCTCTGAGGGTGATGGAATACAGGTAATCCGCCGCCAGTGTCAGCACAATAATTGGCAGATACCCCGTGAGAACGGCAAATGGAACCAGCCACAGGAAGTACCAGACATAATGAGGCGAGAACAGGACCGTGAGCACGCTGGCAATGGCGAGCGCAAAGCGGATAGCCTCGATCGGCGTGCGTGCCGAGCGGAACGCCCAGGCCGCAAGCGCGAGGAGCACGACCACGCAAAACCCGTTATATATGGCAGGCCACATGTGTACATGGAAGGTGCGGTTGACAAGCGAAAGTAGAAAGTAGCGATCGCCGCTCGACATGCCTTCTTCACTTACGTAACCGGTAAGGAAGCCGAACACGCCTAAGCCAACGCTTGAGTACGCCGCATACCCGGCCAGGATGATCGCCGCGCACACAGCGATAACGCGCAACCTGGCGCGACGTTCTGTATGCCGCACCAGCGCCGGCCACAGCACCAGTGGAAACAGCTTAACCGTGGCCGCTGCCGTAACCCATAGCGCCGCAGGCATGGCTTTTCCTCGCAGGCGGGCCAGTGTTGCCAGCATCAGCAGGCCGATAGCAGCCGCGTCCAGGTGGCCGCTGCTGCCGATCTCCCACACGCACAGCGGATGCCACGCATAGAGCAGGATCTCCTCGCGCCGCCGTCCAAACGCCGTCAGAATCTCCATCATGGCCCAGCAGGCCACGCCTTCAAAGCCCACCATGGCCAGCTTCATGCAGGTTTCTGTGTCGGCGATGCGCGTTACGGCAAGGAACAGCACCTGCGCGCCGGGCGGGTAGATGGTTTTGGCATAGTCCTTACGATTGATGGCCCGGTACACCTCATCATCGCGAAGCTGCTGGAGGTGCCGGTCCGACGGCACGTAGCGATACGGGTTGATGCCTGCGCCCTGCACTCGACCGTCCCATACGTACCGGTCCACATCAGTCGAAAGAAAATCCGGTACAAGCACCCCTACCAGCCGCGTTACAACGGCTACCCCTAACACAATGCGGAGCGTCCACTTGTTGCGGGCACCCTTGGCTACCAGTACGAAGCCCAGGCAGTACAGTGCGATCTGTACTGCGACATCGAACGTATAGCCATGAATCTCGTGTTCAAACTCCCGCACACCATCACGACAAAACTGTATGTACACGAGGCCGAGCCCCAGCAATGCCGCATTGGTAAGGAGCGGGTAGGCATCTGAAAGCAAGCGCCGCCGGGGCGAAACAGGAAGCCCGACAGACGGATTGGCAGAGAGTTGCGAGAGCACGACAGCAGTAGTAGAACATGGCTGTCAGCGCCGCTAGCCGTCGATGAGAGTTCAAACGAAGTTAGTTGTGCCGAGTCAGGAAAGCGAATTGAAAAGTTATGACGGGAGTAACGAAAGGGTTTGAAATGAGGTCGGTTTCATGCCCTTGGCAGGCTTTAACGTACCTGTCCTGAGGCGGCTGGGACAGCAGCTAACCCTTATTCAATGCGAGTAGTATCTCCACTAGGCGCCCTATGCGCCCATGGAGAGCGCATGCGCAAAGACACGTCGTTAGCTAATCAGAATCGCCGGAATTTTCTAAAAACAGGCGGCGCGATCGCCGCCGGGTTGGTGACTGAGCCTGTTTTCGCCGGTACACCAGCAG
Organism: uncultured Acidobacteriaceae bacterium; assembly: GCA_964237325.1. GTDB lineage: Bacteria > Acidobacteriota > Terriglobia > Terriglobales > Acidobacteriaceae > EB88. The sequence continues at coordinate 7,526 of CAXSHS010000107.1, read as the reverse complement.
CTGTCACGCAGCCTACCGCCAAACGCATTGCTATGCCGACACGCAACCTGGGCCGTACCGGCCACCAGGTCGGCATCTTTTCACTCGGCGGCCAGGCTGCGCTGGAGCTTGCGAACAATGAAGTTGTCGCTGTGCCGCTCATTGAGCGGGCGCTCGACCTCGGCGTCAACTACTGCGATACATCGTCCATCTACGGCGGTCCCGCTCGCTGGAGCGAGCAGTATTACGGCAAGGTGATGAAGCACCGCCGCGCCGAGACGTTCCTTGCAACGAAAACAAAGGAGCGTACTCGCGACGCCTCCATGCGCATGCTTGAGAAGTCGCTGGAACTACTCCAGACCGACCACATTGACCTTTGGCAGTTGCACGACATCGGCACCATGGACGATGTGGACCAATGCTTCAGCAAGGGCGGTGCCATGGAAGCACTGATGGCAGCCAAGGAGCAGGGCATTGTGAAATACCTCGGCATCACCGGCCACCACCGCCCCGGCTCTCTTGTAGAGTGCATCCATCGCTACCCGTTTGACACCATCCTGATGGCGCTTAACGCGGCAGATTCGCACCAGCACAGCTTCAGCGAGGCCCTGCTGCCGCTCGCCGTTGAAAAGCAGATGGGCATTATCGGCATGAAGGTGCCTGCGCGTGGACGCATCCTCGCATCGTGGACGCCGCCGACGCTTGAGGTACAGAAGAAATCATGGGAAGGCCAAGCCGTGATTTCAAGCAGGCCGGGTACATTACATATGCGCGAAGCGGTATATTTCACGCTCTCGCAGCCGGTCTCAACCATTATCATCGGGTGCGACAATATCGCGCAGCTTGAAGAAAATGTACAGTATGCGCGAGAGTTCACGCCGCTGAGTGCCACCCAGCAGGCGGAGCTTACAGCGCGCACCGCTCCGGTGGCGAAGCAGTCGTTATTCTTCAAAAACTATGATCGGGCTGAAGCGTAAACGCCGTTTCCAAAAAACAAAGGCCACCGGTTTTTGCCGGTGGCCTTTGTTTTGCTTTAATTGAGTAGAGGCGGAAAAGCAGATCCTTTAGCTTCGCTTAGGATGACACCCCAATTTGTAAGCTGTATGGTAGCCCTGCTAAAACTCAATAGTTTATCCGAGCCACTTCGGGTTTCCAGCAGTACCGTCGAAGTGCTGTGACGTCTTGAACAGCTCAAATTTGCCCGTCATTGCGGCATCCTTGGTCCGCTCCAGCAATGACGCCATCTGCGGCTCGGTCATTGGCTTGAAGTTCTTGACCGACGCCATCGCCTGATCGAGGATCGGCATGGAGTCAATGCCGGTAATGACTACGGAAACCGGTTGCGACAGACCGTACTGCAATGCCTCAAGCGGCTGCACCGTGTTGCTGTCCAGGATGAAGTGATCGCCGAAGGTTTTCATAGCCAGCACGCCGATGCCTTGCTGATTCGCAACCGGCATCACATCCTTTGCAAATGACCGGAAGTGCGCGTCCATCACGTTGATCGGCATCTGTACCGTATCAAAGTGGAAGTTGTGCTGTTTAGCGATATCAAGCATGCGCAGCAACACATACGGGTCTTTGTGGCCGGTAAAGCCGATGTAGCGGATTTTGCCTGCTTGCCGTGCTGCCACGGCTGCTTCCATAGCGCCACCCGGGGCGAAGATGCGGTCAGGGTCTTCAAGGCGGATGACCTCATGAAACTGCACCAGGTCGATGGTGTCCATGCGCAGCCGGTTCAGTGACTGCTCCAGTTGCCGGTTGTACTCCTTGGCGGTGCGGCCGTCGATCTTGGTCATCTGAAACACTTTTTGCCGATAGCCGCCGCTTAGCGCCTCGCCCATGCGCAGCTCGCTGGTGCCTTCGTTGTAATCCCAGCAGTTATCCATGAAGGTGATACCGCGATCAATCGCTGCCCGGATGAGGCGCACGCTTTCGGCCGCATCTGCCTGCTTGCCGACATGGAAGCCGCCGAGACCGATGGCGGATACTTTTTCGCCGGTCGTACCCAGGTCGCGGTACTGCATGTCAGGTGACATGGGCCGGGTCACAACACCTGTTTTGCGTGTGCCGGGCTGCTCGCCCGCGCCTTGCCCCAGTACTGCGCTGCCGGTAGCCGCGGCGGCACCGGCTACAGCAGCCGTCTTCAAAAAGTCTCTGCGTTCCATGCGCTCTCCCTTTTGGATCTTTGGTGATTGTGATGCGGTGCTACTTGCTAGCCATCGCGTGTGACGGCACTTCAGTGTGCGTAAAGTAGCCTGCCAGCGCGGCCTGCATTACCTGTTTCAGGGCTACGTCATGTTTAGCCGCGGCAGCACGGCAGTCTTCGTACTCGGGGGCCACGTTCAGGGTTTTGTCCGCTCGCGTTCCAATTTTGATCCGGATCAGGCCGAACTCTGTTTCGATAGTGGTATGGCCGCGACCCAGACAGGAGCGATGCTCACGATGCATGCGAACGCCTAGCGTGCTGGTTTCGCGCAGGAGCAGGTCTTCAAGTGCCGGTGCATCCGATGGGTTGCACAGTACAGTCACCAGCGTTCCCGGGCGGCCTTTTTTCATAATCACCGGGGTCAGCATACAGTCGAGTGCGCCGATTGCGAGCGCACGTTCGGCAACGTAGGCTAGCACTTGCGGCGAGCTGTCATCGAGCGCTGTTTCGAGGACGGTGACCATTGCGCCTTGATGGGCTGAGTAGCCTTGCGCAGGTATTGCCGTTATTGCATATTTGCCGTTCGAGCTGTCGTCATGCATGCCATCGCTCTCGTCGCCCTCGCCAATGCTAAGCCGCAGCACATTGGGGAACTGCTTCGGATTGCGTGAGCCCGCGCCGTAGCCGATGCTGCCGACACGCATGGCGGGCTGCGGCCCAAATGCAGGAGCGAGTGTGCGCAGAATGGCCGCGCCGGTGGGGGTAACCAACTCTTTTTCCACATGTGCCGAGTAGGTCGGCATGCCGCGCAACAGATCGGCGGTAGCCGGTGCCGGAACGGGAAAGGTACCGTGCGCGCACACGACCATGCCGCCGCCGACGTTTACCGGTGAAGCATGCCACCGGGTGACACCTTCTCCACGCAGGTGCTCAATGCCCGCGCTTGCGGCTACGATGTCGACAATGGCATCGACCGCGCCGACCTCGTGAAAGTGAATTTGGTCGACGGGTACATTGTGGATTTTGGCTTCAGAATGACCGAGCTGCTCAAACGTGTCAATGGCGCGGCGTTTGACCGGCTCCGCGAGGCTTGAAGCAAGAATCAGCTTGCGTATTTCGGTCAGCGAGCGGCCATGTACGTGGCTGTGTTTTGGTTCGTCATGCGGGTGTGTATGCGGCTCGTGCAAGTGCTCGCTGTGTTTGTGCTTGTCATGTTCTTGATGGGAGTGCCCCTCGTGCGGGTGTGCGTGAGGCTCGTGCGAGTGTTCCTGTTCATGTGTTTCGTGCGGGTGTTCATGCGGCGCGTGCGCGTGGTCTTCATGGGGATGCTCATGCGCTTCGTGCGAGTGCTCATGGTTGCCCTCGGCATGCGTATGCGAGTGCTCAGAAGCTTCAGCAGGCTTCCCGTTTTCAAGCACCGTGATTTTCTTAGAGGAAATACCGCTACGGTCTACAGTTTCGATCTCAATGCTGGCTTTAAGCCCGAGTGCGGTCACGGCTCCGCGTAGCACTTCAGCCGGTACACCTGCGTCGAGCAGAGCTCCAAGAAACATATCACCGGAGATACCGGCGAAGCAGTCAAGATAGGCGATGCGCATGGGGCAAAATGCTCCTGAAATAAGGTATGGAGTGAGATGTGCGGCAGGTGCAGTTCGTTCTAACGGGTGGCGGGTGCGATAGCGGAGGCGGGCAGTACATCGTTCATCGATCCGGAGCGGTAGCCCTGCGTGTCAAGCGTGACATAGAGAAAGCCGGCTGTGCGCACTGCCGCATTTAGCCGGTCTAAAACTGCGAGCGAAAGCGCACGCGGCAGGTCTTCGCGAGCGATTTCGATACGGGCCAAGTCGCCATGGTGCCGCACCCGCACCTGGGGGAAGCCGAGCAGGTGCAGCGCTGCCTCAGCCTGCTCGACTTGCAGCAGATTTTCAGATGTCACGGGACGACCGTACTCAATGCGCGAGGATAGGCAGGCGGAAGCGGGCTTGTCCCAAATACGCAGGTTATATTCGCGGGCCAGGGTGCGGATTTCTGCCTTGGTCAACCCGGCGGCGACCAGCGGTGCCTGCGCATTGTGCTGCGCAGCGGCTTTCTGGCCCGGTCGGAACTCACCACGGTCATCCAGGTTCATGCCGTAGGCCAAGTGGTCAAACCCCAGCAGTTCTCGGGCGGCTTCCATCTGGGTGAACAGCTCGTCCTTACAGTGGAAACAGCGCTGCGAGTCATTACGGATGTAGTCGGGATTGCTGAGTTCGTCTGTGTGCAGGATGTGCGTCGGGATGCCGTGCTGCCGGGTAAATTCGAGCGCGTCGGCAAGCTCCGCGCGCGGCAGCGAGGCGGAGTCTGCGATAACGGCCAGCATGCGGGCGCCGAGAGCCCGATGCGCTGCCCAAGCCAGAAACGCAGAATCGGTGCCGCCTGAATAGGCAACCAGCACGCTGCCGAGATCCTGAAGCTGCTCATGGAGCAGAAGGGCTTTGCCGGAGAGGGCCATACTTGCAATCGTAGCGCAACTGCTTGTCGCTCCACCGGCAAGGGTGCTCATGCCATCAGCTTGTCGGGGGTGATCGGTGCTTCGCGGATGCGCTTGCCGGTCGCGTTGTAGATCGCGTTTGCAATTGCAGCCGTGGCCCCAGTGATGCCGATCTCGCCGATGCCGCGCGCGCCCAGCTTGTTGAAGTTTTTGTCCGGGATGCCCACGGCAGAAACGTCGAGGGTGCCGATGTCAAGGTTGACAGGCATATGGTACTCCGCCAGATTGTTGTTCACTGGGCGGCCTGTCACGCTGTCGATGTGCGTTTCTTCCTCCAGCACCAACCCGATAGCCCACACAATGCCGCCGATGAACTGGCTTTTGGCAGTTTTCTCGTTTAGCAAGGTGCCGACATCGTAGACTGCCGTGACCCGGCGCACGCGGACCATGCCCAGGGTTTCGTCCACGCCGACTTCAGCAAATACAGCGCCCCAGGAGTGCTGTGAGTATTGTTCGACATCTTGCGAGGGCTCCGCGGACCCTTTTGCTTCTACCGCCTGCCCGCCGTTGCGCATGATCACTTCCGTAAATGAAATGCCGCTTGCCGGGGCAGAAGTGCGGAAGAGTTTGCCGTCCTTGAACTGCAAATCGTCGGGCTGTGCGCCGTGGAAGGGCGAGGCCGCGTTGCCGATTTCAAGCGTTACCAGCTTCAGTACGGCCTGCTGTGCCGCATCCTGCACGGCCGGGCCAACCGAGGCTGCTGTTTGCGAGCCGCCGGAGCCTACTCCTTTCGGCTGCTTGGTATCTCCAAGCTTCGCGTCCACCAGGCTGATGGGCATGTCGAGCGAAGCAGCCGCGATCTGCGCCATGATGGTGTACGTTCCGGTGCCAAGGTCCTGTGTGCCGCAGCTCACGGTCACGCGCCCGTTCGGCTCAAAGCGGACCGAGGCCTGTGCTGCCGAGCGGTTGGCCGGGTAGGTTGCGGTGGCCATGCCGTAGCCTACAAGCTCTGTACCCTCACGCTGCGAGCGCGGCTGCGCGACGCGCTTGCTCCAGCCGAACTTCTCGGCACCCTGCGAGTAGCACTCCCGCAGGTGCTTGCTTGTGAACGGCTTGTGGCTGGTAGGGTCTACGTCAGCGTGGTTTTTCAGCCGCAGGGCGATCGGGTCCATCTTCAAAGCTTCAGCCAGCTCATCCATTGCGACTTCAAGCGCAAACATACCGGTCGCCTCGCCGGGCGCGCGCTGAAACGTCGGCGTGCCCAGTGTGAGCGGAACCAGCTTTTGAGACGTAGTAATAACCGGTGAGGCGTAGAGCATGCGCGTGGACGCAGACGACGGCTCCATAAAATCTTCAATCATCGATGTGTGCGAGTAGCAGTCGTGCCGGATGCCGGTGAGTGTGCCGTCACGCTTGGCACCAAGGGTAATATGCTGGTGGGTTTGCGGGCGGCTGCCCACCGGCCCGAACATCTGCGAGCGCATGAGCACCAGCTTGACCGGACGCCCGGCTACCTTAGACGCCATGGCAGCCAGTACTACATGTGACCACATGGAGCCTTTGCTGCCGAAGCCGCCGCCGGTGTAGGGGCACAGTACGCGGACGTTGTCCTCGGGGATGCCAAAGGTTTTGGCAATCGTCTTTTTTACTCCGAAGATGTTCTGCGTTGCGTCATGGAGCGTCAGCAGTTCGCCGTCCCACTGCGCGATCGTGGCGTGCGGCTCCAGCGGATTGTGATTTTCAACCGGTGTGGTGTACACCTGATCGACTTTCACCTCGGCTTCTTCAAAGCCGGTTTTGACGTTGCCTTCCGTCAGTTCAGCCGGAACTTTGTTTTTGCCTGTGTGCGCATCCGCGAAACCGGCTTTGAAGTCGAGCTTCGCGGGCATCTGCGCATAGCGAACTTCTACCAGCGAGGCCGCCAGGAGCGCCTCATTCAAAGAGGCGGCCACTACTACGGCAATGGGCTGGTTGTTATAGTGCACATCGGCATCCTGCAACAGCTGCAACACGCGGCCAGTGGGCGGGTTGACGCCTGCCTGGCCCGACTTCGGCAGCCTGGGTGCGTTCGCGGGCGTCATGATGGTGACCACGCCCGGCGCGCGCCCGGCTGCGGCAGTGTCAACGCGGGTGATGGTACCGTTGGCAATCGTGCTGGTCACCATGACGCCATAGGCGACGTCCGGGACTTCAAACTCGGCGGCATACTTTGCCGTGCCGGTTACCTTAGCTCGTCCGTCAAGGCGCGTAATCGGCTCGCCGATGGCGGTGGGTGTGTTTGCGGCTGTACTCATGCCTGTTCTCCTGCCGCTGCTACTGTGAATGCACGGGCAATTGCCTGTTTTGCCATGGGGACTTTGAAGGCATTGTCCTTGTATGTTTTTGCGCCTGCCATGGCCAGCTCCGCCGCGGCGCGGTAGCTGTCTGCATTAGCCGGTTTGCCTACCAGGGAGTGCTCTGCTTCCTCCGCGCGCCAGGGCTTATGGGCTACGCCGCCCAGTGCCAGCCGCGCGCTGCGAATTGTGCCGCCGTCAAGCTCCAGCGCCGCTGCGACTGAGACCAGCGCAAAGGCGTAGGAGGCACGGTCGCGCACCTTGAGGTAGTGCGAGTGCGCGGCGTAGGGCGATTTCGGCAGGTCGATGGACAGGATCAATTCGTCCGGGCGCAGGTTCGTGTCGATCTGCGGTGTTTTGCCGGGCAACCGGTGGAAGTCGGCAAACTCGATGGCGCGCTCGCCCTTCGGTCCGCGTACCCGAATCTTTGCGCCGATTGCAGCCAGTGCCACGCACATATCGGACGGGTTGGTCGCAATGCACTCCGGGCTTGCGCCCAGCACTGCATGGATGCGATTGAAGCCCGCGATCGCAGCGCAGCCGCTGCCCGGTACGCGCTTGTTGCACTGCGTGTACGCCGGGTCATAGAAGTAGT
>CAXSHS010000106.1:0-9438 GCA_964237325.1 uncultured Acidobacteriaceae bacterium | reverse complement strand
CAAGCACTTGCTGGGTGAGGCTACTCTGCAAAATGGAACTGCCGTGTACAGCACCGATCCGCTACCTGCCGGCAGCTCCAATACTCTTACCGCTGTCTACCAAGCCGACGTGAACTTCCTGTCCAGCTCTTCCGATGTGCGCTCCATCACGCTCCAGGGAAGTGGCTTTACTGTCAAAGCCATGATCCCGACCATGACGGTGCACGCGGGTGATCCGGCAGCCTTTTCACTGAATGTAGACCCGGGAACAACCGGCATGTATCCGGATGTTGTCACCTTCGCGGTTACCGGTTTACCCGACGGTGCCACGGCAACCTTCTCCCCGGCAACGCTCGCAGCCAACAGCGGCAACCAAACCATTGCCATGACGGTACAAACCAAAGCGCAGGCAGCTTCTGCTTCAGGGATGGCTCGTACGGATGGTTCCTGGCCGCTCCCGCTCGCCGGCGGCTCGGCTCTAGCCTTGGTCCTGCTACCCCTTGCCGGAGCGCGTAGGTTGCGCAAAGCCGGTATGAGCATGCTGCTGACCCTGCTGCTGGTGCTAGGAGGGCTTGCAGGCAGTATGGCCTTAACCGGATGCGGCGTAACCCGGAACACTGCATTTCCCAACTCACAACCTACCACATATGTACTTACCGTGACCGCAATCAGCGGCGGAGTACAGCAAACAGTAACGGAAAGCCTGACCGTGCAGCCGTAGCTGCTGATCCAAGCAAGCAGTACAAAGGCCAACCGCACCCGCGGTTGGCCTTTGTTTTACGGGTACATGCGGTTCAGTGTGCGTGCAAACGGAATCGTCTCCCGTACATGGTCAAGTCCGCAAATCCACGCGACCGCCCGCTCAATGCCCATGCCGAAACCTGCGTGCTGGACAGAGCCGTAGCGGCGCAGGTCCAGGTACCACTGAAACGCATCGAGCGGCAGCTTGTGCTCCTCAATACGCTGCTTCAACAAATCATAGTTGGCAATCCTCTCAGAGCCGCCGATGATCTCGCCGTAGCCCTCCGGCGCGAGCACATCCACGCACAGCGCGTACCTGGCATCTTCCAGGTCAGGCTGCATGTAGAACGCTTTTACCGCTGCGGGATAGCGATGCACCATGACGGGCCGATCAAACTGTGAAGACAGATACGTCTCATCCGGCGAGCCGAAATCATCCCCGTACTCAAACGCATGGTCGAGCTTGTCCGCCGCATGCGCTTCGTTTAGCATCTGCACGGCTTCGTCGTAACGCAGGCGCGGAAACGGTGCCTTGATGGTCTCGAGCTTCGCAACGTCTCGTCCTGTCAAGGCGAGGTCAGCCGCGCGCCGCGTCAGCACGCGGTCCACGATAAACGCGATGAAGTTCTCCGCCAGCTCCATCAGTTCGTCAAGCCCGGCATAGGCCATTTCTGGCTCTACCATCCAGAACTCAGTCAGGTGCCGCCGCGTCTTCGACTTTTCCGCACGAAACGTCGGCCCAAACGAGTACACCTTGCCTAGTGCCAGCGCGGTACTCTCGATGTATAGCTGTCCGCTTTGCGTCAGGTACGCTTCATCGCCGAAATACTCAACGGGAAACAGGGTGCTAGTACCCTCACAGGCCGCAGGGGTCAGGATCGGCGGGTCGGTCAGCGTAAAGCCGCTTTCATCCAAAAAGTCACGTGCCGCCTTTATGATTTCCGCGCGGATGCGCAAAATGGCCGACTGCCTCGGCGTCCGGATCCAGAGATGTCGGTTCTCCATTAGAAAATCGACACCGTGCTCCTTCAGCGAGATCGGGAAAGGCGCGTCGTCCGGCACCCGCTGCACCACGGTTATGTCTTCTACGTCCAGCTCAAAGCCGCCGGGCGCACGCTTGTCGGCGCGCACCTTGCCGCGTACCGTCACGCTCGACTCATGCGTCAACCCGCGAACAGCTTCAAATACTTCTGGCGTCACAGCAGCTTTAGGCACAATGCCCTGGATCGTGCCCGTGCCGTCACGAAAGATAGGGAACAGCAGTTTGCCGCTTTCGCGCAGGTTGTACAGCCAGCCTCGCAGGGTTACAGTCTGCCCTTCATGCTTGCCGGCTGCGCTGATGGTCGTCAGCGGCGCGGCCGTTATTTCGGGTGCCGGTGCAAGTATGTCATCTGGTTCATCTGGCATAGAACTCTCCATATTCAAACCGCTGCCGTCTCAAAGCGGGCGAACGCCGCCTTGGCCTGTTCGGCAATCCGCAATGTATCGGCACCGGGGGAACCGTAAGAGTAGTGAATCTCCAGCACTCCGACAGGCTCCTGCTTCGCGCTGTGCAGTCCGGCAAACACTGGGTCAAAGTCGATTGTGCCCTCGCCGGGCCATAAGTGCTCATCGCGCTCGCCGTGATTGTCGTGCAGGTGCGCAGTCCGCACCACCTCGCTCAACTGTGACAAGGCATGCGGTACGCCGTCGCCAAGGTTGGCATGGCCTACATCCAGGCACACGCCGATATCGTTGAAGTGCCCGGCCCGTAGAATTTCAAGCAGGTGCGCAGGCGTGGCTACATCGTTCTGAATATTCTCAACCAGCAGGCGCACACCTAGCGGGCGCGCGTAGGCCTGAAGGTGTTCCAGGGCGGTTAGCGCATTTTCAAGCGTGCGCGTGTCCCAGCTGTCACCGCGGTCGCCCAGGTGCAGCACCAGGTGCTTGAAGGGGATATGCTCTGCAACTTCGAGCGCGCGTTTCACTTCATCCATTGCATCGATGCGCCGGGACTTGTCCACATGCACTACATTGACCGAGGGCTCACCGCCCCGGCCTTCATCCCGATCACTGTAGAGGGGCGCATGCATGGAGAAAAGCTCCACCGGATTCGCGCGAAACCAGTCGCCGATTTCCTGGATTGTGCCCCGATCGTTGTAGTCGAAGTGACTGCGCGCAGCAAAAATTTCGATACCTTCCGCCCCGGTACGGGCCAGGGTATCCAGCAGACCGGGGTGGAGGCGTGAACGTAGAAAGATGTGACTTGAGATGACTTTACGCATGAGTGGGAACAGCTCTTGCCCTATCTTCTCACCCTGAACGGAACCCTTAAACGTTCGCAGGCGGGATCGGGGTGCCTTGGTGGAAAATCATGAGCCATCGACCCTCGCGCCACACCCACACCGAACTGCGCCTTGCCTGCCCTTCTGCGGTCACGCTTTTGTAGGTAGCCAGCGCAAAAGTCTCACCCAGCCGGGTGACCTCAAAATCCTCAATGTGAATCGCCTTCTCAGGCTCTTGGGCCAGCAGCGCCAGGATTTCTTGCTTGCTGTACACCCGGCCGCTCTTGCCGAATTCGCGGAACTCCTCAGCCAGCAGCGCACCGACAGCCGCAGGCTGCCTGCGGACTGCCGGGTCGAGCAGCCCCGTCTCCAAAGCTAGCAACACATGGTGTAAGGTCGCATCTTCCTGATCACGCGAGGCCGGTGTCCGACCAAGTATCGTCATAGAGCCGGGTCCAATCTTGCGCTGCGATCCACATCAGATATAGCCGCTCTCTCTAGCCTGCGAGCTCGCAGAGCAAGAAACGGACGCTCCACTCCAAAATAAAGCACGGCAGCGATACTAAGGCAGCTCGCGGCGTACATGGCGGCAGCCTGCCAGTCGGTTTTGTCTTGTAGCCAGGGAAACAGCACACGATCAAGATGAGCCACTTCCTTGTGTGTCAGGTAGAGACTGTATGCCAATGTTGCCAGCCCGGCTGCTCCAGGCACACGCACTTGCATCAGGCTGCCTGGGCAAAGCCCGGAAGCGACGAGAAAACCAAAGCCAAGCGCAAGTAAGGGAAAGCCAAAGAGAACGCCAAGAGGGTCATCAGAGGACGGGTAGTCCCCACGGAACATCCAGATAGCTGCTCCAGATACGAAAAGCCCAAGAATCAGTAAGACATTTCCGCGACCCGAGACCCTGGCCCACCATTGGGGACGAAATATCCTGAGAATCGCAAGCGCGACTCCGGCTACCAATCCATCTAGCCGGCTGAAGGTGAGATAGTAGATGCGCTTCATGAACAATGCCCCCGCCTGCTGGTCGCTCAGGCCCGAAACACCAATGACATGGAAGAGTTCCCAGCTTCGCAACGCCAGCCCGAACAAGACGACACCGGTCAACAGGCTGATCGTCTTCCAGGTTGCTGGTTTCCTCATTTGCCAGATGATAAGAACTGGCAACAGCAGGTAGAAGTGTTCTTCAACGCAAAGTGACCATGCATGGGAAAAGGCGCGCTCCGCAGGAAAATTCAGCAAGAGATTCCATGTGAATGTCAAAAACTTCCATGCCGGTGCCAAACCAGGTGCCTCACGCCAAGCAGGTACAACGAAGTAGAGCAGGAGAACCGTCAGGTAGGCAGGCAGAATCCGGTAAGCTCGCCGCGTATAAAACTCTTTGAAGCCAAGCGTTCCTCCCTGCGCGTAAGGCTTCAGCAGCTGGGTTCCAATAAGGAAGCCACTTAGGACGAAGAAAAGGTCAACCCCCATCCAGCCCAGCTTCGCAATCGGCTCCAAGGTATGCGGCAAATCATCCTGCAGGTGGTAGATCATGACAGAGACAATCGCAATAGCTCGCAGGGTGTCTAGCCCATTGAGTCGAGATAGCTGTAGCTTGTGCATGGAACGGCCTTAGGCAAAGTCTGAACTCAGACTATCGCGCACTTGTTTTAGATCAAAGCTGGCAGTTCCAAAAGATAAGTGCCGATACACTGGAAATCGATGCCGGTCACCCTGCGCTCCTACAGCAAAATTAACCTGGGCCTTGCCATCGGGCCGACACGCCCTGACGGCTTCCACGCTCTGACGACGCTGTACCAAACCATCGAAGCTCACGACCTGCTCACCCTATCCGTCGAAGCATTTCCGCGCCCGCAAGGCAGGGGCGCCATCGAGCTCAGCTCCAACGATCGCCGTCTGCCGTTGGACGCACGCAACACAGTCTGGAAAATCCTTGCGGCCGCACTCGCTGTACCGGGCCGCGAACAGCTTCGTGTCAAGGTGCACATTGAAAAGCGCCTGCCCGTGCAGGGCGGCCTCGGCGGCGGCTCAGCGAATGCCGCCACAGCGCTGGTGGGTCTGGAGCGGGAGCTGACACGCCATAGTCTGGCCGAGCCACTCTCCGGGGAGTCACGGCTGCGTCTGGCCGCTGAAGTCGGCTCGGATGTACCGCTATTCCTGCTGGGGGGCACGGTCCTGGGTCTCGAGCGCGGGGAACAGGTGGTGCCTCTGCCGGATATATGCGCGCCGGGCAAAGAGCCGGCGGCAGTTATTGCGCTGCCCGACGTCGGCGTCTCCACCCCGGCAGCGTTTCGTGCCTGGGACCAGGGCCAATCGGCACTTGGTTTGACGCCGGAGGTCATGGCCGATAGACTTATGAAGTTAAGTCGAGCTCTCGCGTCCGCATGGGCCGGGCAGCACGCATCCGGTGTTCTGGCCTTTCAGGGGCAGAATCTGGCAGGAACCTTGCTTTCCTCGCTTGTCCAGACCGGGATTCTCCTAAACGACTTTGAACAAGTCGTCTTCCGGCAGTATCCCCTTCTTGAAACAATCAAGCGCGCGCTTGCAGGTAACTCTGCCATACTGGACCAGAAAGCCCTTTACACGGCTCTTTCCGGCTCCGGTTCTGCTGTATTTGGCTTGTACCTGGAGGATACTGCAGTTCGGGCAGCCGAAAAGCAACTTGACGAATTGAAAATTCGCCACCTGCGAACCGGAACTTTGGGCCGTACAGCCTACTGGGCCAACATGGTGGCAGATGAGATGTAGCAGTCTTAATCTACTTGCAGAGCATGCGAGAGACGGATGTTGGGCGATCGACTAATGGTAGGTCAAGTGCCTTTGACGCACTTTGTCTAGGTTCGAATCCTAGTCGCCCAGCCAATTTGCGCAACCGGCGCAACAAGCCGGCTGCCGGGGACAGCAAGCCAGTGAACAAGGCCAACCAGCCTTGCGAAAGGGTCACATGCAGCACGACAGAACGCGCGGTACCGCAGCCATAGAGGGTGGAGTGCAGACAGTGGAAACTCACTCAGGTACCCGGACTGAGACCCATATTGGGGAACCTGCACGCGACGGGAACGGCAGCAGCAAGCCTGTCGGGGAGCGTAGACGAAGCTCCCGTCTACGCGATGACAAGCGTTTTCGCATTCTTTCCGGCAGCGCCAATCCAAGCCTGGCTGCCGATATTTGTCACCACATCGGGGTACCGCTTTGCGAAACACGTATCCAGCGCTTTTCCGACGGCGAGATGCACTTCCAGCTGCTTGAGAATGTACGCGGTGCCGACGTCTTCCTGGTACAACCCACTTCAAACCCGGTGGACCGTCACTTGATGGAACTGCTCATTATGATCGATGCGCTTAAGCGGGCGTCTGCCGGGCGCATTACAGTAGTCGTACCGTATTACGGCTATGCTCGACAAGACCGGAAAGACCGTCCGCGGGTAGCAATTTCATCCAAGCTGGTAGCGGACCTGCTTACCACTGCCGGTGCCAACCGGGCGCTCTTCCTAGACTTGCATGCAGCGCAGATTCAGGGATTTTTTAATATCCCGGTCGACCATTTGTTTGCAAGCCCGGTTATGGTGAGCTATTTCCGCGAGCTTAACCTGCCGAACCTGACAGTCGTTTCACCCGATGCAGGCGGCGTAGAGCGGGCACGGTTTTTCGCAACCAAGATGGCTGCTCCTCTGGCCATTGTGGACAAGCGGCGTACGGAGATGAACGTCACCGAAGTTATGCACGTCATTGGCGATGTGCGTGGCCGCACCTGCCTGATCATCGACGACATCGTGGACACGGCAGGCACGCTGGTAAAGACCGTGGACGCTCTACTTGCCCAGGGTGCCATCGCAGTGTACGCATGTGCATCGCATGGGGTGCTGTCCGGCCCGGCAGTCGAGCGTATTGCAGGTTCCCGGCTGCGGGAACTGGTAGTCAGCGACTCGATTCCACTGTCGGAAGCAGCGCAAGGGGAGCCGAAAATCATAGTGCGTTCCATTGCCGGTCTGCTGGGCGCGGCGATTGAAAGCATCCATATGGAAACCAGCGTCAGCACGCTTTTCAGTTAAGCGGCAGGCGCACAACAGGAAAGGGAGCCGGATACCGGTGCCCGAGGAGAAAGTGAAATGGCAACAAGCGTGGCAGAACGAGCAGAAACAGTAACAGCGGTAGTCCGCGAAGGCCGGTTTACCAAGAACGCGGCCCGCCGTGTACGTGTAGCCGGCAAGCTACCCGGCGTGGTCTACGGTGCCAAGCTGGAGGCAATTGCCGTCGAGCTCGACCCTAAGCAGATGCTGCGCATCCTGCACTCGGAGACAGGTCACAATACCATCTTTGATCTTGACGTAGCGGGTGCGAAAGCCAAAGCCATGATCGTCGACTGGCAATTTGAACCGATCAAGGATCGGCTTATCCATGTCGACCTGAAGCGGATCGCGCTCGACCGGGCCATGCGTGCCGAGGTTCCAATTACGTTGATCGGTACGGCATCGGGCGTGAAAAATGAAGGCGGCTTGCTCGACCAGGTGCTGCGCGAAGTTGAAATCGAGTGCCTGCCCGCGGACATCCCCACTTCTATTGAAGTCGATGTGACGGAGATGAAGGTAGGCGACGTGATCCGCGTGTCGGATTTGCCGCATGGCGGCAAGTTCAAGTTCGTTACAGAGGAAGACGCGACAGTGGCAAACCTGGCACTGGTGCGAGAAGAGCCGGAAGCGGCAGATGCGTTGACAGCCGTAGCCGAACCGGAAGTAGCCAAGAAGGGCAAGGGCGATGCGGCAGATCCGGTTGCTGACGCCTCTAAGAAGTAGGGGATGTTATTAGTCGTCGGGCTGGGCAATCCCGGCCCGGAGTATCAGTGGACCCCGCACAATGCCGGGTTTTTAGCTATCGACCGCATCGCAGATGCGGCGGGAGTCCAGGTCGCTAACCGGCGAGGCCGGGCATTGACGGGCAAGGCGCAATTAGGTGGCCGTGAGGTCATCCTGGCCAAGCCTGAAACCTGGATGAACTTCAGCGGGGAGTCTGTTGCAGCGCTGCTGCGGGAGTTTTCACTCAATCCGGAGCGAGAGCTGGTTGTACTGTACGACGAACTGGATTTACCGCTTGGTACGGTTCGTGTTAGACCGGGCGGTCGCTCGGGAGGCCACAACGGTGCGAAAAGCATCAATGCACTGGTAGGTACCGAGCGTTGGGCACGTGTACGGATCGGGGTAGGACCGGACGGCGAGATCGGCAAAAGCCGCCGCGGCAAAGACTACCTGCTAGATCCCATGCGACGGATGGAGTTGCAGTTACTTGGGGAAGGGCTGGATCGCGCAGCCGAAGCAGTATCGATCATCGCGAGCGAGGGCTTGGACATCGCGATGAACAGGATCAATCCGCGTGAGCCTGCAAGTAAGGCAGGGTCCATGGATGGCAAATCAATATAGCTACGCGCAAAGCGCAGCTGGGAGTGAGGTAACGGTATGGCAGAAGCAGGACGGTTCTACGAAGTGATGTTTATCATTCGCCCCGATGTGGCGGAAGAGGATGCCGATAAGCTGATTGCAGGCTTTGAAGGCACTATAACCACCGGCGGCGGCAATGTGCGTTCGGTTGAAAAGATGGGGCGCCGCAAGCTAGCCTATACAGTTCGCAAGTTTAATGACGGCAACTATGTGCTGCTGACCATTGATGCAGACGGCAAGCTGGTAGCAGAGCTCGAACGTCGCCTGCGCGTTTCTGAACCCGTCATCAAGTACCTGACCGTACGCATGGATGAAGAAGAAAAGCGCCTCGATAAGGTAAAAGCGCTGCGTGCAAGCCGCACCAAGCGCAGCACCATGCCTGCCTCTCAGAATCCGCAGAGCAGTCAAAGCATTGACAACGTACCCGCCGCATCTGCTGTAACGGCAGAGGCCCCGGCACTTGCGTAAGCAGCAGCCCGGCATATGTCGGCAGAAAAGGTAACTCATGGCAGACGAATTTTCATCAACACCACGCTCCGAATCCTCCTCGGCGTCGCACTCCGGCGGCGGTAGCAGCTCTTCTGGCGGCCCCGGCGGTCAATCCTCCGGCGGTCCTCGCCCTCCACGCCCCGCCGGCAGCGGTGGAGGCGGAGGCCGCAAGTTTTTCCGTCGTAAGAAAGTTTGCAAGTTCTGCGTCGAGAAGATTGAAGCCATCCCATACCGAGATGTACGCCTGCTGCAGCAGTTCGTGGCCGAACGCGGCAAGATCACCCCGCGCCGTTTGACCGGCGTCTGCACTACACACCAGCGCCGTCTCACGCGCTCCATCAAGCAGGCACGCAACATCGCGCTGCTGCCGTTTGCCGCGCGCTACTAAAAAGGGACTGGAGACAAGCATCATGGAAGTAATTCTCAAAGAAGATCTGGACCACCTGGGAAGCCGCGGCGAAGTCGTCAAGGTAGCTGACGGCTACGGTCGCAACTACCTGTTGCCGCGTAAGCTCGCTATGCAGGCCACTG
>CAXSHS010000105.1:0-9809 GCA_964237325.1 uncultured Acidobacteriaceae bacterium | reverse complement strand
CCGGGGGCAAGCTCTGCATCGTCGGCATCCCGGACAAGCCCATCTCGTTTTCTCCGTGGAGCGTGATCGCAGGGGAGAAGTCGGTGGTCGGCGGCCAGCCGGGTTCAATCGACGAGACACAGCAAATGCTTGCATTTACCGCCCTGCACGGCATCAAGCCCATGATTGAGACCTTCCCGATGGCAGAGGCGAACATCGCGCTCAATCATACTCGGCAGGGCAAAGCCCGGTATCGCGCCGTGCTGGTCGCGTAAACCGCCTTGCGGCATCCCCCTTCAGCTGGATGCCGCGGATCGGCTTGCAGCATTCAGCATTTCGATTGCCCCAGGCGGCAGCTTCAATTCGGTTGCATGGATCAAGTCCTCAAGCTGCTCCACGTTTGTGGCGCTGGCAATGGGAGCGGTGATACTGGGTCGCGCCATGAGCCAGGCAAGCGCGACTTGTGTCGGGTTGCTGCCGGTTTCCAGCGCGACCTCGTCAAGTACTTTCAGCACGGCAAAGCCGCTCGCGTTGGTGTACTTGCCGGCTGCCCTGCCCCGGGTTTTACCTTCTGCATCCGCGGCGGAGCGGTACTTGCCCGTTAGAAAACCGGACGCAAGCGAAGAGTAGGGCACCACGCCGATGCCGAACTCCTGCACCACCGGTTCGAGATTGGTTTCGTAATCAGCCCTCTCCATGAGATTGTATTTGGGCTGCAGGCACTCGTAGCGTGGTAAGCCCTCGTTGCTGTGCAGTACCAGCGCCTCGCGCAGCCGGTCCGGCGTGTAGTTTGAGGCGCCGATCGCGCGCACTTTGCCTGCGGCAATGAGGTCGGCATAGGCACCGAGTGTGTCTGCGAGCGGCGTATCCGGGTCGTCCCGGTGCGATTGGTACAAGTCGATGCAGTCGGTTTGCAGGCGCTGCAGCGAGGCCTCTGCTGCCTGCTTGATATAGGCAGGCCGCAAACCTGTCTTGCCGTCGCCCATGTCCATGCCGACCTTGGTGGCAAGCACGACTTTGCCGCGTTTGCCGCTCCTCTGGAACCACCTGCCCAAAATCATCTCGGACTCGCCGCCGGAGTTACCCTCAACCCAGCGCGAGTACACATCTGCGGTATCGATAAAGTTGCCGCCCGCGTCGACAAAGCTGTCGAGAATGCGGAACGAGGTTGCCTCATCAGCGGTCCAGCCGAAAACGTTGCCGCCCAGCATAAGCGGGGTAACTTGCAGGCCGGACCGGCCCAGTGTGCGCATTTTCATAGTGGGAACTTCCTTTGTAAGTTGGATGAAAGTATTGCTCAAAACACCCGCAACACAGGCCGCAGCGACCCGGCAGACCCGACCCCAGCCAGCGTGAACGAGAACAGGTACTGCGTGTCATTCCTGACTACCCCCAGCGTGTAGCGGCGCATTTCAAAAGCAAGGCCGCAGCAGTCGCGGTTGTAGCCGGCTTGCAGGCCCAGGTACTGCCGCTGGTTCAGAGTAAAGTCGTAGCCCAGGTTGGCCCCGGCGGAAACGCCGTGCTTGGTCGGTGAGCCGTAGGCGGTAGCAAGGCGCAGCTGGTTGCACCCGGTAAGTGCGCTGGTTGAGTTGGGATTGGGCGCGCTGGGCAGTGTGGCCACCTGTGGGGTGACATTGAACAGCCGTGCGTCACCGACTGAAACGAAGTAATTGTTCACACGGTACGACGCCAGCAGGTTGCTACCCTGCACCCGTCCGTCGCGGGCGTTGTAATCGAGGTCCCACTCAAGGTCTGTAGCGCTTGTGGTTCGCAGGCGCAGCCGCGAAATGATGGGCGAATTATTACGTGGACCCGAGAGAAATGCGATGCCGGTAAGGTCAAGTGTAGAGGCCAGCACATTGCGCTGGCCTCTTTCGACGGCCCCGCCAAAGGTGGGATTGAAGTAGTGCCGCTGCGCGATATTCCAGGTGAGCCAATCCGTAGTGCCATGGCCGCAGGTGCTGTTCGGCCCCAGCGCCTCATCGCCCTTGCACGGCTGCGCATGCAGGTGGCGCACATACACGTGCTGCGTCAACCCGTACTCCACCTCGTTGGTATCAGTCACGATGTCGGTATCGTCAAAGCGCAGTGTGTCCGCAAAGCGGTTGACGCCTGTGACATAGCGATAGGTGAACTCGGGCTCGACCGTGTGGCGCAGCTGGCCGCCAAACAGGCGCTGCGTAAAGGGTGAGCTAAAGTCGCGCCGCAGAGTGGGCGGGTGCAGGGCTACTTCGCTGTTGAAGGAGAAGCGGTCCAGGCTTGTGCCCAGTTCCGCCACAGGCACACTGCCCGGTACGCCCGGCTGCTGGCTTTTGCCGTAAAACGTGTTGCGCACCCCGGCTTCGCCTCGCAGCATCCAGCCGGCTGCGCTGAGCGGCAGCGCCAGGTGCGGGTACAGGTCAAGCCGGGGCACCAGGCTGCTGGTGCTGAAGCCGGGTTCAGAGCGTGACAACGCCGCCGCTGCCGCCTCACCGCCCCATAACAACGGCGTGTGGCGGATGGGATGGTCGAGCGCATCGAGCTGCAGCTCCGGCTCGTGCAGCACGCGGATTTCATCACCGATGGTGGCACTGCGAAACGTCTGGTACCGCTCAAAGCGGCCGTCGGCGGCAAAGCCGTTGCCTTCGCGCGTGACAAAGGCGGAGGATTTGACCTCGGAGTTGATGGCGGCTGAAAAGTTCTCCTCAAACGCCTGCCGGTACACGTAGGAGGACAGGTACTCCACATCGGCAACGGCCTGCGTATGGTCGTCGAGCTTGCGCCGCCCGCGAAAAAACAGGTCCACGCCGCCCTGGTTCTGGCCTTCCGGTAGCCGATCCAATAAAGATCGCAGACGAAACGACGCAAAATTTTCGCCCTGGCCGCGGTAGCGCAGCTGGCCGAACGGGGCGAAGCCGCGGCGCGAAAAGTATTCCGAGCCGATCGTGGCGTCCGCGCTGCGGCCCAGCACGATGTAGCCGGCCTCGCCCACGATGAAGCCGCGTTGCGTGTCGTTGCCGAAGATGGGTAGTAGGATGCCGCTCTGACGGTGCTCCGGCGCGAGGGGGTGCGAGATGTAGGGCAGGTACAGCAACGGCGCGTTGAACAGCGTGAAGGTGCTATTGCGGGCCGATGCAGTGCCGTCCTTGACGAGGATATTGCGAGCAACGAGCTGCCAGTCCGGGTTGGGCAGGCGACAGCTGGTAAGCGTGCCGTGGAGCACCTGGTAGCGTCCCGGACCGAGCTCCAGCACCTCTTGCCCGGTAAGCGCGAATGGGTTGGGGGCGGTAAAGACAAAGCGGTCGCGTGTTACCGTGCGTACGCCGAGCGTGCCCGTAGCGTCGTAGAAATGGCCTGTGTGGTCCTCAAGGTTCATGGTGCCGTGGTCGGCATAGAGGTGCTCATCGGACGGGCCGCCTTCCACGGAGAGGTGCCCCTGCGCTTCGACCATTGAGGTAGCGCGGTTGTAGGCCACATGGTCGGCGCGAACGCGGTAGGACTTGTACAGCAGCAGCACGTCGCCGTCGAGATGGAAGATGTCGCCGGTGCGGCCCTGCTTGTCCGCTTCGATGTGAACAGGTGTTCCTACGGGCGGTGCGTCGATGGGCGTGGCACTGCCTGTGTCGATAACTTCACTTGAGCCAATTTCACCAAGGCCGATTTCACTAACGCCGGTCGGTGCCCGAAGGGGCTCGGCGGCAGGTTGTTCAGTAACAGGTGGAGCAGGAAGAATAGGCGGACCTGAGTTTTCCCGGGCCGCAGCCGAGGGCAGGGAAAAAGCAGGGTCCAAATCTCCGTTCAGCGGGGCGGAAAGGTCCACGTCACCAGAAGGAGCCGACTCAGCAGCAGGCTTGACTTGTTGCGGAGCTGAGTTTTGCGCTCCCGCCGGTGCGCTTGCCTGGGGTAGCTGCTTTGTTACCCCCCAGACCGTCGGGGCATGATGACAGAGCAAAAACAGCGTGATACACCAAGTTATGCGGGTTTTCATTGCGGAGGCATCCACAGCATAGCAAACGCTAGAGACGTCGCCCGGAGTGTAAAGTCGCATCGCTCCCACTCCCCAAGCCGCCGCTGCCTTCGCAGCTGGCAAAGCTATCTCACAGCAGGCGGCAGTGCTCCGTCGGCGGGTTCGCTGTATGAGGAGGTCTTTTCGTGAGCATTGCATCTCCCCAGCATCCGCCTTCTGCGGCAGACTATGAGCTGCCGCCCTCGCTTGCATGGAAGCACGAGCTCCGCGCGCGCCTGCGCGAGCACCGGCAGCGCCGCGGAGGTGCGGGGCTGCCGGTGCACAGCTCGGGTCATGCGGAAAGCCGCATCTCCTCTCGCGTAGCTGAGCGCGTAGCACTGCGCTACCGGGATGCTCCATCGTATGGGGAGCTGTTGGCCGCCAGCGCGAACGCGGCAGCGGCAGCTGCCATCGCGGCACAACATGCGGTTGATGCCGCGCATGCCGCACATGCAGCACTTTCCCACTGGCAAGTCGAGCTGGTGGAGGTGGTGGAATCAGACGCGATGCAGCACGATTTGAGCCTGCAGTGCCTGAGCCGGTCAAACGTGGCGGACGATGCATCGAGTAGAGGTTGGTACCGGCAGCCCCCGGGCAACCCGAGTCATCCTGAGCAGAGCGCAGCGGAGTGGCAGGCCCTGCTGTTACCTGAACCTCATGGTGCAGCACTTCAGACCAGAAACAGGATGCAGCAGGTGCGAACTCATGCACCGTTGCCGGCGCGTTCCATATTCCCTACGCAAAATCCGGTTGCCGGACGCACTCGTACCCTTGGCGAGCCGGTAGATGCATTTGCCGAAGCCCTTGTACCCGCTGCGCAGGGGTTGCCGGCCAAGTTGATCGAGTTTCCCCGCGAGCTGATTGCTACGCGTAAACAGCGCCCGCGCCTGGCGGAAGGGCCACTTACATATTCGGGAAGCCAGATGGATCAGGGGGATCAAGGCACCACCCTGCGCATATTCGAAGTAGAGAGTGAAGCAGGGAGTATTGAAGCCGGTACGCACCCCCAAAATAGCTCGCATGCGGCAGGTATCATGGGAGTTGAGGAGCTTGAACAGACGCACATTGCACCCGGTGAACATCGTATGCAAACACAAAGTAAAAATGGACAGGCCGAAAGAAGGCAGCTCGGCTTTGAGGGTGGACCTGCCTTGGCAACCGATACTCAAAGCGGGTGGGCAGCCATCCATTTAGGCGAGCATCCAGGCAGGCACGTAAGCGAGCCTTTAAACGAGCAGTCATCTGCCTTATCACAGCCTGCGGCAGCCCGGCTGCCTGAGCAAGGCTATGCGGCAGAGCCGTTGCCCGCGCTGCATGACCTGGCCCCGGTCAGCGACCGCTTTATGGCGGCGCTGGTTGACGGGGCTATTGTGTGCTCCTGCTTCCTGCTCACCGTTCTTGTGTTTGCCTCCTGCACAGTGCACCCTCCTGCGGGTAAAGGAGCGATTGCGATCTCGGCGCTGGTATTTTGTGCTCTGGCCACTTTCTACGGCTGGCTGTTTATGAGCTACGGCGGCGGCAGCACGCCCGGCATGCGCTATGCGCGCATCGCGCTGTGCACCTTCAGGGATGAGAATCCTCGGCGCAGGGATTTGCAGAACCGGGTTCCGGCAACCGCGCTCTCGCTGCTACCGCTTGGCCTTGGCGCTTTCTGGGCGCTGCTGGATGAAGACAAGTTGGGCTGGCACGACCGCATGACACGTACCTACCAGCGCTCGTACCGATAAACTCGCACCGGTAAGAAGCCCCGCGCCACGCGGGGCTTCTTTGTTGAAGAAGGCATGCAACGCTACGCCATTACTGACCGCTCGCTGCTCCCACCTCACCCACAAGGGATGGAAGCGGCACTTTGCGAGCAAGTGCAGCGATGGGTCCATGCCGGTTTGGAGTGGGTGCAGCTACGCGAGAAAGATTTGCCCGAGGAGACGCTGGCATCGCTGATTTCTCGCTTGCTGCTTATGACACGCGCACCGGGCAGCCGGACACGGCTTCTAGTCAATCTCGGCAGCGAGCTTCGAGCGGAGCATGTTCTAGCCTGGGGCGTTGATGGTGTCCACTTGTCAGGCGGGGCCTCACCTGAGACCATTCGTCAGGCCACTGATCGTTTTTGCTACGTCTCTATAAGCTGCCACACGCTTGCCGAGGTGCAGGCAGCGCGCGATGGCGGAGCAACGCTTGCGTTGTGGGCCCCGGTTTTCGGCAAGTTCATTCACGGGAAACAAGTTCTGTCCGGTACCGGCCTTTCGCGGTTGCGCGAAGCCTGCCGTGAGGCCATACCGATGCCGGTGTTTGCGCTGGGCGGAGTTTCCCTTGCCGATGCTGCCACGTGCATGGACGCAGGCGCAGCCGGGATTGCCGGCATACGGTTGTTCCATGACGGTGGCATCACTGGAAGCGGCTTGGCGTAAGTCCTTCCGCAATAGCTCAACCAAAATCATGCCTATCTAAATTTGAGGGAGGAGCACTGCATCGCTGAATTGTTCTGTCATGTACAAGATCTAATGAATCGACTTACTCGTCATCGGCCTCAGCCCACAACCAATCGAGATCAAGGTACACGGGCGAGTTGATGGTGGCGAGCCGGTTTTCTTCGACGAGTTGCCATTGCTTGCCGGTCCAGACTTCAGCCGTGCGGCGTACCGGGTCCAGTAGCCAGACATTCTCCGTGCCCATGACGCGCAAGTCCGTCGCGCGTGCTTTCAAGTCGCTGTAGCTGTCTGTGGGCGAGAGCACTTCAATAGCTATCAGAGGCGCTTTGGTCAGGGCCCCGTCCGCCTGCTCGCCTTTACGCACGACTACAACATCCGGTAGTCGCACATGGTCCGGATCGACTTGTGTCCGGGTTTTGACAGATGCGAGGATGCCCCACTCCTTGCGGTGCTCACGAAACCATGTGAACAGCAAGCCTTGAATAACGCCATGCCGAAACCCTGTCACAGGCTTCTTCTTTAAGTGTCCGTCAATGTACTCAACGTCTGGCTCGTAGCTTGTTGTCAGGTACTCCGCCAAGCTGACGGCGACAGCAGTGCCAGCCATAATGCCTCCTGATCCCGCACTTTGATGATACGACCGCCCCAGATTGAAGAACCCTAATGCGCCGCGACCATCGCTTCCACATCCTTTACAAACGCAGCCTGGCTCGCCGCGCGCGTATAGAACATGTGCCCGCCCGGGTACTCGTGCACAGTCACGCGCGTAGCGTCACCCGGTAGCGCCATCTCGTCTACGGTCAGCACCGAGCCCATAAACGGGCAACTCAGGTCATCCCAGCCGTGCGCGATCAGTACCCGCAGCTTGGGGTCTGCGGCCACGGCCTCACGCAGGTCGCCGCCCGCACCGCGCTCCAGCGCCTTATCGCGGTCCCACTCCTGGTTCACCTTGTATGAAAGCGCCTGGTAGCCGGCCATTGTTTTCCAGCCCACCGTGCGCGTTATCCAATCCACCATGGCTGAGGTGGTCGGCGCAATGATGGCTTCCAGAATCGGGTCGTTCGACTTCTGCTCCGGGGAGAAGGGGTAAGGGTCGGGCGCGGTCACGTTCGAGTCATAGACGGAACCGATCTCGCCCTGCTCCCGGTGTACCTCGCGCAGGTAGGCAGCAGTATCGAGCCGTCCGCCGGAGTACTTCACAAACATGGGGTCGAGCCCGGTCAGGTCCGTGACCTTCTTGATGAGCCTGGGGGTAGCCTCAGGGTTTGAGCGCCCCGCAAGCAGGTCTGTTACGTACTCGCCGCGTGTGTAGGCCACTACCGGGGCCATGTGCCCGGCGTCAAGCTGGTGCTCATGCTCCAGGTGAGCCGCGGTAATCGATGGCAAGGTCATCATCCAGGGCAGCGGCGAGATGTCGCCATTCCCCTCGATCCATGGGTTGATGTAAGGCGACACCAGCACTACCCCGTTCATGGCTATGCCGAGCTGCGACTGGAGATAATGGGTGATGCGAGGACCCCTGTAGCCGCCGTAGCTTTCGCCGATAAGGTACTTGCGCGACGAGAGGCGGCCGTTTTTGACCAGCCAGTCATAGATCACCCGCGACAGGTACTCGATGTCGGGAGTCGTCGAGTAAAACAACTTCTTGGTCTCATCCGGCGTGACCAATGAGCGGGAAAAGCCAGTGCCGACCGGGTCGATGAAGACCAGATCCGAGAAGGGCAGCCAGGTGCCGGGGTTGTCGGTCAGCCGCAGCGGGTCGGAAGGGCTGTTGCCCTGCACGGCAAACTCCATGTGCTTCGGCCCGATGGCGCCAAAGTTGAGGTAGACGGACGATGCGCCCGGCCCGCCGTTCATGGCGAAGGTTACCGGACGGTCTACGCTTCCTGCCGGGGAGCCTTTGCCGCTCGCGCCGTCAAGCGTGTAGGAGGTGACGACCACCTCGCCCGACTTCGTCTCGGCTTTGGCCCCGTCGGCACGGTTGTAGGTTGGGATGACGCCTACAGTCGCCGTGTAGTGCAGCAGTTTCCCGTTGACGGTCACAGTCTGCTCAACAGAGGCGTCCGGCGGCAGCGGTGCCCGCGGCTCCGGCTTGGCGGTGTCTTCACTCAAAACCGGAGCTTTCGCGGGCGAGGCGTCCGCGTGTTCCTGTGCAAAGGTGCAGAGCGGCAGTGCAAGTGCTGCGGCAAGCAGGAAGGAGGTAGAGCGGGAAAATGGCATACGCCCAACATACCGTAGGAATCTCCAAACGATCTATTTCGTAGGTGCGACCGCAGCGGGTAGTCGATAGCCATAGGTTTTGCTTGTGAGCTTCGTCTATAGTGAGCCGGTCGGCATGTATGCGTAATTCGAGGTGGAGATGGCACAGTTTTCTCGCAGAGGGTTTTTGCAATTGGGAACAGGCGCAGCGGCCACATCACTGCTGCTGGGGCGGCACTTCACGCTGGCCGCGCAGGAGCCTGCCTCCCCCGCAGGTGAGCCGGTACGCTTCGCCAGTATCGGCGTCGGCATTCAGGGCTCATCGCTGCTACGCGCCGCCGTCACACTGCCTGGGGGCCGCTGCGTCGCGGCATGCGACCTGTACGACGGGCGCCACACGCTGGCACAGGAGATCGCAGGCACCGGCATCCGCACCACGCGCAGTTACCGCGAAATCTTCGAGAGCAAAGACGTGGACTGCGTAATCGTCGCGGTACCGGATCATTGGCACCGACAGGTAGTCGTCGATGCGATAGCCGCAGGCAAGGATGTGTACTGCGAGAAGCCCATGTCCCACTCCATCGCCGACGGTGAAGCGATGGTGCGGGCGGTGCGAGGCAGCAAGAGCTTTGTGCAGGTGGGCTCGCAGCGAGTGTCGTCCGCACTGTTCGGCCAAGCCAAGGCGTTGCATGATGGCGGTGCTATCGGTGAGGTGCTACAAGTTGAACTTCAATTGGGCCGCAACTCGCCCGGCGGCGCGTGGGAGTACCCGCTGCTGCCCGACCTGTCACCCGCAACACTGGACTGGGCTACCTGGCAAGGCGACGCACCGAAGAAGGGCTTCGACCCGATCGCCTTCCACCGCTGGCGCTGCTTTTATGAGTACGGCACAGGCATGGCGGGCGACCTGATGGTGCACCTGCTAAGTGGTATGCAGTACGTCACCGGCATCAACGCCGCACCGGACCAGGCGTACTCGGTAGGCGGCATTTATCGCTGGAAGGATGGCCGCAACATGCCAGACGTGCAGACGACCACCTTCAGCTACGGTCAGCTTCCGGTAGGCGTGCGGTTGACGCTGGGAACGGATACGCCCGAGGTGACCCGGTTCCTAGGATCGCACGGGATTCTTGAAGTCTCGAACAATTCGGTGATTCTGACACCTCAAACCGGCATGGATCGCTCGCCGGATTACGGCCTGAACGGCTTCACGGCGG
>CAXSHS010000104.1:0-10129 GCA_964237325.1 uncultured Acidobacteriaceae bacterium | reverse complement strand
TTACCTGGGGCGCAACCATCTTCCAGATCGCCACCGTCACCGGGCCTACCATCGGGGGCATCCTGTACACACTCCCGGCAGTGCGCGGCAGCATGACGCATGCGGCAGGCAGCGGAATGGTGTACCTGTTCACGCTGGCGACGCTGGTCTGGTATCTCGCGCTCATCGGTATGCTGCGCGTGCGACTGGGCCGCATGGAGCACAAAGCCATTTCAACCGACGTGCTGCTGGCAGGTGTGCGTTACGTGTTCCACACGCAGGTGCTGCTTGGCTCTATCTCGCTCGACCTGTTCGCGGTTCTGCTGGGCGGCTCGGTGGCGCTGCTGCCTGTCTTTGCGGCTGACATCCTGCACGTAGGTCCACGCGGACTGGGCATGCTGCGGGCCGCGCCCGGTGTGGGCGCGCTGGCGGTGTCGCTGCTGCTTACGTTCCGGCCCATCCGCAGGCAGGCCGGTGTGCGCATGCTGGTGTGTGTGGCGCTATTCGGTGCAGCTACGATCACATTCGGGCTTTCACACTTGGTGTGGCTGTCGGTAGCGGCCTTGCTGATCACGGGCTCAGCCGACATGGTCTCAGTCGTCATCCGTTCGTCCATTTTGCAGCTGGCCACGCCGTCGGAGATGCGCGGGCGCGTATCGGCGGTCAATTCGCTGTTTCTTGGGGCTTCGAACGAGCTGGGCGAGTTCGAAAGCGGGTTGACCGCGCATTGGTTCGGCGCCGTGCGCGCGGTAGTGCTGGGCGGCATCGGGTCGCTTGCGGTTACTGGCATCTGGGCGGCCCGGTTCCCGGCTTTGCGTCGGGTTACATCCCTCACCCGGGAAGCGCTATTGCCGCCTGCTGCTCAGGAAAACGCGGGTGTTTTAGCCGGTAGTGCGCAAGCCGGCAGAGATACCGTTGATCGTGCCTGAAATAGCCCGGTTGACCTCGGGGGTATCCTCCCCGGCGCGTTTGCGGCGTAGCAGGTCCACCTGGATCAGCGAAAGCGGATCGACGTATGGGTTACGCAGCTTGATGGAGCGCGCCAGTACCGCGTTCTTTTCAAGCAGCTCGCGCTGGCCGGTTACCGCCAGTACGCCTACTAGGGTGCGGGAGTACTCAACGGTAAACTTTCCGAACACCCGCTCGCGCGCCACGCCATCAGGCATGAGCGAGGCGTAAAGCGCGGCAATGCCCAGGTCGGCCTTGGCAAGTGCAACTTCGACGTTGCGGATCAGGTCGGTGAACAGCGGAAATTCGCGCATCATGGCGCGCAGCCGGTCGGTCCCGCCGGGCTGTTGCATGTAGCCGTGCAGCGCATGGCCCACCCCGAACCAGCCTGGGATCAGCAAGCGGCTCTGCGTCCAGCCGAACACCCAGGGAATGGCGCGCAGGCTCTCAAACGAGCGCTTGCCCCCGCGCCGCGCCGGGCGTGAGCCGATCTTCGCGTGCTCAAGCTCGGCCATCGGCGTTGCGGTTTCGAAGAAGTCAAAGACTTCGGGGTCGTCGAGGATGCCTTCACGGTAAAAGGTAAATGCCGCTGCAGAAAGCGCGTTGAAGGCCTCTTCCCACTCAGGAGGCAGCTCGCCGGTAAAGTGGCCGCCTGCACGCAGGTTGGGCCGCGCCAGTGCATCGAGTGAGGCAGCAATCATCAGCTCCAGATTGCGCTCGGCCAGCACGGTATCACCGTACTTCCAGTTCAACACTTCACCTTGTTCGGTGATGCGGATGCCGCCATCGAAGGCATCTAGCGGCTGCGCGTAGATGGCCCGGTGCGTGGGTCCGCCGCCTCGGCCTACCGTGCCGCCTCGACCGTGGAATAGCCGCAGTGTGATGCCGGCCTCATGCGCGACCCGGTGCAGTGCGCGATGCGCGCGAAAAATCTCCCAGGTGCTCGACAGCATGCCACCGTCTTTGTTCGAGTCGGAGTAGCCGAGCATGACCTCCTGCACATTGCCCCAGCTCTCGATGAGCTTGCGGTAGTCCGGGTCAGCCCACAGTTCGCGGCATGTATCCGGCGCATTGCGCAGGTCTTCGATAGATTCAAATAGCGGCACCGGCATCAGCCCGGGGTCGCGGCCTACGCACGCTGGGTTTACGCCGCCGAAACGCACCAGCCACAGCACTGCCAGTATGTCCTCCTTGGTGGCCGCGCCTGAGATCACATAGGTGCGGATCGCCTCGGGAACCGCACTGCGCTTGACCTCCGCAATGGCACCCACCGTATCGAGGATGTCGAGTGTTTGCGGACTAAAAGCAGCGGGCACAGTGCCGCGCGCTCCCTCGCCGCAACCCGCGATCTCTTCAAGCGCCTGCGTGTGCAGCCGTGCATGTTGGCGCACGTCGAGCGTGTGCAGGTGCAGGCCGAAAGTGCGCACCAGCAATAGTAGCGGGTCGAGGAGGGTACTTGCCAGGCGTTCGCCGCAGTGAGCCTGCAGGCTGCTCCGCATCAGTTGCAGGTCTGCTAATAGCTCGTGTGCGCCCGCGTAAGGGGGCAGGCTTGCGAGCAAGGCTTCCAGCGTGCCGGATTCAGATTCCGTCTTGTCTCCGGACGACCCGAGCGTTTTAGCCAGCCGCACACCGATACACGCGGCAAAGCGCCGGTAAGGTTCAAACTCAAAGTGCGCGGCAAACCGTGCGGTCTCGCCATCGGCTTGCAGGTATTGTTCCAGCTTGCCGGTAAGCTCCGCGCTCGCAGCGACCTGCTGCGATGAACTGGTAAGAAAGCTGATGAGCCGTTGCACTTCGACCTGGTAGTGCGCCAGCAGGCGCAGCCGCGCTTGCGCGATCGCCGCAAGGGTAACCGAAGGCGTTACAAATGGGTTGCCGTCGCGGTCGCCGCCGATCCACGACCCGAAGGAGAGCAGCAGCGGCAGCTCTGCGGCCTGCACGCAGACGCCGTACTCGCTTGCCAATGCACTGGCTACCTCCCTGTAAAGCACCGGCAGCGTAGCAAAAATTGAGACCTCATAATAATCAAGACCCATCTTGATCTCATCGGCAACGCTGGGCTGGCGGTTGCGTACTTCATCGGACTGCCACAGTGCCGTAATTTCCGCAGTAAGCTCCGTCTGCAGCCGGTGCAGCTCGTCGTCGGCCAGTGGTATGCGGTCCAGCTGCTCCAGCAGCTCGCCCATGCGTCGGCGCTTGAACAGGATCGACCGGCGCGCGATCTCCGTAGGGTGCGCGGTAAACACCGGCGTAATGTTGATCTTTCCGAGCAGCGCCAGGGCCTCCTCCACCGGAGTATCTGCCGCGCGCATGGCCTTGAGCGTCCCCCGCAGCGAGCCGCGCTGCGCCGCCGCAACTCCGCTGATCTGCGCGGCTGTGCGGCGGCGCTTGCGGTGGTTGGTTTCTGCCAAGTTGGTCAGCTCAAAGTAAAACGCAAATGCGCGCGACAACTGGTAGAGCTCCGCAACAGGAAGCTGGCTGATGCGCAGCACGGTTTTCTGTAAGCGCTCGTCGGCAGCGTGCAGGTCGCCGCTGGATTGCTCTTCGCGTCGCTGGATTGCGTCCTGGCGAAGCTCTTCCACCTGCGCAAATAAGGCATCGCCGGCCTGCTCACGCAGCACCTCGCCCAGCAGCATGCCCAGGGAACGCACATCGCGCCGCAGGGGTACTTCCTTTTCGTCGGGGGCATGGGCAAGCAGCTCCCCGAGGCGAGCGGCCCAGCTTTCCGGTTTCCATAGCGGCGATGCAGCGGTATCCATGCTCCTAGAGTAAGCCCTGCCTTGGCAGAGCGAGCCTCTATAGTGCAGACCGGGCGGCAACTGAGCTGACCTCGGATCACGCTTTCAAACAACCTCTCATCTCTGCATCGAACGGAACAACGCCTGCACCGTATTCATGCAGCCGGGAGATCACACCATAACCATTCACACCTTCAACTTTCGATGGAAATCTGAAGTAACCGATGCTCACAAAGAGACAGTTGCCGGCTCGATTTGAGCCTTGCAGGGACAGATTCCCGGATTGCTTACAGTCTATGTCGGCACCAACTTTCCTTGCGCTCACAGGGCTACGCTTTCGGCGGTGTTATGCATTTTGCTGACCGTGCGACGCTCGAAACCTACAACGAGCACCCTGCCCACCAAGCACTACTCCCCATGATCCTGCCTCTTATAGAGAGCGTCATCGAGGTCGATTTTGAAACTTGATCTCCGCTCCCTCCCTTGTTCTGCAACCATCTATGGCAGTACTGAAGCGCTGACGCTCCGGCTTCACCTCATCAACAAGTGCTTTAGAAATTTACTTCAAATTCTTAAACAAGCAAGAGTTTCGAACCATCGTACGAAAGACCAAAGAGGCTCCTTCCCTATGCGTCTTCATTTCTTCATTCCCGCACTCTGTCTCGCATCTGCGATCCCGTCCCTGGCCGCAGCAGCTCCCGCCGTCACCCCTCAAACAACTGCAGCGCCGGCCGCCGCAGGCACCCCCGCACTCAGTCTTTCTGATATTCACTTCGAGCAGGCCATACCATGGCTCAGCGCCGGTAACGGCATGACAAACGACCATTGGGCGTCAAACGAGTTCATCCTGGGTGCCTATACGCTGCCCTATGTGAGCCAGCGCTGGGTGTTCAGCGCAAACGGCGAAGTCCAGGGCACACCGACTGTAGAGGCTAATTACGTTTATGTCGCCGATGCAGGCGGTACCATATCGCAGCTCAATGCCACTACGGGCCAGCCTGTCTGGCAGGCAAGCCTGCCCACTATCTCCGGCGATCCAATGGCTTACTCCCGCAACAGCCCTGCTGTGGGCGTGAACACGGTCATTGTCGGTGACCAGGATTCATCCACGCTGTACGCCTTGTCGAAGACAGATGGAAGCCTGGTCTGGAAGACTGCGCTCGACTCCGCACAGGCGGCGTTTGTTACTTCTTCGCCGGTAGTCGCCAATGGACGGGTGTATGTGGGCGTGGCGTCCGGACAGGAAACTCTAGCTTCAAAGACGCCGAACTTTGTGCCTACGTTCCGCGGGTCCGTGGTCGCGCTCGATGAGAGTACCGGAAAGATTGTTTGGAAAAGCTACACCGTCCCGACGGGTTACACCGGCGGAAGCGTATGGGAGAGTAATGTTGCGGTCGACGTTGCACGTTCCGCGGTGTATGTGACGAGCGGCAACAACTACTCTGTCCCCCCGGCGGTGGCGGCCTGCCAAACGGCGGCAACAACCCCGGCGCAGACGGACGCTTGTCTCTCTCCGGATGACCACATCGATAGCGTTCTTTCGCTTAACATGGGCACGGGTGCCGTAAACTGGAGCCAGCGCTTCACGCATGCGGATACCTGGACCACTTCGTGCGAGACCTACAGAACCACTCCGGCCCTGAGCCCATGCCCGCAGCCTAGCGGCCTTGATACAGACTTCGGTGCCGGTGCCAATCTATTCACCGTGACAAGCAACGGCAAGCAGGTGGATGCAATTGGAGCCGGGCAGAAGAGCGGCGCATACTACACCATGAACCGCGACACCGGTGCCATTCTCTGGGGCACCCAGACCGGACCCGATGGCGTAATTGGCGGGATCCAGTGGGGCGCGGCAACTGACAATCAGCGCATTTATGTACCGAACGGGAACTCCTACTATACCGAAACTACGTTGATACCGTCCGGGCAAAAGACGAACGGGGGCTTCTGGACGGCGCTTGATAAAAACACGGGACAAATTTTATGGCAGACGCCGACACTGGCGCCGGCAGCGACTCCTGCTACCCCAGGCGCACGCTTGCCGATGGCACCTCCAGGCGCGTTTGCGCTGGTGGAAGGCTCCGTGAGCGTCGCAAATGGAGTGATGTACGGCGAGGACGTTGCCGGTAACTTTGTCGCCCTGGATGCGGCAACGGGGAAGGTGCTGCGATACTTCCAGTCCGGCGGGGCTGCGATTTCTGCGCCTGCTATTGTGGATGGGGTACTGTACTGGAGTTCAGGCTACGGAACGTATGGGGCTACCAATAACAAGGTTTATGCATTCTGGGTAGGCATTCAGTAACGTTCAGATTTGAAGTTGAGCTGTAAACGTGCAAGCGGCGGCGGAGAGTTTTTCTCCGGCCGCCGCTTTCTTTGTGCTCGTTGCAATCATATTTACAAAGTGAGCCTATGTGCCGGAGTTTCCAAGCGGTGCTTCAGGCGCGGAGCGCGCGGCAATCTGCTTCAGCATGCCTTCCACCCGCGCCTTTGCCTCCGGCGAGCGCTCCACTAAAGCTTCCGTCTTCAGCATGTAAGTGGGCATCTGCCCGCGCAGCTCCGGTAAAAACGGCAGCATTTTCGCGTAGATAAAGAACGGCTCGGCATTGCAGTCTACGAACAGCTCAAGCGACAACGCACCGTGCAGTACAAACGAAATCGCCATGTCCCAGTAGCTGCCTACCTGGCGAATGTAATCGTTCTCCTGGCTCTGACCGCCGCGGAACACCTTGAGCACATCAGCCGCGCTTGCAGGCCAAAAGTTCTGTGTGACCCAGGCTCGTGCGGTACGGAGTGAGGGTGCGGTGCGCAGTTCGTAGAGTTTGAGGATCAGCTGCGCGTCGTCTGTAGTTGCAAGCGATGTGGCCATAGTGCGATCTCCCTGGTGTCACCGCCGATTTTACAGGTCGCTAGGGAAGTGCGCCCTGCTCCTCAAGCTGCAGCATCAGCTCTTCCCATTCTGTGTTCAGCGTGGCATGCTCGATGCGCAGATGGGCCAGCTGCGCGGCTAGGCGTTGGGTTTCTTCGGCACTGGTGTAATTCCCAAGTTGGCCTTCCGTGACGGCGATGGCAGCCTCGCAGCGGGGTACTTCTTCCTCGACGGCTTGCAGGCGCTCTTCCATCTGACGCAGCTTGATGGGGTTCAACTTCTTCGTGCGTGGCACGCTAGCGCCGTTTGTCGCGACAGGCATGGGAGTTGACGACAGCAAAGGCTTGACCAGGTCGTTTGCCGGGCCTGCAAGCTTCGCATTGTTATGTGCTGCGCTGTGGCCGTTGGCATTAACAGCGCTCGCTGCCTGGACGGCTACGCTTTTGCGGTATAGATAGTCTTCGTAGTTGCCGGGGTAGACATGCACATGCCCGTCCTCCACTTCAAAAACGCGCGTGGCGGTCCCGTCGATAAAGTAGCGATCGTGCGACACAAAAATTACCGTGCCTTCAAAGTGCTTGACGGCGTCGAGCAACACATCTTTGGCGCGCATGTCCAGATGGTTGGTCGGCTCATCCAGCAGCAGGAAGTTCGCCGGGCTCACCAGGATTTTCGCAAGCGCGTAACGATTGCGCTCGCCGCCCGACAACACGCCAAGCGGCTTGAACACGTCATCGCCGGTAAACAGGAAGCAGCCGAGCAGACCGCGCAGTTCGGAGTCGGGTACGCGCGGCGCGATGGCACTGATGTCGTCGAGCATCTTCGCCGCCGGGTCCAGAACTTTGTACTGATCCTGCGCAAAAAACTCCGGCAGCACGTTGTGGCCCAGCCGCAGTGCGCCTGCGGTAGGCGGCTCCTGCCCGCTGAGCAGGCGCACCAGAGTCGACTTGCCCGCGCCGTTCGCACCGACCAGCGCGATGCGGTCGCCGCGCTCGATGGTGAAATCTACACCGGTAAGTATGTGCTTCGGGCCGTAATCCTTGGCAAGCCCCTGCACCTCAACCACGGTGCGACCGGAGGCCTGCGGCTGGGGGAATGAGAAGTGAATTGCCGACTCCTCTTCCGGGATTACGATGCGCTCGATTTTCTCAAGCTCTTTGATGCGGCTCTGCACCTGCTTAGCCTTGGTGGCTTGCGCGCGAAAGCGGTTGATGAACGCTTCAAGATCGTCGATGCGCTCGCGCTGGTTCTTGTATGCCGCCTCAAGGCGTGTGCGCCGCTCGGTGCGCTGCTGCTCGTACTTGGCATAGTTGCCGTGGTAGGTGTGCAGCGCTTTGTTCCATACCTCCACAATCTTGGTCACGGTCGTGTCGATGAAGTAGCGGTCGTGCGAGATCAGTATGAAGCCGTTTGGGTAGTTGCGCAGGTAGGTTTCCAGCCAGGCGCGCGTCTCAAGGTCCAGGTGGTTGGTCGGTTCGTCCAGCAGCAGCAGGTCGGGCTTGGCCAGCAGCAGCTTGGCCAGCGCGATGCGCATCTGCCACCCTCCGCTGAACTCCTCGGTTTGTCGCGTCCAGTCTGTTTTGGCAAAGCCCAGGCCGCCCAGCACCGCGCCTACCTGCGCGTCGAGTGCGTAGCCGTCAGCGGCGTGCAGACGCGTCTGCATGCGAGAGAACTGATCGGCGGCGGCGGTATACGCCTCGCTTGCGGGGTCAAGCTCGGAGAGTTTCGCAGACAGCTCTTCCGCGTCGCGCTCCATGGTGCGCAGCTCATCAAACACGCTCAGGCACTCGTCAAATACGGTACGGCCTGAGAGTGTAAGCCCATCCTGCGGCAGGTAGCCGATGCTGGTGCCGCGCACCCGCTGGTAGGTGCCGTAGTCGAGCGTGTCGAGCCCGGCAAGAATCTTCATCAGCGTGGATTTGCCGGTGCCGTTGGCACCGACCAGCGCGGTACGCTCCGCGCTCGTGATAAGCCAGTTGGCATGTTCAAACAGGAGCTTGTGGCCGAAGCGTTTGCCGGCGTCCGCCAGATGCAGCATGCACTTAGTTTACTTGGGGACTTTATCTTCCGGCTGCCCTGCGAATTTCCTGCTCAATTTCTGCGCGCATGCTCTCCGGCAGCTCCGGCATGGCACCGGCCTGGCCCGCGACCCAGGCACCCCACTGGTTTGCCGCTTCACTTTGCACCGCAAGTGACGTACCCAGCAGGCGATGCACGGCAAGCGCTGCGGTAAATGCATCCCCCGCGCCCACGGTATCCACTACATCTATTTCAATGCCCCTGTGCCGAACGGCTTCATTGCGGCTTACCAGCAGGCTGCCGTGCGCGCCTAGCGTGATCGCGACCAGCTGCAGGTTTCTATGCGCCGCCAGTATCTGCCGGGCGTCGGTAATAAGCGAGTCGGCGCGCGCGGTGTCGTTGGTGGGCGAGTACTCAGTTGCGATTCCGAGGCTTGCCAGCGAAAGCAGGAGCGGCATCTCGTCTTCGTTCAGCTTGAGCAGCGTGGCCTTGCGCAGCGAGCGGGAAACCGCCTCCTCGGTATAAAAAGGCTTCCGCAGGTTTACGTCAAAGATGCGCAGGCAGTCGAGCCGGGTCGCGGCTACAAACTCGTGGATGGTTTCTTCAGAGACCGTATTCCGCTGCGCCAGTGTGCCCCAGCACACCGCATCGGCACGCTCTGCCAGCTCCAGCCACTCGGGGGTCAGTTCCAGCGCGTCCCACGCCGCAGGCGCGTGGATAGTGTAATGCGGCTGGTCATCTTCAAATGCGACGGAGACGGTGCCCGTAGCGCGCTCCCCATCTGTTTGCAGAAAGCGCGAGTCCACCGGCAAGCCGGCTAGCAGCGCGCGCGCTGCGTCACCGAGCTCGTCCGTGCCCAGACGACTTGCCAGGGTGCCGTGTACGCCGAGCCGCGCCGCCATAACGGCGAAGTTGGCGGGAGCACCCCCAAGACGGCGGCCGCCGGGCAGCTCATCCCACAGCAGCTCGCCCAGGCCCACCACTTCGAGGTCGCGTGCGGCGGTCTGCACAGGTGTCATCGGGGCACCCCCAGCGCATCGGCGGCCTGGCTTGCAGGGGCGGCAAGAAACTGCTGCAGCTTCAGATACACGCCGTTCGTCCAGCCGAAGCCGATCACGTTCTGCTTGTAGCCGGTGCTCACCTGCACGTCCGCATTGCCGGCGACCACGTTGTACTTTTCGCGGATAGTACCGTCATCACGGTAACCGTTTTCCACGCTCTTCATAAAGCGCCGCGCAACCGTGCGGGCCTGCGCATCTGCACCTGCGCGCTCCAGCCCCGTCACGGCAAAGTAGGTGGTGGGGGCCCAGCCGTACGGCAGGTCCCACTGCACGCCGCTCACAATCGTGCTCATCGCAACACCCCCAGGCTCAAGAAACAGCGGCAGGTTTGCGGCGACCGCCTTTGCCTGTGCAGGGCTTGCGGCACCCGCCCACAGCGGGTAGAAAGTGGTGACATAGTTGTACGTCGATTGCGTGTGCGTGGCGTAGTTGTAGTCGAAGTAAAGCCCGCGCTGCGCGTTCCACAGGTACTTGTCCATGGCGGCGCGGCGGGCGACGGCTGCCTGCTTCCACAGCGC
>CAXSHS010000103.1:0-10350 GCA_964237325.1 uncultured Acidobacteriaceae bacterium | reverse complement strand
GCTTTCGCTCGCCCGATCCGATTGATCGCGTGATTGTGGATGAAGTTGCCATGGAGTTTTTATACAACGACGGCGATGATTACTACTTCATGGACACGACCAGCTACGAGCAGACCAACCTGAAGCGCGACACCCTGGGCGATGCGGTCGAGTACCTGACGGCTAACCTGCAAATTACTGTGTCGATTTTTGATGGGGTGCCGGTCGGCATCGACCTGCCTGGGACTGTGGAATTGACAGTGATTGAGACGGAGCCGGGATTGAAGTCGGCCACTGCGTCATCGGTGACCAAGCCTGCGAGAATGGAAACCGGGTTGATCGTGCAGGTGCCGCCGTTTATCAATGAAGGTGAGAAAATTCGCGTGGATACGGCTGAGGGTGTGTATCTATCACGAGCTTAGGCACTGGTTGAACAGATGCCTGTTAATAAAAGCATGAACGTGCAATATACGTAATCTTGCCTGCTGCATAAACGCCCGCTAGTATGCTCATCATGCATTGGCAAAGAGGTTTCAAACGGATTTAGTTTTCTTAACGGAAGCGCGTGCGCCGGTGCCCATGACCGGAGAACACGGCGATATTTCCGGCATCCTGGCCGGGGTTGCGGCCATTTGCACGGCGGTTGTGTGGCCGGTGCTGATTGGCGTGGCGCTGTGGTGGTTTCGTGAGCCTGCGGCGGAGCTGCTGCGAGCGGCGGTGACCGTTGCCGGGGGCGCTACCAAATTCAAAATCTGGCAGATTGAATTTGAGCGCGATGTACAGCAGCAGGTGGCACAGAGCGAGTCGGCAGCACTGGGCTCGCCGCCGGTAGCTGCATCGGCGCATGCTATGAGTGCAACCGCACAAAACGCGGCGACGATCCCCAGTGGAGAGGTTGCGGCTGCGGCTCGCGTGCGCTCGCTGCTCGATGCGGCACCCAGCACTACCTTGCGCAAGAGCATGGAAGGCGCGATCAAGGCGCGCATGCTGGGGTTTGCGCAGGAGTATGAAACGGTGCGTGCCTCCATGCATGCAGGCCCCGATCGTACACGAGCGATGAATGCGGTTGTTGCCAAGATGCGGACGATTGCTCTGGCGGCAGACTTGTTTCTCAATGAGCTGATGGCCGGCGATGACTCACCCGGCAAGAGGCTGGCAGCGATCTGCATTCTACAGATGCAGCCGCAGATGCGCGCAGTTCCATGGCTAGTGGAGCGGATGCGCGTCGAGCAACCATTTGTATTTTTCCATGCGTCTGCAGCGCTGCTGAACGCCGTGCGGCGCTTTGGGCATGCGGAGAGCGCGAAGCTAGGTGAGGCACTTGCGGGCGCATTGGCCCAGGTGCGGAGCTTCGGTGAAAATGCAGATGCGAATACGATTCGCTGTCTGACGCTGGCGCAGTCGGAACTGGAGACCAGCTCGTAGGTTTAATGCGGATGGTACGAAAAGGCAGATCCTTCGTTGTGCTCAGGAGGACACCTTTTAATTTTCCAAAAAGCTTTGTGTTGGGTGCCCCCTCTCAAATATGAGACGGGGCACCTGCTTTCTGGTTATCCCTTGTTCACGACCTACCTGAGCACAAATGTCTATCCCGGCAGGATTTCATTCTTTTTGGAAGGTACCTTGCCGATGGCAGCTGCGGTGAGGTTCAGATGGGCTTCGGCCATTTCCGGCGGCATGCGGGCGATCCAGTTGTTGAGCGACACGTCTTCGAACTTGCTTGACTTGAACATTTCGAGGAAGACGAGGTCTTCGGTGCCGGTGTTCTCGATGTAGTGGCCGGCCATGTTGGGGACATAGCCAACGTCATTGGCATTGAAGTCCTGGGTGCGAGCTTTAGCGCCGGGCATGAAGACCGTCATGCGGCCTTTGCCGGCAAGGTAGAACTGCCACTCGGTACCGCTGGGGTGCCAGTGCAGCTCGCGCAGGCCGCCGGGTTTAATGCGG
Organism: uncultured Acidobacteriaceae bacterium; assembly: GCA_964237325.1. Classification (GTDB taxonomy): domain Bacteria; phylum Acidobacteriota; class Terriglobia; order Terriglobales; family Acidobacteriaceae; genus EB88. The sequence continues at coordinate 8,424 of CAXSHS010000103.1, read as the reverse complement.
ATCAGGCCGGCCGCCACGCTTTTAGACACAGGAAAATTACCTGAATCGACGATCCGGACTTCGCCGCCGGACGTTTTTTTTGTCGGCGGCTGGTCGGTGAGTTTGTAGGTGTATTTCGTCTCGGTTTCCAGAAACTCACCAATATGCTTCTTATCGTCTTCAAGCGATTTTGGTAGCGGCGCCGCGAAGATGTAGAGCTCGGTGGGCGGTAGCTTTTCCAGGTCGGCCTGCGTCCAGCCCATATTTTTCTGCACAACTTCGGGAGGAGTATGGGCGAGCCAGTCGGAGAGCAGGAAGGTGCTGTCCTCGGAAAAGTTGCCCGAGTCGAAGACCAGCAGGAATTCGCAGCCGTCGTTCTCGCCTGCTCCCATAGTGCCCAAACCCTGGATGGAGTGCGGGTAGCCTGCCGGGAAGAACCAGAGGTCACCGGCTTTCACATCGTCGATGAACATCTTGCCGTCAGGCTGCAAGAGTGAGACGCGCGCGGTGCCGGTGATCATGTAGGCCCACTCATTGTCCGTGTGCCAGTGGAGTTCGCGGAAGGAGCCGGCGGTGAGGCGCATGTTGACACCGGCCAGGTCCTTGGAGGTAGGCAGCTCGCGCTCGGTGACCTGGTGAGTCCAGCCGCCGCCTTGCAGACGCTTCTTTGCCAAGTCGAATGAGTACCAGATAGCCCCGACATCACCATGGTCGGTCACCGGCGGGTCGTTCGAATTTGGATTTTCAGTAAGCAGGACCTTGTTTTCATGGCCTGGGTCGGTGGCATTATTGCCGGTGCGGCCCTTCTTGGCTTCAGTGCGTGTTTGTGCCAAGGCCTGCATACCAGCCATGCCGACGCCCGCGAGTGCGGCAGCGCCGACAAAGGCACGCCGCGAAACAGCTGGTTGCGATAGAGCTTCCTGATCGTTCTGCGGGAGTTTCACTGGTTTTTTCATGATGGATTCCTTTGCACTAGGACGCAGCTCAAGCGCAGGAAGCCGCTTGCCTAGTCCATGGTGCGAGAAGAGGAAAGCTTGCGCTCCCGGCAGCCATCTGTGAGACTGGGCTTGCCGATGCCGGCATGGAGCATCTGTGAACAGTGCGAATGAGAGCAATGTGAATGAGGTCATTGTTCGGCATTACTGTGTGGAAGGCCGGGTGCAGGGGGTCGGCTTTCGCTGGTTTGTGCATCGAGAGGCGGCGGAGCTCAAACTGCGCGGCTGGGTTCGCAACACACAAAGCGGAGCGGTAGAAGTGACGGCGGCAGGCACGGCAGAGCAGCTCAGCCGATTGCGTGCTGTGCTTGAGAAAGGCTCACGCGGCAGCCGCGTAGACCGCGTTGCAGAAGAAGACCTGCCCAGCCCCGAAGCCGATGCGCTGGGTACATTCACAATTGAAGGAGCCTGGTAAAGGATGTCGAGCGAAGTGGAAAGCCAAACTTTTCTGAAAAGCCTAGTGCGTACAGTACCGGACTTTCCTAAACCGGGAATTTTGTTTTACGACATTACAACATTACTGAAGCATAAGACCGGCTTCGCAGAGTTGATTGACGGTATGGCGCGGCACTACGTGGGTCGGGAAGTCGATCTGGTACTTGGGATTGAGGCACGCGGCTTTATCTTTGGCCCGGCGCTTGCCTACCGGCTCAACGCCGGCTTTGCGCCGGTGCGTAAACCGAAAAAATTGCCGGCTGAGGTGATCCGCGTAAGCTACGACCTGGAGTATGGGTCGGACTCGCTTGAGCTTCACAAGGATGCGATCGAGCCTGGGCAGCGTGTGCTGATCGTGGACGACTTGCTGGCAACCGGCGGTACCATGCAGGCCACGGTCAAATTGGTCAAACAACTAGGCGGTGTAGTCGTCGGGCTTGGTTTCGCAGTAGAGCTTGATTTCCTAAAAGGCCGAGAGCGCTTTCCTGAGTATGACGTTTTCAGCTTGCTGCACTACAGTGAATAGCTCCTTGAAATAGAAAAGAGCCGCACCCAAGGGGTGCGGCTCTTTCTTATGGCTCCTGTACTTAAGCCCGCGATCCCCGCAGGAAGTGGAAGATGATCGAGATAATCGCAAGAACGAGCAGGATGTGAATACCGAAAGCAGCCACATGAAATACCGTGAAGCCAAGTACCCACGCTACAGCAAGAACGATACCGATAATGAGGAACATGGTCTATCTCCTTCGCACGACGGCAAGGCACCGCCGAAATCATGCCCCTTGTCGGATGTCAGCAGGTTGAAATGGTTGCCGGATGAAAGTCGCTTTGCGACGGGAAATCTCTTGAAACAAACTTCGCTGAGTTATGAAGCAAATCTCATCTGAGCAGAGCTACCAAATCTACTTTCGTTCCTGCGCGGCAACTACATTCATGGTCCGTGCCAGTTCGGTAAGACGTGCGTCCATGTCCTGAGCCTCCGTCAAAGTTGCATTCAGGAGCCCGGCAACTTCACTAAGACTGAGCTTTTCGCTGTAGATCTTCAGGGTTTCGTAGGTGGCGATCTTCCAGTGCTCAAGGCGTCGTGCCGCGGTAATCAGGCTTGCATCCACTGCATTGTCATCGCCGCCGACGCCGAGACGGCCTTCGCCCTCGCGCAGAATGGCTTTGACGCTTGCGCCATGGCCGCCACGCGGACTGTCCTGCAGCTTGCTGAACACAGTTTCCAGGCGGTCTGTATGGGCTTTAGCTTGATCCTTTTCCTGCCTGAACATCCCCTTCAACTGCGGAGCACTGGCACCGATTCCAAGGCGCGTCAGTACATCCTCAATCATCAACTCTGAGGCATACACCTCCTGCAACTCATCGATTAAAAAGGTGCGAAGCGTATCCAGCTGCATGCATGTCTCCCGTGGGCACCTTGGCGATCGGCCCGCATTGCGTAGGATGCAGACTTGAGCCGTGAGCCTGTACACGGTCAAGCGAGGTATAGACGCTCGGCTTGCCGGTATACAGCGACAGGGGTAGCGTAAAGGCCTATGGAGATTGAGAACAAACTTGGCAAAGTTGTGATTCTAGGTGCGAACGGTGCGATCGGCAGAGGGCTCGGGCCGCTGCTGAGTGCTCAGAACATCCCGTACCGTGTAGTGGGGCGCTCGCTGTTGGCCTTGCAGGTACGCTTCCACGAGGACCCTCTATGCGAGCATCTGCAGTGGGACCCGGCTGACGATGCAGCTTTTACCGGAGCATGCGAGGGAGCAGGTACAGTGGTGTACCTGATCGGCACGGCCTTGTGGAAGTTCAAAGACAACATTCCGCTGATTACCAAAGCTCTTGCAGTTGCACGAGCGGCTGGGGCGCGGCGATTTTTGCTGCTTTCGTCCAATTGGAGTTACGGCAGCCCGCAAAGGGAGCGGATTGATGAGACCCACCCCCGCAGCCCCAGCACAATTAAAGGCAGTATTCGCCGCGAGCAGGAAGACCTGGTGCTTGCCGCGCACGTTCCGGGGGAATTTGCGACGGCGGTACTGCGTGTAGCCGACCTGTACGGGCCGCGCGTGGAGGCGAGCCACATCTGGAGTGCCTTTCAGGCGGCGCGCAAAGGAACGATTGCGCAGGTGCTTGGGCCAATCGACCGACCCCACGAGTTTGTGTTTGTGCCCGATGCAGTTGCGATTACGGCACGATTGCTAACAACCGACGCGGCTTGGGATGGGTCAGCAGGGCAGGTGTGGAATCTCGCTGGACCGGCTGTGACGACCATCCGCGACATGGTGGAATTGGTGTTCGCCACAGAGGGTAAGCCGCCGCAGTACAAGGTGCCGGGCAAACTGTTGATGCGCTTCGTCCGCTCCATGAACCCCTACATCCGAGAGTTGAGGGAGATGCAGTATCTGTTAGAGCAGTCGGTACTGCTGGATGACAGCAAATTGCAAGAGCTGCTCGGAGATTTGCAGAAGACATCGTACGCCGAGGGTGTCCGGCAAACACTTGCCTTGCGCTGAGTTGTGCCTAGACACCCGGTGCCAGCTGACCCCAGTATGTCAGCGGCACGTCGTCGCCGGTACGCGGCAATGCCGGTAGCTTGCGCGTATTGCCTGCTTCCTTCAGCACGGCGTCCAGGTGCGACAGCACTTCGTCAGTAGCCATGGTGTACATCTCGCGCCCATTGTCATAGCCGTTTTCGATGGACTGTTTCAGATAGCGGCCCGCGATCTGCGCGGCAAGCCAGTCGGTGATGACGAAGCCAGTACGCTGTTTATAGTCCACCCAGGCATTGAAGGGCATGGCGATCCAGACTCCTCGCCCGTTCACATCGAAGCGCACATCCACAGCATCGGCGTGCCGCGTGGCGATAGCCATGACGATGGCTTTCCAGCGGCAATGCAGGTCCTCGTCAGTCCAATGATCGGAAACATGAAAGTCGTCATACATGAAGCAAGCGTACCGGCATGTTTGTGCGACTGCAAGCCTCTGTTGCAGCTCCGAAAAAATGCCACAAGGAGCAAACATATTTTTTCGCCCTCCTTGCGTCCAATAAGCGACCAACACACAGGCCAAATGATTGTCAACAGGAGCAACCACGTGACAGCCCGTTCCCCAGAATCCCTCAAGCGCTTTGAACAGAAACTGCAAACCCAGCAAATACTGCTGGAGCGAGCCATGCTCTCCGCCGTCAAGGAGGGTCGCCAGACGAATACGGACGATCTTCAGGATGCTGCAGATCACGCCGTGCAGTCCTACCAGAAGGAACTGTTGTTTCTGCAAGGGACGCAAGGGCATAGCCAGCTTGCACTTGTGCGTGCCGCTATGGATCGAGTAGGGGATGGCAGCTTTGGAGAGTGCCAGCAGTGCGGCAATGCCATCGGGGAAAAGCGCCTGGAAGCCGTGCCATGGACCCCAAATTGCATCTCCTGCCAGGAAAAGATTGAAAACGGTGAGCTTGAGGGACCGTCTCGCGCGGCTTGAGTCTTGAAGCTCGCTTGAAATAAGCCTAGGGTTGGAAGCTCTTATAGAAACCTACGTCTAAAGAACCAAATTGGGGCACCTGATGCATGCAAGCAGCAAGACCAAGCCGTACGAAAGCTATGGCTGCATGCTTGCCTGCCTATGCCCTGCTAGACTTGAGATTGCAAAGTGCAGGTTGTGCGCTACTGCATAGAATCCCTGTCATAAGACTCAGGAACTCTCCGTGGACATACAAACAAGATTACCCGGCAGTCCGGGCAGCTTTACCCGCGTAGGCTCCGCACCATCCACATGGCTAGAGCAGAACAAGACACTAGCGATCCGGCTCTCAGTTGTCATTATCGCTTTATTGTTTGTCGCCATGGCGGGAGCCATCTGGGTTAGTAGCCGGTCGCAGCAGGCCCGTGTGGCTTTCAGTAACGCTATGGATGTATACGATTCACCCGTTCAGCAGGCAGGCCAGCCTCCTATTCCGAATGTGAAGATGTACCCCTCTGCGGCAGCGCGCGCAAAGGATGCCAATCCTTTGTTCCTGGATGTGGCAAGTCGATACGGTCTCTTCAAAGCGGGTGCCAATGCGCGCTACTTTGCCGGGCTTACTGCGGAAGACATGGGCGACATGGCAAGCGCAGAAACCAACTTGACACAAGCCTCAAACAACCATGATGCCGGACTATCCGCATTAGCGAAAATGGCTTTGGCAAATTTATATAGCAACTCCGGTCGCCAAACGCAGGCCACGGCTCTCTACCGGGGAATTATTGATCACCCGACGATGATTGTTTCCGCCAACGCGGCCCGTCTGGCACTTGCTGCATCCGAAGAGAGTATCAATCCACAGGACGCTCGAATTTTATATGCGAAAGTCAAGGACAGTGACAAAACCACCGCAGCAGGTGAGATTGCTACACAGAAGTTAAGCGGCAAGTAGGGGCAGCCTCTGCAAAAAGAAGCTCGCTTAAAGGCGAGCTTCTTCTGCGAGTAGACTACCGGATATCCGCCCGAAACTTTTCCTTGACGAATTCTGTAATGAAGGCGACTACAGCAAGGCCCACAGAGGCAATAACCGCGCTCTTATGACCTGTAACGTAGTAGCCGATTTGAGAATTGCTAGTGGCTTGGATCAGCAGGTAGTCGAGAACTAGTATCAGGACATAAAGCAAGCCCGTAGGAATTTCAAAGTCCATAACGCGAGCCATTTTGATGATGAGCGCGTTCAAAAAGCCTACTATGAAGCCAATGGTAAAAGTAGACTGCAAGTAGGGGCTGTGGAAGCCGGAGAGATGAGTGGCAAGAAGAAAAAAGGTAAAGGCATAGATCGCCCAGGAAATTCCAAAAGAGAAGAGTGTAAGGATCATAAGCTACGCAAGCGTTCGGCTGAATCATAGCGCATGCCTCTCGTTTTTGCGACCGTTTCAATGCAGTACCTACCGTTCCTCCGGGTACCTATGAAACCTTTTGGCCGGAATGCCCCTATTTTGATTGCCTATTTACCACTGCTACTTCCCTTGCAGATGGTGGGTCAAGTGCTACCCACAATCAGTGTGCTTATTCATAATGTGGAAGCCAACCAGCACCAGGTAGACAACGCTCGGGAAAATTACACATTTCGTGAGATCCAGGTAACACGTTTCCTAGACAGTCATGGCAGCATAAAAAAAGAGGAGCGGCGCGAATTCAACGTCTTCTACGTCAATAGTCATCCCATTCACCGCCTTGTGCGGAAGGATGGTGCTGAGTTGAAAGGCGGAGATGAGGCTAAGGAAAACGATCATGTTCGCCACAATGTGGAACTGGCACAACAAACACCGCCTGGCGAGCCGCTCAATGCTCATCACCAGATTCATATCGCCCGTATTTTAAATATGGAGCGCTTTACCAATGAACGTCGCGTGATCTATGACAATCGTCCGATGATTGCTGTCGATTTTGCAGGCGACCCGAAAGCACAAACTCATGGGCTTCCGGAAGACGCCTCCAAACACCTTTCCGGCACTATTTGGATTGATGAAAAAGATCAGCAGGTGCGCCGCGTGCAGGCCACTCTTGATAGCCAGATGAGCATTGAGCTTGGCCTAGTTTCACTTGCCAAAGGCTCCAGTTTTATTTTTGAGCAGAAACTTATCAACAATGAGGTATGGCTGCCTACCGGTACTGCTGTACACATTGAAGCCAAAGCGGCACTTTTTCTTGGCTACCATGTCAATATTGAAACCTTAGATGATCAGTACAAACGCTTTCATACTACAGCCGACGCTCAGGACATGCCTGTAAAGTAGGTGCGTACAGAAGGCAGTTGTGCCTTCTGTACGCTGTTGATTTACTGAGGCTGCCCCTCGTCAGCTCCATGCTGCCCATGTGCTTCCTCACGTTGCTGATGACGCTTCGCCATCATATTCTCGTATTTCGTCTTCTGCTCGGGATTCAGTACAGCTTCTACCTTACTGTTTGATTCTTCATCCAAGGCCTTCATCTTTGCATACTTATCGGATCGTGGTGTGCTGGAGTCCTGGCGAAGTTGCTGTAGTTGGTCATGCCGGTTCTCCAGAATCGGCTTGAGCTGCGTCTGCTGATCGCCGGTTAGACTAAGCGCTTTGGTCATGTGCGCCAGCTCCTGCTCAGGCGATGGTGGCCCATGGTGAAAACCGCCTTCCTGACCTGCTTGCTGTGAGCTGTTGGAATTGCTGTCCTGAGCGGAGAGAGTGGCGGCCGTGTTGATAGCCAAGCAGAATACACCGCTGAGAGCAAGCGTGCGAATTGCAAAGTTCATACATCCTCCTACTACGTTGATACAGACGCTTAATGGCTTATGGAGTTGCGTATTCCTGTCGAATTTAGCAATGGAGGCATGACGACGGGTTGACTGCGAAGACCGCATGAAAGAAGTGTGGATGCTTGGCTACCCGCAGTGACGGGTAAAAGTGCATATGCGAGAACCGCCCTATATTGTTCCTCATGGCCGTACGTGCAATGCTCACACCCTGGACGATATGCGAGCGTGGGAGCTTGGGCGTTGAAAGTGGTCCACGTATATGCTCCATGCTGAGGGATGGAGAACACGGCTCCAACAGGCGCCACCACAGCGAAAAGCGGACCGCTTTCATGAAGCGCATTGATAAGGCTGCCACCGGAGCCGCTGGAGGCACGCCAAAGCCAGAGGCCATTTGTGAGAGCATACCAATGAATGCTAAGAGGGATCGGGTCGGCGACTTCGATGGAATGATTTGTATTATTCCGGATCGTAAGTAAAAAGCCTGGACCTTGACCAAATGTTTCCTCTGCAAGGTAGGAAGCGCGGAGTGAAACATCCTTGCATTGCATCACGGTGGACCGTTTCTCTAGAGCTGATGGGACAGCTAGTGGTTGGCTTAGAAAAGCTGGGAGCAGAAGACCAAGAATGGAAGACTTGAAAATCACTGTTTGACTTTAATCATCTTTATTCGTCAAGATACATGCATTGAAAAAGGCCCGCGTTAGCGGGCCTTTCAGTAGTTATTACCGGCGATCTCCTAATCTCCCACACACCTGCGCGTGCAGTACCATCGGC
>CAXSHS010000102.1:3649-10377 GCA_964237325.1 uncultured Acidobacteriaceae bacterium | reverse complement strand
ACATCGGCGGTCTGCCGTGGATTCTCTCCGAAGTCAACGTGCCCGTTTACGGCACGGAGTTCACCCTCGCGTACGTTGAGGGCAAACTCGACGAGCACAAAATGCTCGACTCGACCGAACTGATCGAGATTGCGCCCAACAACAAGTTCACCCTTGGCGCATTCACTATCGAGCCGATCCGCGTCACTCACTCCATGGTGGATTGCGTAGCACTCGCCATTGAAACTCCGGTAGGCATCATCGTCCACACCGGCGATTTTAAAATCGATCTCTCTCCACCGGACGGCAAGGCTTTCGACCTGCACAAATTTGCCGAGTATGGGCAAAAAGGTGTCCTCGCTCTGCTCCAGGACTCAACCAACGTGGACCGCCCTGGCTACACACCGAGTGAGTGGGCCGTGAAACCGCGCCTCGATGAAGTCTTCCAGCGCACCAAGAAGAAGCTGTTTTTCTCCTGCTTCTCCTCCTCCATCTACCGCATCCAGATCGCGCTCGACCTCGCCCAGAAGTATGGCCGCAAGGTGGCCGTCGTCGGTCGCTCCATGATGGAGTCATCCGAAATCGCACAGGATCTCGGCTATCTAAACCTGCCGCCAGGCCTGACGATCCATCCAGGCCAGATCGGCGACTTCTCGCCTGAGAATGTCATGGTGCTCATCTCCGGCACACAGGGCGAGCCCATGTCCGCGCTTTCCCGCGCAGCAGTCGACAACCACAAGCATGCCCGCATCTCCCCTGGCGATACGGTCCTGCTGAGCTCACGCGTCATCCCCGGTAACGAAAAATCCATTTACCGTGTCATCGATCACCTCTATCGGCGCGAAGCGGAAATTCTTTACGACGACGGCACCATGGGCCTCATCCACGTCTCCGGCCATGCCTCGCAGGAGGAGCAGCGCCTACTCATCAACCTGCTGCGCCCCAAGTTCTTCATCCCCGTTCACGGCGACTTCCGCCACCTGAAAAAGCACACCGAACTCGCCAAGGCCACAGGCGTTGTCGGCGAAACGGTTCTAATTGAAGACGGCGACATCCTCGAACTCACCGCAACCACGGCCAAAAAACGCGGCAAGGTCACCGCAGGCCGCGTCTGCATCGACTCCGGCTCCACCTCGGACGTGGTAGGCGATATGGTCATCCGCGACCGCCGCAACCTGTCCGAGGACGGCATCATCCTCCCCATCCTCACCATCAACAAACTTACCGGCAAGGTCGAACGCGCCCCCGAAGTCATCACCCGAGGCTTCGTAGGCGCCGACAGCGCCATCCTGCGCGAAGCGAGCAACATCATCACCCAAACCCTCGATACCTCCAGCGCCGAAGAAAAAGCCGATGCCGGTGTAATGAAAGAAAAAATCCGCATCGACCTGAAGCGCTACATCCAGAAACACACCAGCAGAAGACCGCTGATCATGCCTGTAATTTTGGAGGTATAAGTTCCGACGGACGAGCAGGCGCTACTAGCACACTGCTCGTCCATAGGGTTTAAAGCCTAGATGCGCTTGCGTAATCTTTTTTCGAAGGTATCTCACTTAGCTTTTGAACTAATACCGACGCGAAGAGATGAATTTAAAGCTTTTCTTACAAGTATTTTTATTGCTGCCGTTGTATCTGCTTTATTTCAAGGTTGGACATATACACTACTCGTATCTCCTCGTGATTCCAATGAGATTGGCATTCAGCTCTCATTGCTCAAGCACGATGTAGACCTTCAAGATAGTGAGTTAAACGAAACATACAATTTTCTTTTAACTAGACATCAGCATGAGATAAAGCACCTCCATCTTCTAAAGCTTACAAAAGCACATAAAATCTTTTTGCGAAGAACAGCGCACGAGTTAAATGAGTTACTTAATGAGAATGCGCGAGACGAGGGCCACCTGAACTAATTGGACCGGAATGCGGCAACTCACCGATTATCAAGCTCTTCGCGAGGTGAGCAGGCTGCTGGAAATCAGTTATTTTCGTACAAGCTACAACCTATGTACAAAACCGCAGATATATCAAGGTTGGAAGATTTATTTACCTATCTCGTATACGCTACGATCTTAGATGCAGATGCTTCAGACGATGCAAAAAGCTCTATAAGTGAAATGAAGTCCGATGATAATCGAAGATTGAACCAACAAAAAGCAAGATTAGACGATCAGCATCGCCGTGCAAATGTTTTCCTCTGGGTCCCGAGGCACTCTGCATACTTACCTTGATATTGATGATACAAGGATAAAGATAATCAAAAGATAGATTTATGTTACAGATTCAGAATTCGAAGACCAAAGCTAATTTGCATCGATATGCGGAACTAAGAAGCCACAACACTCCCACGAAATACCTCCGGCGTCTCAATCCGAAAGCGCGTCTGCCCCGCCAATGCAAGCAAATCCTTGTCCCCGCTAACCAGCACAGCCGCCTCGCCGCTTTGGGCAAGGTCCAGAAACATCTGGTCCTGTAAATCCCGGCAGAGCACCGCGCAAGCTGCCGCTACTTCCACAGTCTCGCAATAGGGCAGATACTCCGCTAGTAACTCCCGGCGATCCTCGATCGTCAGGCGAAACTTTGGGTAGCCAAGCACCCGGGTGAGTTCCGCAGCCATGGCGCGCGAGATCAGCGGTGTACAGTTCGACCCACACCAATACTCCCGCAACCAGGCTAGTCGCCCGGATGGAAAGAGCATGGCTGAGACGACAGCAGTTGTATCGAAGACAACGAGCTGCCTCACTCGCCGGTACGCACCCAGCTTACAGCCGCCGCTACGTCCTGCTCATCAATACCAAGCTCCGCCAGACGCGTGCGCACCTCATCGGCACGGCTACGATGTAGCGGACGCAGCACAATCGAAATGCCATCCGTGCTGACGTCGAAGTACTCTGTCCCGCTAAATCTGGCAATGATCGCTTTTGGAAGTGTGATCTGATTTTTGGAGGTTTTTTTTGCGAGCATCTTTTGTAAGGAAACAAGGATAGCTTACCATTCACTTCGTGGATCATTCTTTTAACAGTGAATCGTCACAGTGACTTCACCGTTAAGAATGAAGCTTTATCCCCAATTCCCTGCTCCTGAGCTATCCTTTAAAGAAAGAGAAACTGATGGAACTGGGTTAGTAAGCTACCGCTTCTCTCCTTTATGCATCTTTCTCAACGACTTGCGGTTGTGCCCAAGCCGAGAGTTCCTTCTCGGCGGTTGTACAGCAGGCACGCGAACGAACAGGAGAAAATGGAATGAAAATACGCGCAGGTGTTCTGGCACTCGCCAGCTTGTTTCCCTTAGGGGCTTTTGCAGCAGATAACGATGCAGCAAAGCTCAGCGAGCGGCTCACAGCAGCCACCGCAGTGCTCCACCAACTAGCCGCTGTGCCGGACAAGGGTGTACCGGATGCGATTGCAAAGAAGGCACGTTGCGTTCTGGTCATCCCAGGCTTCCTAAAAGGCGCATTTATCGGCGGCGTCCAGTACGGGCAGGGTGTTGCCACTTGCTTTGACACCGGCAAAGGCTGGAGCTCCCCTGTGTTCGTGCAAATGGCAGGGGTTAGCTTCGGATTGCAGGCCGGTGGCCAGGCAACGGACCTGGTACTGGTGGGCGTAACCAAGCAGAGCGCTGATGATCTGCTCAAAGCCAAGGTCAAGCTGGGCGGCGACGCGGCAGCAGCAGCAGGGCCGGTAGGCCGTGATTCCCAGGCCGATACGACTGCGCTCGCCAATGCGGAGTTCCTGACCTACTCCCGCAGCAAGGGTCTATTTGCAGGAATCGATCTTACGGGCGACGAAGTGAATCAGAACGAGAAGGACACAAAGCTGTTCTACGGTAAGGAAATTCCGTACGCGACCATTCTCGGCGGTACCACTCCAACTCCTGCGGCTGCAAAGCCTTTCGTGCAAGAGGTAAGCCGGGTATTTGGAGGCGTAAAGAAGCACAAATAGAACCATGGCTGTCGGGTGCCTCGCAGTTCACGCATGAACTGCGAGGCTACCAAGCCCTATGCAAATGCTAAGCCCGCGCAAAGCGCATCGAACTTGAATTCATGCAATACCGCAGCCCCGTAGGCCGTGGCCCATCCCCAAATACGTGCCCTAAATGCGACTCGCACCGTACACACTGTACTTCCGTTCGTGACATTCCAGTCGAATTATCCTCAACCTTAGTGATATTTTCATTTGCAATCGGTGCCCAGAAATTTGGCCAGCCTTCGCCGGAATCATACTTAGTCTGCGAGCTGAACAATGCCACGTCGCAGCCGATACAGCGAAACATACCGTTCGCTTGATCTCGAGCCGCGTTAGCTAACGACGGCATCTCCGTGTCGGCCCTGCGAGCCATGTCGAACGAAATCCTGCCTAGCTGCCGGTACCACTCTCCGTCTGTCTTCACAATCTTGGCAACGGTTTGTTTGCCTAAACTCCGCCCATCATTGCTGAAGTTGATAATCGTGACCATACCCGGCGTTCCGTGCATCTCCGTACTTGCTTCCGGTCCGGCAGGTCCATAGCGTGCCAGGGCAGCGCACGACGCCGCAACCGCAACACATCCTACCAAAAACACCCTCCTCGTTACTCGCGAAGACACATCATCGCGGCTAGCTTCCAGATTAAACATGCGTACCTTTCAGCCATCCAGCTACTACTAAATCTGATACATTTTTCTCGCTGAGGATACATTGGCGTGACATACTTCATCGCACTCAAGGGCATTGCCTTGCCCATCCACTAGCAAGCGCATCCATCTTGCAGCAACCGACAGGAGTGTAAAACCGATGAGCAAAGATCCCCTGGCCCAGCTAGCTGAGCAGCAGCAGTGGCTTGCACCGTATGAAGTTCCCGTACAAGACGCGATCCACCGTGCTTTTGATGTATTCGGCGACGCGCGTAAACCGGTGCGCAATGCACTTCACGGTACCTGGCTCCATGAGCCGCTTCACGCCATTCTGATTGAAGTCCCCATGGGTTCCTGGACGGGCACCGTGGTTTTTGACACCATAGCCTCACTCACAGGCAGCAAAAACATGGACATTGCAGCTGATGCCACCATCGTGCTCGGCCTGGTAGGTGCGGTAGGTGCCGCCGTTACCGGCATGAACGACTGGGCTGACACAGATGGTGCACCGCGCCGCATCGGAGCCGTGCACATGCTGCTCAACATCGCCTCAATCGGACTCTTTGGCGCGTCCTGGATTCGTCGCCGCTCCTCGCAAGTGGGTGCCCGCACAACAGCACGTGTGCTGGCCGGTGCCGGATACTTAGTGGTCTCAGCCTCGGCGCACCTCGGCGGCAATATGGTCTACGAGCACGGCATCGGTGTGCAGGACACCCAGCCTCTCAGCTAAATGGGACCGTGCAGCCCTTGAGCAGCCGATTTCAGCTTTATCTGCTGAATGGACCGCTTACGGCTTACGGCTACCATCCATAGAAACAGGCATCTACCCAAATGGAGGAAACATGACTACATCATCAACTGAAGAAACAAACGCAATGGGTATTCACAAGACTGCAACCGCACCGCTTATTGCGCTCATCGCTACCAGCATCACTGCTCTTGTTGTCGTCCTGATTATCTTAGGCCGCGACAAAAGCGAATAAGGCTCTGTCAACCAACCGTTCTACTCAGGTTGATTGAAGCTTGCATCAAGGGGGCAATCGCTTGCCCCCAGTATACTTTTACTTTTCAACCCTCTTTTGTTGGAGAGCATCCAATCCCGCGTAGCCTTCTAAGATTGGCAAACTTTTCAGTAAGCCAAAGTTGTGAAATAACAGACCGTCTTAGCCGCCGCGTTGCGATCTCTTTTACGGCAGTGTAGTTAAGGTACCGCAGGCTTACCGAATGCTATGGGTGCTAGCCGATTATCTGGTCCCATGTCGCCATGGCGCAATTTACAACGTGCGTGAGCAGTTTTCGTGATGAGCCATCTGTTGACTGGATAGAAAGGCCATGAAGCACAGTTGCGTAATATTCAGCCAGTTCCGCTATCGGGGCACGTTTCGGCATATCGGCTTCACGCTGCCCTCGCCGCAGGCGATCCTGAATGCTCTTTACAGTCTCGCGACGTAAGGACAATGTATTGATCCTGTATGTTCTTGTTGCCCACGGAACAATTAACCGTACCAAGGACAACAAGGCACCCTCCAGAGCGCCGGGGGCCGTAAAAACATCGACGGCATCCTGCAGCATGGCATGGATGGACTCGCGAGCTTTTAGGTCTGCATTCAGAGCACGCGGAGTAGTAATTCCATCAGTCTGACGGTAAAGATCGATCGCCTCGCGAAAGAGTTGCTCCTTACTTCCATACGCCGCGTAGAAGCTCGCCTGCGTGATTCCCAGCGCTGCTCTAAGCTCTGCCATGGAAGTGGCCTCGTAGCCAAGCGACCAGAAGACTCGCATTGCTTGAGCCAGCGCCTGTTCTCGATCGAACTCGCGGGTCGACCGCGACCCCGACTTGGAGTTCGGCTGCCATCGTTTGTAGATCGAGCGTTCTTTATATTTGTATTCTTCATCACTGCCATATTTATATAGACCAGTTAGTCTGCAAAAGTGGCTATTTTAAGTGTAAGGATAGGGTGTACTTTACCGCAATCAACGCCTGGATGCATCCAATCACTTGCCGAACATATAAGCTCCATAGCCGGGTCCGCAGGATCATACTTTCACTAGCCATGTAGGCCTATTTCTCACGCTAGAACCTGCATGCACAAGGAGACGCTATGTCGCAAACAGCTACGGAAATCGTACAAACTCTTATG
>CAXSHS010000102.1:0-3549 GCA_964237325.1 uncultured Acidobacteriaceae bacterium | reverse complement strand
TAAACTGGCAAAAGGTATCTACAAGGGCTTTGCGAGGCAAGAAAGCTGTAGAAGATAAATACAAACATGGTCTGACATTCAACAGTATAGGAACTATGTTTCCGTGGTTCAGCGCTTTGGTTGACGAGGATGTTACAGCACTGAGTGAGGATTGATGGCTTACGGCCTGGCAGCCAACTGCAAAACGCTTAATGTCGTGTTGCGTTACCTCCATGAGCAAGACATCACAGACCGGCTCTTCACTGTGGAAGACATCTTCCGGGCTGCTTGCAACTTAGGCTTGATGCCTTAGCGCACCGCTCCTGGTTCGCTAGGCATCAACGAATTCATGGAAAGCATCTCGGAAGAGGAAAGTCCGATCTGCCTTTCAGAGCGCGCCTGCAACCCTCAAGCAATCTCATCTCCATGATTACGCCGACGATCAATCCAGAAGCGTTTTCAGCGCAATCTTAGGCGGACTCTGGTGACGTCCCGTAGTTAATACCAGAAGAATGCTCGCCAGCGCGAGTTCTGATTCTGCTAAAAAGATCCTCTTCAGGGGTTGAACACAGACGATCGTAACCGATCCTGAAGAGCCATATCGCTTGATCTGCGGCCTTTGCCGAGGCAATCGATTCGGTCACCCAGTCTTGGTGGAAAATGAAAGGTTGAGCCAAATCAAGTTTGACGAGTTGAGTCCTCAGTGGCTTAGACATAATAAGATGAAACTCGCCATCTAAGTGGATATGACCAAGCTCTCCACCTTCTTTGACGTGGAACTCTGCCCCATCCACTCGGGTCGAGTTACCCCGTTGCCAATGCGTAGCAGCGATGATCCCAGGCCACGACTGAATTTCGGTTGAGACTTCCTCGGCAAATCCCTTTAGCCGGGGAGCAGACTTGATGGGACCTTCATTTCTCAGACGAATCATATGAATCTCTATTCTTAAAATCGTGCTATCTTGGCGCACTTAACATCCTGCGCCGGGATAGATACGTTGGTATCAGCTAAGTACAGCAGGTTTCAATACTTCCTGGCACCACTGGCGAAAGCTGGTCGGCGTCGTGTTTTCAACTGTGCGCAGCTCGGCGTTGTCCAGTCCATTGTCCTTTGCAATCAGCATATCTACGATCCCCTGCGCAAATACCTCGTTCGCTCCGTACCGGATGAGCTGAGCTTTATGGGCATCCCCTGATACCTGCTGAAACCGGACCGTCTTTCCGAAAACGTCTGACATGATCGCTGCCATTTCGTTGAAGGAAAGATCTTCCGGCCCCAGAACGGCCTTGCCGCCCTGCCCCGTCCAGGTCTTATCAAGCAGGAACTTGGCACCCATTGCACCGACATCCTTCGTCGCGGCCTGGGGTGTCTTGACGTTCGGATGACTGGACGAGAAGAACATCCCTTGCTGCTTGATGCTCTGCACGTTGTTGAGCATGTTTTCCATCAGGGCAGGACACCACAACGCGCGGTAATCCACCCCACTCTTCTCGATCTCTTCATCCTTGGCTAGAGATGCTGTAATCGGGCCGGCTTTCTTTGAAAGCTCTGTGCCGCGGCCAAGCACGGATACACCCACGGCACGTTCCACGCTCTGGCTTTTCATTGCTCGCAGTGCGGGAAGGGTAAAACGCAGGTAGTAAGCGTCACCGTTATTGTCTGTGAACGAGGGAGGCACCACCAGGAACACGCTTTCTGCACCTCGGAAGGCCTGTTCCAGTACTGCTTCATCATCCAGCGAGCCGGTGACGATCTCAACCTGTTCCTGAATCTCCGGCTTGAGCTTGGACGGGTCACGGACGACAACTCGCACTGCCTCACGCGCCGCAAGAAGGTGAGGAATCACCTGCGATCCAATCTTTCCAGTAGGTGTTGTTACAACAATCATGTGTGCTCCTGTTAAGCCCTCGTAACTTCATACATGGCTCAGCGGGTGAGCCGTCCGCTGACCTTATGGCCGCTTCTACCAAGCGACCGTCCCGGCTGTTTCCAGGAACTTACCGGTAATGGGTGCCTCAAGAAGGGCTATGCGGACGATCTCAGCTGCACCTTCTTCTACGGTCTGCGGACCGCTATGACCGTTCAAGTCGGTAGCTGTGTAGCCCGGGTTGATGGAGTTTACAGCAATGTTTCCGTCGCGGAACTCGTAGGCTAGCTGGACAGTAAGCATATTGAGCGCGGCTTTCGAGGCACAGTAGGCAAGCACCTTGACCGGGGCAAACTTCCAGCTCGGGTCGGTCTGCAGGCTCACGGAGCCGAGTTCGCTGGAAACATTGAGTATCTGAGCTTTTCCGGCACGTTGAAGTAGCGGCAGCATAGCCTGCGTAACTGCAACGGTACCCACAAAGTTTGTACGCATAACGCTCTCAACGGATTCGATGTCGACCTTGCTCGGCGGGCCGTCGCCCGTACTCGTCATCCCGGCATTGTTAATGAGAACGTCGAGTTTTCCAAACTGGTTGCGAATAGTTTCCGCTGCGGCAACTGCAGTCTCCCGTGCATTGAGGTCTAGGTAAATAAAATGCACATCGAGGCCTTCCGCCTGGAGCTTCGCGGCAGCCTGCCGACCAAGCTCTTCATTGCGCGCGGCGGCAAGCACCGTCCAGCCGGCTTTGGCAATCTGGCGCGCGACCTCGAAGCCGATGCCCTTGTTTGCTCCGGTAATAAGAGCCACTTTCTTCACTTCTTGCATCTATCGCTCCTCATGATCAACGACACACTTCTAAATTTTTATCATTGCTATTGATATGATGTTATCAACGATAACAAAGTTGCAACATTTAAGGTCCAACTCGGGCTTCCGGAGCTTTACCGGCAACATGCATATCGAATCTCATCCCGCAGCCGCCGACCTGAAGACCTCCCCTGATGACACGCGAACCCGCATCATCGCGGCAGCCATCTCACTGCTCACGCGCGCAGGCCGCGACGCTGTCACCACACGCGCGGTTGCTCAAGCGGCCGGCGTTCAGGCGCCCACCATCTATCGCCTCTTTAAAGACATGAGCGGCTTGCTCGATGCGGTCGCTGAACACGGCTTCTTCACGTACATCGCAGAAAAGAAGCTTCACAACCTCGGCGACGACCCCGTCGAATACCTACGCGCCGGATGGTCTGTGCACATCGAATTTGGACTCTCCCACCCTGCCATCTACAAGCTGATGTACTGCGACCCTGAGCCCGGCATGAGATCCCCCGCTGCCGTCCAGTCCCATCGCATGCTGCATGAGCACATCCACCACGTCGCCGTCGCCGGCCGTCTGCGCGTCAGCGAAGAGCGCGCCGCCGACCTTTTCCACGCCTCTGCCTGCGGTATCGTTCTGACATTGCTCGCCGTGCCCGAGGCCCACCGTGACATGGGCATGGCTGAGATCGCCCGTGAATCTATCCTCGCCACCATCACCACTAAAGTGCCGGCGATCAAGACCTCCGGCCCGGCAGCGGCAGCTGTCGCTCTCCGCGCCACCCTCAAAGACGCCGCCTTACTCACCCAAAAGGAACGCGCCATGCTCATCGAATGGCTCGACCGCCTTGCCGGCGAATGACGAACGCTCTCCCAACGTGCCGTC
>CAXSHS010000101.1:0-10394 GCA_964237325.1 uncultured Acidobacteriaceae bacterium | reverse complement strand
CTTTTCTACCTCCGGTCTGACAATCCCGCGAACCAGAAGCTGGTCGAACAGGAAATCTATGCAGTGCAGGGCTTGAGTCAATATAAGGTGCAATCGCTCCAGGCATTGCTTTCTCAGCTCACAGCATCGAACCTGCCCGCATTTACCCCGGCGCTTAACTCTGTGATCGGCATTGCCGTCATCATCGGGTTCTTGGTCATATTCCAGTCCATGTACACCGCTGTCATGGAGCGCACACGCGAAATCGGCATCTTGAAGTCTCTGGGCGCATCCCGCACCATGATTCTCAGTTCCGTGCTCCGCGAGGCAGCATTGGTCACAGTTGTCGGTATTGCGCTCGGCGTTGTACTGACCATGGCGATCAAGACACTCCTGCACTACCGATTTCCTACACTTTCCTTTATGGTTCCGCCGGAATGGTGGGTGCGTTCCCTCCTCATCGCATTTGTCGGTGCCATTCTGGGGTCAACGTATCCGGCATTGAAAGCTGCCGGTAAGGACCCAATCGACGCGCTTGCCTACGAGTAGCTCTACCGGCCGCCGTCGCTTGTTGGCCGCGCTATGTGCCGCCGGTGTACTGGTGCTGTGGGCACTACACTGG
The DNA here is from genome assembly GCA_964237325.1 of uncultured Acidobacteriaceae bacterium. Lineage (GTDB taxonomy): Bacteria > Acidobacteriota > Terriglobia > Terriglobales > Acidobacteriaceae > EB88. The sequence continues at coordinate 9,793 of CAXSHS010000101.1, read as the reverse complement.
CCCCATCTCATTGCCGACTTTCCCAACTTTTCCCCATGGGAAGATTACGCGAAATATACCGATGAAGGCTGGTACGGCAGCGCCGCCATATGGGCCACTTTATTCGGCCACTGGCGTATGCCCGGCGCTTTCAATCCGGCCGTAGCCCTGCCGGTGTGGCCCGCGTTGGAGTGGCTACTGTTTCAATTCACCGGCGTCACAGTGGAAGCCGCGCGCGGGTTTGCGCTATGTGTCTTCGGCGGCAACCTCCTGCTGAGCTATGCCGTGCTGCGAGCCGCCGGGGCGCACCGGCTCGCGGCTTACAGCGCGGTGCTGCTGCTCTCCGGCAGCATGTACTTCTGGGCATTCAGCCGGCTGGCAATCCTCGAACCGCTGCTCTCCTTTTGGATTCTTGCCGGATGGCTGCTCGCGCTCCGACTGCGACCTCTCCAGGATGCATCCCGCACGCTGGCCTTATTGGGTCTCGGCTTGCTCTCCTGTCTGGCCGTTCTTACGAAAACGACCGCCATTTTTCTGTTGCCCGGCACGGCGCTCCTGCTGGGGTGGGCTACCGGCTGGCAGCACAAGCGCGTCCTGCGCGATACATCGATCACCCTTCTGGGCGGTGCCCTCCCATGGCTTGCCTACTACCTCCTGTTCGCGCGCCGCTACGCACTCGATTTCCACTACCTGTTCACCGTTAACTACACCGTCACTCCCAAGGGCCTGCACGACCACCTGCTGGCGTATTGGTACGCGGCGCACGGGCTGCTCTGGGTAGGCCCGTGGCTGGTCTGCACCGTTCTCGCCCTTATAGCCGCTGCCGGGGCGCTCTCATCCGGCTTCCGTCGCTCTCCGCTCATCCATGCATCCCTTCTATCGGCAGTCGGCTATATTTTGTTCATAGGCTGGCACAACAATCCGCAGCCTCGCTACTACATGGTGCTGGCCTACCCGGTTGTTTTTGTGGCGATGCTGGGTGTGCAGTCCCTGCTTTTGCTCCAGGGAGCAGGCCGCATCTTGGCAGGAGCCGCAGTCGCCATGCTCGCTATCATCTTCGCCCGAGACGTCAAGAACAGCATTTGGTACGCCCGTCACCCGCAGTACACCATGCTGCAAGCAGCCACTGGGCTCACCGCTTACATCGACGCGCACCCCGACGGAGCCAAGCGCCTCCTGCTGTCCATCTCCGGCGACGAGATCACGCTGTTTACGCATTTGCCCGCCATTTGCGATGACTTCGGCACGGGCGGTCTCGACGAGCGCATCCTCCGCTATCGCCCCGGATGGTACGCGCAGTGGAATGAGCTCGATCCGGGTACGCTGGAGGACATCCACAGCGCCGGGTACAACCTGCTCGCGGTGGCCCACTGGCATGCGTTTGACGATGAAGACCGCGACGATCTGATCCTGTACCGCATGGTCCCCATGGAGCCGACAGAATCAACAGGGCAGGACTCACCCGAGGCAAACTGATAAATCCCGTTGGAGTAAAAGCAAAATGGATGTCATGTATAAAGATCGCGTCATCCTGAGCGAAGCTTCCGCAGGAAGCGGAGTCGGAAGACTTGCCTTGCCCTACAGTCGAGGCGCAAAGTATCCGGTCCGCGATCGAACCTGATATTTACGGTCCAAACAAAATAAATAAATCGTCCGAAACGCCCCATTCGCCTGGAACTCCGCCGGCTTATAACTCAGCGCGTACTGCGAGCGAAGCTCCTGCTGAATCTTCCCGAAACTTTCCGGCATGTCCTCGATCTTGGTCGGGTAAAAAGCCCGCCCCCCCGTGGCATCCGCTATTTTCTGCAACGTGTCATCACCCCGGTCGCGGCTCGGGCTCACGTTCGTGCTGATCGCGTACACGCTGGTCTCGGCACGCTGGCACTCCTTGATCGCGTCTTCCACAAAGGCATGGCTCTGGTTGTCGTCACCGTCTGAGATGACAACCATGGCCTTACGCGCCGGTTCATGGTGCTCAGTCGCGTCCAGCATTTTGTCGTGGCAGCCGCTGTAAAGCGCGTCGAACAGCGCCGTACCGCCGCCTGAGTGCAGGTTATTAATGCCCGTATTCAGCAGGTCCAGATTGTTGGTCCAGTTCTGCTTAAAGTTCGGCGTAATGTCGAAGCCTTCCACAAAGGCTTTATCGCTTTGCGGTCGCAAAATTTGCAGCAGGAACTCCGTAGCCGCCTGCTGCTCAAAGGAAAATCGCTGCCGGATGGAAGTGCTGGTATCGATGACCAGGCCGACGCGCAGGGGCAGGTTCGTGTCCTGCTCAAAGCGATAGATTTGTGCGGGTGCCCGGCCATCGTCAAGCAATGCAAAATCACTCTGCTTCAAGTCGTCGATGTAATGGCCGTGCCGATCCACCACGGTAAAGGTGAGATACACCTCATTGACCTGCGCCTTGATGGTAATGGGCGGCGGCTCTGTGCCCTGCGGGACGGCTGCTGCCGAGCCCTGCGATGCAGCTGCGCCTTGCGCAGCAGAGGTAGGCGACTGGGATGCGGGAACAGCCTGGGCAAAGCCGGTCGATTGGGCAAGGCACAGCGAAGCAAGGAGCAGGAAGGTAAAAGACATCAGAAGCTTCATCGGCGTATTTGCATTTTACATTTCAGTGGCCGGGGCTTGTCTGTCCGCTGCCCCTTACAAAATAGTGTCATTCTGAGCGAAACCGAAGGACTTGGCTTTAGCCTTTATCCTCAACCGTCTCTACGGACTCACTCTCCGGCTCTTCCAGCGATGCCAGGAACGCAATCAACTCCGTCGGCAGCGGAGCCGCGAGCCGCAGCGGCTCACCCGTACGCGGATGCGCAAGCTCAAGCTCCGCGGCATGCAGAAAGTTGCGCGGCAGCTCGACTGTATCGAGCGCCCGGCGTCGGCTCTTCTTCATCACCGCCTTACCTTCTTCTGCGCGGATGACGTGCGGCGCACCATAGAGTGCATCCCCCACTACCGGGTGTCCAATGGAGCTCAGATGCACGCGAATCTGGTGGGTGCGCCCCGTCTCGATGCGTACCCGCAGCAAGGTAAACAAGCCGAAGCGTGTCGTCAGCCGTCGCTCGACCATATAGTGCGAGATCGCAGAGCGAGCCCCATGCACACGGCGCGTAGTCATGCGGGTACGGCGCACACTGTCGCGCCCGATCGTTGCATTGACCGTGCCTCGGTCGGTAGAAAGGTGCCCATGTACCAGGGTCAAATAAGTCTTACGCAGCGCGCGCTCCGCAAACATGGCGCTCAACTTGGCATGGGTCGCGTCATTGCGCGCTACCAGGATCAAACCGCTGGTCTGCCGGTCCAGCCGATGCACAATGCCGGGTCGCAGCGGGTCGCCGCCGCCAGAGCTCAGCTCGCTGTAATGGTGCAGCAGCGCATTGACCAACGTACCCCGATCCCGAGAAACATCGCCCGGCACCTCGTCATCCTCATCGCCCGGGGGCGCATCCTCGCTGCGCGCCCCCGCCCCCGCATGCACCAGCATGCCTGCAGGCTTGTTAATGACAGACAGGTCATTATCTTCGTAAATAATATCGAGCGGAATCGCCTCCGGCGTAGCCTTGAGCGGTGGCAGCACCGGTTCGCGCAGTACATCCACTTGCTCGCCACCCTCAAGCCGCAGCGAAGGCTTGGCGGTCGCACCGTCCACCAACACACTTTCCTGCTCCAGCAGCAGTTGCACCCGCGACCGGCTTACACCCTCAAGCTGCGCCGTCAGCCAGCTGTCCAACCGTATGCCCGCCGCCTCAGCGGGAACTGTATGTTGCGATACTGCCATGCCCTGAGCCTAGCAGGGTACACGTGCTTACCCTTTAGCCGTCCCATCCGGGGATGGGTATGGCGCACCGGCACAGGCTGGGGCAATGCGATGATTACTGCGTGTGCCCCGGCCCATCGATGCCTGAAGGCCAGTCCTGCATGTTGGCGGCCGGGAGAGGTGCGGGCGGCGCATCGGGCGCCATCAGGTGGTGCTCCATGAGCCAGGTACGCAGCAGCGTGGGCCAGCCCGCTAGCTCCGGAGTGTCGCCGCACAGCCCGCAACCGTGATTCACGAAATCGTACAAGTGCATTTCGACCGGCACGCCTTTTGCCTGTAGGGCGCTGTACATGGCCACGCTATTGCCTACGGGTACAACCGGGTCCCCGGTGGTAGCGAACAGGAATGTGGGCGGTGTGGCCGTGGTCGCGCTGTACTGCGGCGAGAGCCGATGAGCCAGTGTAGGGTCGGGGTTCTGCCCCAGCAGGTGGTGGACGGAAGCATCATGGGCAATTGCGCCTTCCATGCTGATCACCGGGTACGCCAGGATGGCGAAGTTGGGCTGGCACTCCAGCCCGCTCAGCCCGGTACCGGGCCGATCGCTGAGCCGGCAGTCAGTGGCTAGCACCGCCGCCAGGTGCCCCCCGGCAGAAGACCCCCACACACCGATACGATCCGGGTCGATGCCGTACTCCGACGCATGCCCCCGGATGATCCGCATCGCCTGCACACCGTCTTCAATCTCCGCAGGGTACTTGTAAGGAGCCACGCGGTAGTCCAGCACAAAGGCAGCGATACCTTGCGCGTTGAGCCACTCTGCGTACTGAAAACCTTCATGCCCCAAGGCAATCTGTGAGTAGCCGCCGCCGGGCAGGATGAGCACGGCGGCTCGGGACGAATTGGCTGAGTGGACGAGCGGCAGGAATGGGTAGAGCCGGGGCCTGTCAGCCTCCCCGCCGCCCAGTGCTCCGGGTGCCCCGCCCGGATACAAAAACACCGGCTTCGGGATCGGCCCGTTCGGCACCGGAGCGACCGGCGGCGGAGTCTGGGCGCGACCGCCTGCAGAAAACAGCATCCCGCAAACCAGCAAACCAAGAGCAGCTAGCAAGTGCATAAAGGTACGGCCGCGTACAGGCACATCCTGTTTCATGGTGATACAGATGCACCGCAAGCTGCCGCGGAAGCTGTATTTTGCCCCGGAGGTAACGAGCGACCGACTCGCGCATACACTGAGCCATTCATGGACACTCCGCTCAAAAGATGGATGTGAGCTTGGAACAAGCAAAAGGTGTCATCCTGAGAACAAACAACAGGTGTCATCCTAAAAACAAGCAAAAGGTGTCATCCTGAGCGAAGCCGAAGGATCTGCTTCAGCTTTTGACTTTTGCGCCTTCACCCAAGACAAAGGATGACATCGGGTACCGGCTTTGAAACTTCGCACACACCCTCGTACCGTTCCCGGCACGTACCGCACATTGCAAATCACGCTGACGGCAGTGCTGGTCCTAAGCGCCGCCACCTTTGTTGCCGTATCGTGGCGCTGGCCGCTGGTAGGCGACGCGCCGCTCCTGCACTATATCGTTTTCCTTGCGCAGCACCGGCTCACGCCCTATCGCGACATCATCGACCTGAACATGCCCGGAACCCTTGCCGTCGAGGCAGGGGTCATGGCTCTGTTCGGTAAGGGCGCACTGGCCTGGCGGCTGTTCGATCTCACGCTGCTCGGCGTCATCGGTTTCGCCATGGCTGCCATTTGCCGCGACCGGTTCGCGGCGCTGCTTGCCGCCGTCACCTTTGCCATGATTCACGGGCGCGACGGCCTTATCCAGCTAGGCCAGCGTGACCTGCTGATGGCCGCACTGCTGATTTGCGCATATGTCCTGCTCTTTCACAGCGTACGCACAGGGAACCTGCTCGCAAGCGGCGCAGCCGGCATGTGCCTGGGCGCGGCCTCCACGGTCAAGCCGGATGCTCTTGCCCTTCTTCCCATGCTGCTGGCCCTTGTTGCATTAAAGCTTCGACGCGATGGCCGGAGGTGGGGAGCGCATCTCGCCGTGAGCTCTGCCGGGGCGCTTCTTCCGCTTGGCGGCTCCCTGGTCTTCCTGCTGCACCGGCATGCACTGGGAGCGTTCTCAGACCTGATGCTTCACATGGCTCCCTACCATGCCTCCCTGTGGCGTCTGCCCGTAGACAAGCTTCTGCCAAGCGCGGTTTCTTCAGTGATGCTGCCCTTTTTCTGCCTGTGGTTGCCTGTATTTGTCATCGGCAAACGATGGAGATTGTTCGGAGATCAGGCATTGCTGCTCGGCTTTTTCTTCGGGGTGTTTTCCTTCTGTGTGCAGGGGCGAGGATATCCATACCACCGCTACCCGTCTGAAGTGTTCCTCCTGATGCTTGGAGGAATCGCGTTTACAGAAGCACTGCGCCATGCGAAGCCGGAGAAATCGTGGAACTTGCCCCAGCTATGCGCCGCAGCTGGAATCCTTTTCGCAGCTCTGGTAATTGTGCCGCGTTCGCTCTTGGAAATCATGCGTTTCGATGGGAACACCGATACATTCAGCCGGAACCTTCAGCACGATCTAACGGCTTTGAGCGGTGCATCGCTGAACAAGAACGTGCAATGCCTGGACATGGCAGGTGGTTGTACGGCAGTGCTGTACCGAATGCGGCTAGTAGAGCGCAGCGGCTTTCTATACGACTGCTATCTCTACCCGGAAGGCGAGAACGTAGATATACATACAATGGAACGAGATCGGTATCGCCTAGGCTTCGAACAAGCCTGGACAGCGCACATACCGAACGTACTGATCGTAAGCAGTGATGAATGCGGCCCGCTGGATTTTAACTACAACAAGCTGACCCGCTGGCCATGGTTGAAAAATTACATCGCCACCCGCTACACACTCGTTCTCGAATGGACACCGCAAACTCTTCAGCGATGGGGAGGCAAACCTGTGCTTCCATACGGCTACCGCATATACCTCCTGCGTTCCGACAACCGGGCTACATCACCAGCGCCACACGCTCCAGCTCAGCCTGCATACAGTCCGGGTCGCACTCGCCTTCGTCCATGCGCAGCACAGCTTCCTGTACCAGGTGCCCGTTGACGCCGTAGCCGCGACCGTTCAGAAATGTGGCCAGGACCTCAGAGGCTTGCGAGGAGTCAAGCTCATCCTGCATCAGCATGATGCTTAGGGCGCCTAAATCGTGATGATCGAACTTCTCCACTCGTTGTTCACCTTTCATGCGTCCCCTTTTCCGGTCTAAGATCTTTGCTACTGGCTCAACCCTCTTTATGAGCGAAAAATGAGGCATCGTGTTGCCGGGAAAATCATATTTCCTTCACTTCTCAGTACCGAAGTGGGAACCCGCATACAGCCGAACGCCTCAAAAAGTCTGACTCAAGTACTTTCAGACGCGATCAGCACCGGGATGCCGTCGCGAACCGGGTAGACCCGCCCGCACCCTCCGCAGGCAATAGCCTCCGCACCCCTCCCCTGCAATGCGCCGTGGCACACCGGGCAGGCCAGCAGCGCAAGTGCGACGGTCGGGAGCGGGGAAGGCTTGCGTTGCATAGCTTTATTCTACTGTCGTACCCCGTCGTGTATACGAGGGAGTGGCAGGGGCAAGGCAAGCATGCTGAGGGTAGGGCTCACCGGCGGACTGGGCAGCGGCAAGAGCGCCGTTGCCATGGTGTGGGCCGCGGCCGGGGTACCCGTGCTGCAGTCCGATGCGCTGGGCCGCGAACTCATGCAGCCCGGTCAAGCCGTCTACGCCGCCATCGTCGAGGCTTTCGGGCCGCAGGTCGTCGGCAGTGACGGTCAACTTGACCGTGCCGCGCTGGCCCGCGAGGCGTTTGCCCCTGAAGCCTCTGGTGGAGGTCTACAGCGGCTGAACGCCATCGTGCACCCGGCAGTCATTGCGGCACAGGCGTCCGAGCTGGACAAGCTCGCAGCGGGGGGGAACCCAATCGCGGCAGTCGAGTCGGCCCTGATCTTCGAGGCCTCGGGCAATACTCAGCAGCTACACACTAAACCTACCGCCCCCGGCTGGCGCAAGCGCTTCGACACGCTCGTACTGGTAGCCGCCCCTGAAGCCGTCCGCCTGGAGCGCTTTATCGCGCGGGTCGGCGGTCCCGACGCAAGCCCGGAGCAAAAGGCAACCCTGCTGGCCGACGCCCGGCGACGCATGGCCGCACAGCTGCCGGAAGCATGGAAGCGCGAACGCTGCGACTACATCATCGAAAACAACCGCACGCTGGTGCTGTTGCGCCGGGAGGCGCTTCGGGTACTTGCGGCACTTCGCGAGCAGGCCGGGGAGCCGCAAACCCGGCAGCTCTCCGTCTAAAATGTCTAGTAGGAACAATGCTGCCGGAAACACAAAGGCAGCCAAGGCACCCTTATGATCGCTCGACGTTTGCTGATCACCGCTTTGCTCGTCTACGGTGTCTGGTATGTCGCCGCCGGGCACGGTATTCCCGGCTTTCCGCCAGCCCGGGTACCGGACAGCGTTACAGTCAGCCGCTCGACCGGCCCTCTGGTGCTCGAAGAAGTCAAGGCCGCGCCGGAATACGACGCTGAGGAACTGACCAACATCTCCGTCTACAAGCGGCTGCTCCCCTCCGTCGTCAACGTAACGTCCACTTCCGTCCAGGTTGACTTCTTCTACGGTTCTGTCCCGAGCCAGGGGCAGGGTTCCGGCTTCATCCTCGACCGGCAGGGCCACATCGCCACCAATTACCATGTCATTGAAGACGCCCAGAACATCGAAGTCCAGACCTGGGACAAGCACCGCTACAAAGCCCGCATCGTCGGCAAGGACAAACAGCACGACCTAGCCCTGCTTCAAATCGACGCTCCCAACCTCCAGCCGGTCCTGCTCGCGCAATCGCACGACCTGGTCCCAGGCCAAAAGGTCTACGCCATCGGCAACCCTTTCGGCCTCAACGGCACCATGACCACCGGCATCATTTCGGCGATCCGGTCGATTCGCGACCCGCTCGGCGGCCAGATTGAAAACGCGATCCAGACCGATGCAGCTATCAATCCCGGCAACTCCGGCGGCCCCCTGCTCAACTCCCACGGCGAGGTCATCGGCATCAATACGGTCATTGCCACCAACCCCAGCGGCCAGGCCGACCAGAGCGCGGGCATCGGCTTCGCCATTCCCATCGACAGCGCCAAGGCCGTGCTCAGCGACTTTGAAAACTTCGGCCACTCGCGCCGTCCCTCTCTCGGCGTACTGCCCCTGCCCATCGGCCCCGAGCTCGCACAGCAAATGGGCCTCGCCGCAAGCTCCGGCCTCCTCATCGAGCAGGTAGTGCCCGGCGGCGCAGCCCAGCAGGCGGGCCTCCGCGGAGGCTCCGAGCAGGCCCTGCTCGGCAACATGCAGATTGTCCTCGGCGGCGACCTGATGGTAGCTATCGGCGGCGAGTCCGTAAGCTCCCAGCAGGACATCGCCGACATCATGGACAAGCACCACATCGGCGACATAGTGACAGTGACGTTCTATCGCGGTCAGAAGCGGATGATAGTACGGCTCACGCTGGGCGAGGCCGGGCGGCAACAAACGTAGCCTGTGATGATGAAAGCAGATATACATGGACTAAAGCGTGAACGTAGAGGGTTAGGTAAAAGGCTTATTTTTATTATGTTAAGTTGCAGATATGCAAAAGAAAACACTTAGCTCTTGTCGAAGAGTCACTTCTGCTTCTGATTTCGTCTGAGGATTGGTCTGAAGAACAATATGCTCTATCCTATTTCCCAAAGTGATATCTTTTTGTAAGCCATACTGTCGCAAAAGATTTTATATGCTTGCAGGTGATCTTGATCTGTTTCAACTATTCTCAAATATGTGAAAACGGCTTCTTCTGGGCTTTGTACATAAAATGGGTCTAAACGCCTCTGGTTTATAATAGAATCTAAATTTATGTTACATTCCTAATTCGGATTAATACCAATTTTCATCATTTTTAGAAAAATAGTCTATGCTGAAGGGCTGAATATATAGGTACTTGCCGTCAACTGTTCTACAATGACCTTCTGGAACAGCAGTAGGCAT
>CAXSHS010000100.1:0-10722 GCA_964237325.1 uncultured Acidobacteriaceae bacterium | reverse complement strand
CGGTGGGGCCGGGCGTGTGCGTGTGGCTGGCGCTGTCAGAGCTGATGCCGACCCGCATTCGGTCCAATGGCATGAGCATCGCGCTGGTGCTCAACCAAGGGGTTGCCGCGACGCTGCAAGGCATCTTTCTGCCCTTTGTGAGCAAGTATGGCTATTCGCGCATGTTCTTCCTGTTCGCGACCTTCACGCTCGGCTACTTCCTGGTGGCTACATTGTTTCTACCTGAGACCAAGGGCAAGACTCTTGAAGAGATCGAGACATACTTTGAAGGCAGTCCGGAGCGGCGGCAACAGGTATTGTGACTGCGCGTTATGATGTCGGCATGCGAACCCAGCTTCCCTTCCACCCGGCTCTTACGCGCCACACGCTCGTTCTCAAGCCTCCGATGACGGACGCGGAGCTTGAAGAATTTATCCGCCTCAATGAGCCTGCGCGAATTGAGAGATTTGGGAAGGAGGTGATCCAGATGAATGCACCTGCCGGAGGTAATACCAGTGGCGGCAACGCAAATATAAGCGGGTATTTGTTTTCCTGGTGGCTAACGCACCGCCGCGGCCGGGTGTTTGACTCCAGCGGCGGCTTTTACCTACGGGACGGTTCGCTCCTGAACCCCGATGCTTCGTACCTTACTGCCGAAAGCTTCGCCACCCTCACCAAGGCCGATCGCAAAGGCTACTATCGCATCTGCCCGGAGTTCATCATCGAACTCCGTTCTTCATCCGACCACCTCGATGAGCTTAAGAAAAAGATGGAGCTCTGGGTCGCAAACGGCGTTCAGCTTGGCTGGCTGGTCAACCCGGATCGCAAGCAGGTCCTGGTCTACAAAGCAGGTATGCCGCAACCGGAAACCTTTTCCGGCCCCGAGCTCCCCGGCTCCGGACCGGTTGAAGGTTTCCGTTTAAACCTAATCGATGTCTGGGATTGCTACTAAATAAGTATTCTAATGGGTCGTCAAAACACAGAAGAGCAGGTCCGCTGCGCTCAGGATCACCCTCGCGGAAAGCTGTATCTACCGGTATGAAGGAAGCATTATGAACATCGATCTCACAGGAAAAGTCATCGTTGTGACCGGAGCCGCAAGCGGCATTGGACGAATGCTTGCGCTTGGACTTGCGGCTGAGGGTGCCCGGCTCGCGGTGCTCGCACGAGACCGCGAGCGGGCGCAACTTGTCGTCGATGAGATCTCGAAAATTTCTGGGCTGCGCCTGCACTCGTGGTCGTCGCTGACGTAAGCGATGAAGCCGCTGTGATCCGGGCCGCAGCTGAAGTCAACGCCTCATGCGGGCGCGTGGACACCTTAATCAACAATGCCGGGTGGATGCCGGGCAGTCACCCGATCCTTGCCATGGAGCTCTCCGTTTTTTGAGCGAGTGCTGCACTCCAACCTGATCGGCAGCTTCCTCACCACCAAGCACTTTGCGCCGCTGATGATTCACGGCGGCGGTGGCCGCATCATCTACATGTCAAGTATCGCCGCCGTGCAGGCCAATCCCGGTGGCACTGCCTACGCCGCATCGAAGGCGGCGCTCAACATGCTCTCCAACATCGCACATCTGGAACTCAGCAATAGCGGCATCCGGACGGTAGCCATCGCGCCGGGCTAACCGATACACCCGGCATGCGCGCCATCGTAGGCGATGAGCATAGGGCGCGTGTTGCCGCGAACTATCCCGGCGGCAGGATCGGCCAGCCCGAGGATCTCATTGCCTTGGTCGCCTTTCTGTGCAGCCATGCAGCCGAGCACCTTTCGGGTACTGTCATCACAGTGCGGCCGGCTGTTAATCGTTGACACACCAGGACTCAGCGAAAGCGTCCAGCAAAGCCGGCTATGGCCGACTGCCATTTGCGGCCTATACAGGCGCTAGGATGTTTGTTTTACTATCAGCCTGGTCTAGAAACCAGGCGACGCAATCGTCTAACAAGCAAATTGGCTTGTGCCTAGAGTATGGCCGCTTTTGAAAGGTAAAACCATGTTTACACGCCGCACGTTCATCGGCTCCGCAGCCGCAGCCGGTTTTCTCCCCCTGGTTCCCAGCTGCTTGTCCCAAAAAGTTCAGGGTGAAGACCTGACGCAGTATGTCAACATCCGCGTGGGCACCGGCGGCCATGGCCACACTTTCCCCGGTGCCACCATGCCGTTCGGCGCCGTGCAGCTAAGCCCGGATACCTACACTACCGGCTGGGACTGGTGCGCAGGCTACTACAACGCGGATGCATCGCTACAGGGCTTCAGCCATACGCACCTCAGCGGCACCGGGGCGGGCGACATGCTCGACGTGCTGCTGATCCCGAACGTAGGCCCGGTCAAGTGGGAGTCCGGCTCGCGCGAGAACCCGTCTGAGGGGTATCGAGCTCCGTTTTCGCACGCCGATGAAATGATGGAACCCGGTTACTACTCCGTTCCGCTCAAGGACCGCGCCGTGCTTGCCGAACTCACCGCGACCACCCGCGTCGGGCTGCACCGCTACACATTTCAGAAAGCGGGCGACGCCCACTTCATCCTCGACATGGCACATGCCTACGGCGATGCACGTCATAACCCGGTCAAGGCAGCCACGCTGACCCTTGCGGATGACCACACCATTACCGGTTACCGGCAGGTCGAAGCCTGGGCCGGCGGACGGAAGATTTTCTTCGCGATGCAGTTCTCAAAACCGTTTGCGACCGCGGACCTCCAGCAGGATGGGACTGTGCTGGCCGGCGACAGCAAGCAGGCGCAGGGCACGCTTGTGAAAGCGGCGATCCACTACCAGCCTGCTGCGGGTGATGTCATCCTTGTGCGCACCGGTATTTCCGGCGTTTCCGTCGCCAATGCCATGAAGAACCTCCAAGCGGAGATGCCAGGCTACGACTTCAACGGTACCCGAGCTGCTGCCAAACGCGCCTGGCAGGCCGAGTTGAGCCGTATTCACATCGAGACTGCCGATGCAACACAGCGAACGATTTTCTACTCTTCGCTGTATCACATGCTGGTTGCCCCCACTACCTATAGCGACGCAAACGGTGAGTACATGGGTATGGACGGGCAGACTCACACTCTGGCCGGCGGTGAAGCCAACTACACCGCCTATTCGCTATGGGACACGTTCCGCGCGCTGCACCCCTCCTACACGCTTTTTCTCAAGGACCGCGTACCCGGCATGGTCAACAACCTGACCCGCATGGCCCAGACCAGCCCCGAAGGCATGCCGGTATGGCCGCTCCAGGGCAAGGAAACCGGCACCATGACCGGCTACCACTCGGCTTCTGTGATGGCTGAGGCCGTTCGCAAGAAGATCGGCGGCATCGACACGCAGGCTGCCTACGCGGTGATGCGCAAGCGCAACATGGACGACAACTGGGAGGGCCTGGGCTACTATCGCGACCTCGGCTACATTCCCGCCGACAAGGAAGAAGAATCTGTCTCGAAGCTGCTGGAGTACTGCTACAACGATTGGGCTGTTTCTCACGTCGCCGACGCCGTGGGCCGCCACGATGACGCGACGATCCAGCGCAAGCGATCGCAAAACTACCAGCACCTGTTCGACGCCAAGAGCGAGTTCATTCGCGCCCGGCTCAGTGACGGCAGATATACCGACCCTTTCAACCCCATTGACATGGGCCACACCGAGAAGTACCGCGACTACACCGAGTCCAACGCCTGGCAAACCACTTTCGGCATCCAGCATGATGTCAAGGGCTACATGACCTTGTGGGGCGGCCGCGAGCCTTTCATCGCCAAGCTCGACCAGCTATTTATCGTTCCTTCGACACTACCGGCGAACGCACCGCCCGACATCGCCGGCCTGGTGGGCCAGTATGCGCATGGCAATGAGCCCTCGCACCACATTGCCTACCTGTACGTCTACGCCGGGCAGCCCTGGAAGACGCAGGCGCGGGTCGCCATGCTGCGGCAAACCATGTACCGTAACGACCCCAATGGCTTGGAAGGCAATGAGGACTGCGGCCAGATGTCGGCCTGGTACCTGATGAGTGCGCTGGGGCTGTACGCGGTTGATCCAGTCAGCGGCAACTATGTCCTCACCTCGCCCCTGTTTGAGAAGGCAACAGTGCAAGTCGGCGACGGCAAAGAGCTGATTATTGAAGCCAAGCGCCCCAGCCCGGACGCGATGTATGTCCAGTCTGTGGCCCTCAACGGCAAACAGCTTGACCGGCTCTGGGTCTCGCACGAAGAGATTGGCCACGGCGGGCACCTCTCGTACATGCTCGGCACACAGCCTAACATGACACTCGGAACGGCTGTCGAAACGGCACCGCCATCGCTTACCGCGTAGTGTTTATCAAACAGCATACCCACAGGTGACCCGGGGCACCTGTGGGTGAAAGACCATAGAATTCGTGTCACGATAAACTTAGATACTTGGGGTAAGTATGGCCACCACACTCGTCACCGTAGAAGAGTACCTGCGCACCAGCTATGAACCCGATGCCGAGTATGTAGACGGCGTCATTGAGAAGCGCCCCATGGGAGAAGGAAAACATTCTGCTTGGCAAGCCACGCTCAGCGCGTTCTTCTTCGTGCGCTCGCGGGAGTGGCACATCCGGGTACGACCGGAGTTGCGCACTCAGACAGGAACGCGACGCTACCGGATACCGGACTTAGCCATCATTACCCCGGAGGCGGCTGAGCAACCTATCGCAATAATACCGCCCCTCGTCGCGATTGAAATCCTTAGTCCTGAGGACCGCATTGCCCGCCTTCTCGTCCGCCTCGCCGACTTTGAATCCATGGGCGTTTCGGCCATCTATGTCGTCGATCCTGAGGATGGTAGCCTGTTCCGCTTTACGGAAGGAAAACTCGGTGCGGCTGCAAGCATTTCGGTGCGGGAACGAGAAACATCCTGGACTGAAATTGCCGAGACGCTATGCTGAGCGGGAGTTTTGCTAACTACGCTTGCCCCCAAGTTTGAGATCCCTTGTACCCTGAAGGCCCATGCTGACCCGCCGCTCACTCTTCCGCTCCGCGCTTGCCCTTACCGCCGCAACACGCCTCCCTGCACTTGCTCAAGCTGCAGTGTCAACACCCTCTCCTGTGCTTGACAAGCGACCCATGCCCGGCGAGCGGCGGTTTACCAGCCCTGCGATTGAGGCAGCTGTTGCGCGCGTGAGCCGAGGGATTGCCGACCCGCAACTCGCGCTCATCTTCGCCAACTGCCTGCCCAACACACTCGACACAACCGTTGCGCCGGGAAGCTTCGAGGGCAAGCCCGATACCTTTGTCATCACCGGCGATATCGACGCCATGTGGCTCCGCGACTCGTCCGCGCAGGTGTGGCCCTACCTGCCTTTCTGCAAACAAGACCCGAAGCTTTCGACGCTCATTGAGGGCGTCATCCGACGTCAGACGCGATGCATTTTGCTTGACCCGTATGCCAACGCATTTCTGCCGAGCCCGTCGAGCGCACCGCTTCCCTGGTCGACCCAGGACCACACCGACCTGAAGCCCGGCGTAGGCGAGCGCAAGTGGGAGATCGACTCACTCTGCTACACCGTGCGGCTGGCGCACGGTTACTGGCGAGCCACCGGCAACATGGCGCCGTTTGACGCGCAGTGGCGCGACGGCGCGCGGGCTATTATTCGCACGTTTCGCGAGCAGCAGCGTAAGGAGAATCAGGGGCCATATCACTTTCAGCGCGCAGCCTATGCGCCTACGGATTCTCTGCCCTTAAGCGGCTACGGCAATCCTGCTAAGTCCGTCGGGCTCATCTTTTCCGGCTTCCGCCCGTCGGACGACGCTTGCATCTATCCGCTGTTTATCCCTGCCAACCTGTTTGCACTCAAGAGCCTGACCCAGCTCGTCGAGCTTGCAAATGCCGTCCACGACCAGGCACTTGCTCAGGACGCGCGTGGGCTTGCGTCGGAGATCGGTACAGCCTTGGCGAAGTACGCATATCTTCAAACGGAGTCGCATGGCACTATCTGGGCTTATGAGGTAGACGGCTATGGCAACACACTGCGCATGGACGATGCCAATGCTCCCGGCCTGCTGTCTCTTGATTACCTGGGCTGCGTGTTGGAAGGCGATCACTCTGTGTACCGGCGCACCCGTGCCTTTACGCTTTCTCCTAACAACCCGTACTTTTTCAAAGGCACTGCCGGTGAGGGGATAGGCGGTCCGCATGAAGGCTTAAACTACATATGGCCCATGTCGATTATCTTTCGTGCGTTTTCAAGCACCGACGACCGTGAAATTGCCGCCTGCCTGCGAACGCTGCGCGACACTACTGCCGGAATGCACTTCATGCATGAGTCGTTCTGGAAGGATGACGCGAATAAGTACACGCGCACTTGGTTTGCATGGGCGAATACTTTGTTTGGAGAGTTGATCTTGACATTGGCGGAGCGGAAACCGATGCTACTGCGTGAAACTTACTCATAAGTTCCTTCTATGCACCTCATTTCAGTAAGAAAATAACGGGAGATTGTACGTGATAATCGGGCTTAATCACACAACATTGGCTGTACGCGACTTAGAAGCTTCTTTTATCTTTTATACAAGAGAGTTGGGGTGCGCCCAGTTGCCCGGTGGTACAAAGGCGCGTATCTAACTGCAGGCAGTGACTGGATTTGTCTCAATCTCGATCCTGAGGTTCGAACAGCGCCTTTACCGGAGTACACACATCTGGCCTTCAGTATTCCACAGGAAGAATTTGCTGGCATGGTCACCCCGCTTATAAGGATCTGGAGTGACTTGCTGGCAATCTAATTACAGTTTTGGAGACTCGTTCTACTTTCTCGATCCGAATGGGTACAAGTTGGAGATACATACTTCTGACTTGAAGACGCGATTAAGAGCACTTCAAGCGACTCCACCAAAGGACCTGATTCTGTTTCTAGAAAGTTGAGTTTGCTGTGGTTAAATAAGTATATCCCGGTGGTAAGTTAAATCCTTCGCTGCGCTCATTACGACTCGGGCTTGAGAGTTAAGAGATTCATATCTCAAATGTTATACGTAGACACTTGTTTGTACGAAAAAGATGTGGGCCTAACTCAGCATAGCCAGCAGTTGCTCCACGCGCAGCGGCGTTGTGCTTTGCGCGCCGCGCGTCACCCCCGGCCCGGCGACAAATGCTTCACCGTGACCCTCCACATACACCAGCAGCGTGGCATGTGCCCCATCCGGTTGGCGCTGCATAGCTAGCCATGCGTAGTAAACAGCCATGTCCGCGTCCACCAGCGCGCCGTCAGCGTCAAGCTCCACGCCTTGCGCGCGCTGCTCCAGCATGTCGTTCATAGAGGCGGGCTTGCAGCGCGGGGCAAAGCGCAGTAGCAGGGTTTGCGGCTGCGCGCGGCGCACAAGCTCTACTGCTGCAGCCTGCACAAAGCTGGTGCTGTACAGCTGCGTGCCGCTGCCCTGCGTCAGTAGTGAAACGAGGAAGTGCTGCATGCGCGCGTCGGCGGTCACCTGTTCCAGGCCGAGCGCCTCAGGGCGTATCGCAGCTAGCCGGTCCGCCAGTACTTCCGGACCTGAGCCCTCGCGGACGGCGCGGTCCATCTCACGCAGCACGGCATCTGTAACCGGCGCGAGCACCAGGAAACTAACCTGCTCAATCGCCGCTTTTGGAGTGAACGGCCAGGGCTCGCCGCCGTCCACGTACCAGTGTGTGTAGGCACTTGCATCACCCTGCGCTCGCTTGGTAAGCAAGGCGGTAAGCGTTGCGGCAGCGCCGGTTTCATCGAGCTTGCGCACGTACAATCCCTGCTTGCGCAGGCGTGTGAAGAGCGGATACCTACCCGGAGCAGCGCTACGCCCCATGACAGCAATCAGCATGGGCGCGGCCCCTCCAGCGGCGCGGCGGGCTTGCGGCAGCGCGGCGAACAGCACCTCTGCCGCTTGGTGGTATGCATCAATCTGGCGCGTCTGCCATAGCGCACCGGCTAGCGCGCCGACAAACAGCGCGGGCTGTTGTACCCAGTCCATGCGTTCCAACTCGGGCGGCAGTTCAATACCCGCGAACGTCTGCGTCAGCTCCGGCCTGGCTTGTAGGGCGTTAAGCTGAAGGCGCAGCCGCTCCGCCTCAACCGGGAACAGCGTCGGGTATTGCTGCACCTGCACCAGGTAGCTCGGCAGCAGCGAGAGCGGCATCGCGCGCAAAGCAGCGAGGTACTCGCCTGCGAGTGCGCGAGAGCTTTGCGGGTAGGCGGCAAAAGATGTTTCCTGCAGGTCGCCGGGTTTCACAGCAGCTCCGGCACAAGCCTGCCATTAGCAAATGGAGTAGCAAAGCCCAGCATGGCCCCTGCGGTCGGCACCACGTCAATAGACTCCAGAGGTCGTTCCACGATGCGCCCTGCCTGCGCGCCGCGCCCCAGTGCCAGCATCCAGGTGGTGCGCGCTATTGCGCCGCCCGTGCGGTGGTGTTGAAAGCCGCTTGCCTCCCCGTCTGCGTCACGGCCAAAGTCCGGCAGCAGCAGCAGGGTGGTGCGGTCTGCATATTCCGCATTCGCTTGCACCTCCTGCCACAGCTCGGCCACCAGCCGGTCGGCACGCTGAATCGCATCGATATACAACGAGAATGCCCCGCTGTGCGCCACGTCCATATCATGCAGCGTCAGCAGGATCAGTGATGGCGCAACCTCTCGCATCAGCTGCCGGGTGATAAATAGCGACAGCTCATCGGGACTCGCAAGCGAGCGCGCATGCGCAGTGAACTCTGCCAGAGATAGCCGCAGCAGCCCCGCCATGCGTTCCAGTTCCCCTTCATCTTGAGCGGTGCTCACATGGCCTTGCACAGGCATTTCGTAGTTGTCGTGCAGCAGCGAGGCATAGTCGCGCAACGTATGGTGCTGCGCCCCCGCGGCCAGCGCAAGCAGCCGTTTGGGCAGTACTATCTCCGCGCCGTACGCCGGGCCATATGCAGCATGACTGCTGGCACCCAGCCGGTCGAAGCCGTTGCTGGGGGCAATCACCCAGGCATCGCGCGCGGGCCGGTGCAGGCCCTTGCGGTGGTACTCAAACAATGTGGGCGCGGTGGGCGGCTGCGCTACAAAGTTGTTAAACGTCTGGTAAGTGCCCGTAGCAATGCTGGCTGTGGCAACGTAATGACCCAGGATACCGCGGTTGACTACCTGCGGAAAGAACGTACCCTGGGGTGCCAGCGTGCCCACCATGTGCGGGATATTCGCCTGCCCCAGCAGCGAGAATGTTTCATCATCGCGCGCTCCGCCGCCGAATGTAACCACAATCAGCTTGCGTCCCAAGCCGCCGCTTTCGCCGAAGAGCCGCCGCGGCTGTGCCGCGGCTGCTGAAGCCCCCAGCGCACCGGCTAAAAACTCGCGCCGCGTCCAGGCATGAGCAGCACTCCGGCTTGCCCATTGGCGAAACGGTGCAAACGGCGCAACCTCCTGCATACTTCACCCTCCGGTGCAGCCGATTCTAAGCCGAGACCTGCATGGCTGTCTGCGGCTGCCGGGGGTAATGCACTCGATGCACCGGTACTTTCCATACGCCGCTCGGCAAATGTCTATTCCAGCAGGTATTCTCGCCTTGACCGATTGACCAATTAATCAATGAGGCTTTCCCACAAACGATGTCCGCCAAGACCGACACTCGCGAAGAAAAGATCATGCGCCTCCTGCTGTCCCGGGGTTCAGCTACCATCGACGACCTGCTGGCAGCCATTGGTACCTCGGCACCATCGCTTCGGCGCGACCTGAGCCGGCTTGAGAACCGCGGCCTGGTACGCCGCACTCATGGCGGTGCCATGCTGGTAGAGCCGCTACTTTATGAGCCCTTCCGCTACGACACCAGCTTTCAGGCACGCGAGCAGCGGGCCGCCGCAGAAAAGCGCCGCATCGCGCTCGCCGCCGCCGATCTCATCCAGCCGAACGAGACAGTGGGCATTACCGCCGGCACCACCACCACGCAGGTGGGCCGGGCGCTGCGGCATCGAGCGAACATTAAGGTTGTGACCAACGCCATCAACATCGGCATGGAGTTGTGCAACCAGCCCGGTATGCGCACCTCTATCACTGGCGGCACACTACCCTATGCCTGGTCATTCTCGCTTACCGGTCCGGCCGCCATCCGGTTCATGGACGACGTGTACCTCGATAAAGTCATTCTGAATGTGGTCGGCATGCATACAGAGCGAGGCTGCACGACACTGGAGCAGGACGAAGCGCTGACATTTCGCGCCATGGTTCGACAGGCACGCGAGGTAATTGTCGTTGCGGACTCATCCAAGCTGGGCAAGATTTCATCGTCGCTCATCTGCCCGGTTGGAGAGGTACATACACTTGTCACAGACAACGGGGCGACCGATGAGATGGTCGCCCCGTTGCTTGAACGCGGTTTGCAAGTGCTGAGAGTCTAAGACCGCCTGCGCAGCGTTCGGCCACTTCGTGGCGTGTATTGGTTTACTCCAGCCGCCACGCAATGCCCTATTTACCCGGTTTGTGCTCCAGGTGACCGCCAAAGCCGAATCGCATGGCTGACAGGATCTTATTCGCAAACTCGCCGTTGTTACGCGACGAGAAGCGCGAGAACAAAGCCGCGCTCAACACATCCACCGGTACACCCTCATCGATAGCTGCGATGGTTGTCCAGCGGCCTTCGCCGGAGTCGGAAACCTGCCCTCCGTACGTATCCAGGTCCGGCTTTTCAAGTAGTGCTGCCGCTGTCAAGTCCAGCAGCCAGGACGAAATCACCGAACCGCGCCGCCACACTTCAGCTACGTTTTCAAGCTCGAAGTCGTACATATAGTGCTCCGGCGTACGCAGCGG
>CAXSHS010000099.1:0-10891 GCA_964237325.1 uncultured Acidobacteriaceae bacterium | reverse complement strand
ACACAGCCGGTACGCGGCCCGGCATGCCGCGACCCGCGGCTTCTGTCGCCGACAATGATTTGGCAGTGGGCCGCGCGGTAGAGGCGGTGTCACACAGCGCCTACTGGGCAGATACGGCGTTCTTTATCCTTGAGGATGACGCACAGGACGGGGCCGACCACGTGGACGCGCATCGCAGCATCCACCTGGTGATCAGCAAGTACGCACCGCAGCCCAAGAATGGAATACCGTTTGTAGATCATCGCTTTTATACGACGGTGAGCACCATCCGCACCATGGAAAGCTTATTGGGTTTGCCGCCGATGAACAACAATGATGCATTTGCTCCCTTGATGGCACCGTTATTTGCAGGCAACGGCGACCAGCCGCCGTATATCGCTGACACTAGCAATCGCGACAATGGGCTAATCTACCAGGCAAACACGGGACGCAGCCCCGGGGCGCGCGCTTCAGCACGGATGGACTTCACCCATGCCGACCAGGCACCCACGGGCGAGCTGAATGCGATTCTGTGGAAGGATGCCAGGGGCGAAGAGCCTCTACCGGCGCAGCTGCGGCACCCGGAGACGCATGGCGCGAAAGGCCGCGACGATTGAGCGATGGAGCTGACGCAAGTCAAGGGAACTGGATCAAGCACTGGCGCAAAGAGAAACGCGTCGAACTTCTGGAGGCGCGGCAAGCCGTACCGTCAGCGGTCCACCTCTCCATAAGTAGCCGAATTGTTGAGGAGCTTGCGCAGAGCTTTCTTGGTTGGCTGAAGGGTGTCACAGCCCTGTACGTTTCCATGTGCGGCGAGCCGGACATCCTCCCCTTTGCCGGGTACCTGCTGGACGCGGGCGCTACTCTCGCTTTACCTATCGTTTCGGCTCCAGGCCGGCCTCTGCAATTTCGCAAGTGGAAGCCCGGCGATGCCATGGTGCGTGGTACGTACGGCATCGCCTACCCAGCCGCCGAAGATGCGGTGCAGCCGGATACACTGCTGGTACCGCTTGTGGGTTTTGACAACGATTGCTACCGGCTAGGCTATGGCGGCGGGTACTACGACCGCACGCTCAGCGTACTGTTGCCCAAGCCCTTGACCATCGGCATAGGCATGGAATTGACACGCCTGCCAACCATCCACCCGCAGCCGCATGACGTTCCGCTCGACTTCATCGTGACGGAAGCAGGCATCATAAGCCGCATCTTTCAAAAGTGAAAGATCAAATCGGACGCCGCAGTGAACTGACTGCTGTGATTTTCGTTGTCGTAGCCAGGGCGGTCCCAGGCATGGTCGAAACGCACTTCCGGACGTAGCTGCACGGTTGAGCCGATCCAGTGGTTCCAGGCGAAAGTGTTTTCAGAGTAGCGGGTCGGGGTGCCGGTTCGCTGGCCTTTCTTGTCGTTCAAAAAATCTGACCGAAAGGTGAGGTAGTCATGCGCGGAAAGCTCCTTGTTGATGTAGTTGACCGCAGCGTACTCCGGGGCCAGGCAGCGTGCCTGGCCCGGCCTGCATATGGCTCCGGTAGTGCCTGCCTCCAGCGGTAGCGGGCCACCGACCGCGGGGACATCGCGCTCAGAGAGGGACCAGGCTTCCGTTGCGATGTGCCATGTTTTTGAAAACTTGTGGTACCAGGTCAGGTCATACTGCTGCACATTGTTGTATGCGTACTCACCGTCGTTGATACCATTCGCACAGCCGTAGAAGTTGTCGTTCACCGACTTTGTTGTGTAGCTCACGCAGACCGTGGCGGAGGGCTTCGCGTCGGGTGTCCACAACGCCGCGTCGTGCGAGCCGGTAAGGCCGAATTGCACCAGCCACTGATCAGATAATTTGAACGTGGCCATGATACCCGTGTCTGTAAACGGGTCCACCGTGTACAGCAGAGAATGCGAAAAGATGTAGTTGTTGGGCGACAGCTGCGCCTCAATGCCGGGGATAGAGATGAAACGGCCGATGCGCAGGTTGAGTCCCTGCCCAACATGGGGGAAGTAGATGTCGGCGTACTCCAGCACCGGGTCGAAGCCGTACTGCCGCTTGTTCTGGATCAGCTGCGCGGAGAAATAGCCTTTGTCGGTGGTGTAGCGGTAGTCGGTGCCGAAAAACGATGTCAGGTGGAAGCCCCAATCGATACGGTCTTGCTGCACGGTATCAGGCAAGCGCTCGAGGTACACGACAAATTGGTTCAACTCCACACGATTAGAGTAGGCGTCATTCGCTTCAGGATTGTTGCTGTGCGAAGACGTACTGCCGTTGACAGTCGGGTCGATCCAGCCGTAGAGCTTGGTGCGGCTGCGCGCACCGTTCAAGGCAGTCATCAGTGGATAGCTCTGTGTGTCAGGCTCGCCGATGACGGGTGAGCCGCCGTAGGACCAATCGGAGCTCGGAAATGGCGGCGAATCTAGCGGCGATGGTGCACCGCGACGTGCCGGTGCAGGAGATGACGAAGCAGAGGGTTGCGGATGCCAGTCGTAAAGGTAGAACTGCGCCCAACGTTTGAACACATCACCCCCCGGATTGGGAGCTGGTGCCGCAGGCGCATCCGGAACAGGAGATTGCGCTCTGCAAGTTGGAAAAATGCAAAAAACAGCAAGGGGGAGCGTAAAGGCAGGCAGACGCATGCTGCCTAGAATGCCACGAGCAAACCGGCATTGCCACTGCCGACACCATAGCTGGACATAGCAAATGCTGAGACCCACTCTATCGAGGTTGCCGCATGGTAGACTTCCCTGAGTTGCAACCCCACCCGCGCGGAGAGATGGCAGAGCCCGGTTGAATGCAGCTGACTCGAAATCAGCCATACCTTTACGGGTATCGGGGGTTCGAATCCCTCTCTCTCCGCCATACATATCTCTAAACCCTTTAAACGGCTTTAGAAAATTTACGCCAAACGCTATCGCAGGACATACCTTTTTTGGTACAGTCACGTGCTGTCAAGTCAGTAGGCATCTAGTGAATGTGTGCACTATGCCACCCTCTCAAGACCGGACCTCTAGCAGCTACTAGCTCGCTCAATGCAGCGGCCCGTTCGGCGCTTATTAAGTTTGGATGGATAGAACGGCAGGGCATATTAGGATCACCCTTGCAGATGAACTGGGGGGCGTCATTAGAAGATATTTCATGTTTTCCACAAAAATGCATAAATATGCAAGAAAATACCCGGTAGAGGTTCACCTCTCGTTTTTGATGATGAATAATTTGGGTAAGGGCACTCATGCTTACTTCATAGATGCATTAGCATTCATTTTGTAGCCACCTAGGGTCACCTTTAAAAGAAACCCAATTGAAGCTGCTGGTAAGCGCATACTCATTATCTTTTATCAACACCTTAGCGTGCGTATTTTTAAGCCTCTGCAAAGTGAAGTTCTTCCATTTGAAAGGTGAAAAGGAGCTTAAACCCTGGTTCTGTTCTGTCGACCGGGTGTGTGCATCGCCCGACGTACCGTAGCCGATGTACACCCGCATGCCCCTGCAGAATTGCCTCTAAAGCTTTCAGAAATTTGAATGTTACCCACTGCTGCGGTGATCCAAGGGCTGATGATCAAAATGCGGTTTTCTGCTCTATCTATGGCGTTAGAGAAAAGGGGTGGATGATCTACAAGATATCTGCCTACTCTTTTAAAAGGGCTAAAAAGCGACATGCAGCATCTCGAACAAGCTGCCACTTCGGGTCATTAAGCACTTCTCGCTCGTCTATACCTGCATCAATCTTTGGCCAACAGGCCTTCATCTCTGCTTCCAGAACGCCCCACGCTTGCCTTTGCAGTTCTGAAAATGATTCAGCATGCTCAAGAAAGAATAAGTCAGCCTGGAGGTCTCCAAAGAGCCGTTCGTAGATCTCAGTAGGTGACTCTGAAGTCGGTCGATGTAACAGCCAAGCCTCTCTGCCTTTCCCAACTTGATACTTCCTCAACCAATTCTCTTATCTTTGATAAAATAAAGTAATAGTTTATAGCTATTTCCCTTTAGCGGCCTAAAGCGTGACTTCCTACATTTTATTCTACTCGCCCTTGTTATAAGGGCGGGATCAGCAACAGTGGCTTGATAAGTACCGGTAGTACTCATAAAGACGTATCTTGGAAGATGGCTGCGCTATGCTGTCACAAACTGCTATTTGTGAGATGTGGCTGGATTACTTTCGAGATGTGACTTCCCGGCAGTGACTAGTGTTCAAGAACAAAGTAGATTCGCATGACGACTCCAGAGTGGAGGGCCTGAACAGAGTGATTGTCCCAGAGATTCAGTTCTTGCGAGCGCTCCGCGGACTGCCGTTGTGAGCAGCCCACCGTGTGTGAAAACGCCGAAGCTATCTAAGTAGCACTATTCCAAGCGCAATCAGCGCGACCAGCAGCGCCGCTCCGGGGAGACCGTACGCAAGCAATTGCGAGGCTTGCGATGCAATGGCTGGAGTGATGATGTCAGGTTCCGGCATGACGACTGTCGGTTCTGCAAAGATCGATTGTTGCATGACGCGCTTGCTCGCTACGACTTGTTCTATCCCCGCCTGGAAATGACGTTGATGGATACTCTTTGCAGAATTGGAAATCGGCTCAGCCGCTGCAGCCAGGGCTGCTTTCAGCACAGCATTCTGGATGTCTCCGCCGCTTACTTCGTAGTGACGTGCGAGGGCATTGAAGTCGACGTCGGGGGCTAGCGGCGTCCGGGACGGATGCAACTGCACCTTCCAAATCAGGACGCGTTCCGTCTCGCCCGGCAGCTCAAAGAGGACGTGCGTTCGGATACGTCGCTCAAATGCCGGATCGAAGTTCGCAGCAAGATTGGTGGCGAAGATCACGACACCGGTGTACCGTTCCAGCTCTTGCAAGAGCACGTTGACCACGCTGTTGGATTCGCGCTGGGAGCCGTTATCGACTGACGTCGACCGGCGCGCAGCGATTGCGTCGGCTTCGTCGAAGAATAAAACGGCTTGCTCCTCGTGCGCTGTACGAAAAATTGCGGCAATATTTTTCGACGTTTCGCCCATCCACATGGATTCAAGCTCTGCATATCGAACGACCAGAAGCCGGCAGCCGAGCGATTTCGCAATGGCCTCGGCGCAAATGGTCTTGCCGGTGCCCGGCGGCCCGGCAAAATTGAAGGCGAGACCGAGGCCGGTCGAATGCCGTTCTCCGAGACCCCAGTCTTTAAAGATCAGATCGTGCTGTGTAACCTGGGCCAGAGCAGTTTCAAGAGCAAGGCGGGTTGCGGGAGGCAGAATGACATCATCGAAGGTTCGGCGCGGCGCGAGAGTTTCGACTGCACGGCGACCGGTGTTGCCAAAAAGACGCGAGAATGGAAGAGGTGCCACAAAGTACACCCTACCGTGCTCATCGATGACAAATCAATTCGAGCAGCAGCAATTCTTTGGAGCTCACCCGGACAGCTATATTTAACTTAATTAAAATTAGTGCGTTTGAGCCGTTACTGACGAGAATGCGATTTGTTGCTACTAATCATCTGTCTTCTCACAGAGGACCACGCTGATCGCTGTTTTTGTTTCACGCCTTGAAGCGTTGATGGTTTGTGATCCAAGCGCTACCGGCTACCGAGGGGTGCGTCAGCTCACGCTCGATAGTATGT
Organism: uncultured Acidobacteriaceae bacterium; assembly: GCA_964237325.1. Taxonomy (GTDB): domain Bacteria; phylum Acidobacteriota; class Terriglobia; order Terriglobales; family Acidobacteriaceae; genus EB88. The sequence continues at coordinate 5,331 of CAXSHS010000099.1, read as the reverse complement.
GGCCGATCACGGAGGCTTGATGCGAACTCCGGGTGGTAACGTAAAGGAAGGCAGCTGAAGACGTCGGCAAGCGGCACACCGGCGAGCAGTCGCAGGCCGATGAGGATGGAGGTATTGTGTGGGAGGACACCAATGGCTGCGGACAGCAACCGAAGCGAGAAGGTGGATGACGCCGACGACGCTCATGGCATTTCAATACCGTGGTCCGGCCGCTGCTCCGGCCTGGGCCTGTTCATCACGCCTTTACCACCATCGACGGGGTGCTGTATGGCAGGGATGAGCGACCGCTTACCTGAGCTACCGCCTGACGTCTTCCTTAAGGAGGACGGAGGTGACGACGCCGACTTCTACGGGCCTGCCCGTCTGGTTACCCACATTGACGAAGCGGCCACACGGGCGCTTACTGCGTACTACCAAGCCATCCTGCCGGCTGGGGGCGTGCTTCTGGATATGATGTCGAGCTGGGTGAGCCATCTGCCGCCGGATGTGGCCTTCGCAGAGGTGATCGGGCAGGGCATGAATGCCGAGGAGCTCAGGGCCAATCCTCGGCTGAGCCGGAGCTTTGTGCAGAACCTGAATCGCACCCCTGTTCTGCCGCTGGAGGCTGACAGCTGCGATGCCGCCCTGTGCTGTGTCGGCGTCCAATACCTACAGCGTCCCCTCGAGGTATTCGCTGAGATCTTGCGGGTCTTGCGGCCGGGTGCGCCCTTCATCGTCAGCTTCTCCAATCGTTGCTTTCCGACCAAGGCGGTGGCGATTTGGAGGTCGCTTGACGCCCGCGGACATGCCGCCTTGGTAAGCCTCTACCTCCAGCGCGCCGGCTTTTGTGACATCCGCGCAGAGGTGCTGCGAGACGGCTCTGAGAGCGATCCGCTGATCGCGGTTATGGGGCGACGTTAAGGAGTTGCTACAGCAAACTTTTCACCTTGTTACTACATACAAGGCCACATCCCGGTACAAATTCTGTCGCAGCGAACGAAAAGCTGGGAACGCCGGTCGGCATAGCATTCCCGCTCAGGTAATGACGGCAGATTTCTGATGCATGCTAGTGTCTGGAGAATGCTGCAGATGGGGTAAGGTCCGGGATCGTTTTACTGTCCTTGAGGTCCATGCGCTCGATGAGACCATCCGTAACTGTATAAATGTGCCACACCTCGCTATCAGAAAGTACATTGCCACTAAAGCTTTTCACGAGTTGATGAACTTTGACGTCGGTAATACTGCCTTCCTGGTCGATCACCTCAAGTGGTTCCACGTGAGGATCAAACTCTTGCCACTGACGAGTCCAGTAGGCCCGAATCTCTTCTTTCCCAACAGCACGCCCGCCTTCCGATGCTTTAGGCCAGCTCACGTTCTCACTCATGAGCGCCAGGGCGCTATCGATATCCCGATGATTGAAGGCAGAGTAGGCCTGAGTTATCAATGTTTGGGTATTTGTCATAAACCCTTGTAAGTATCAACTATAGAACGGGGAGGTTCAGCTTTTGTCCAACCTGGATCTTATCGGGATTTTCTAAGCCATTGGCTTTTGCAATTTCCTCATACTTATTAGCATTCCCGTAGAACAGTTTGCTTACCTTGCTGAGGTTATCTCCTGGAGCAATGGTGTACTCCTGCTCCTGACCGCCCATATTGGTAATCTCATGCTTCAGGTCGGCATACTGGGGGTCTACCTGCTTGATTGCATCCCAAACGCGGTTCAGCTCAACTACGGATGTTACCTGTGCGACGAGATGGTACTGCTCGCCTACCAGTTCTGAGCCTACAAACTTTGCCCCGTAAGGCTCAAACTGTTTTACGACATCGACTACCGGTGCGTACTTCTCTTGCAACACTTTGAAATCTGCCATGGATCGGTGCTCCTTTATAGGAAATGAGTGTTTGCAAAATTGCGATTTTACAAAACTTCTAAAGTATAACTTCACAGATTAGCTTATGAGCGCATACGCGCACATCATGGTTCAACGTGCGCACTGCGAAGTCTAAATCAATTCCCGGCCGCCGGGTAAACGCGCTATTTAGAGAAACCTGCCCAAAACCTGCGAAGCCATGCCGCCGAAGCCGCTTTGCGGGGCGGCCTGTTGCCCTCCCTGCGTAAAGTGAGAGATGACCATGGGCAGCATGGCCGCCATGGCCATTTTCGCAACTTCTGAAGACACTCCCGCTTTTTGTGCGACATTGTCAATCAAGCCGGTATTTCCAAGTCCTTGTTGGATCTGCTCTGGGCTGGCCGAAGTCTGCTGACCTGACGACCAGTTTTGAACGTGCTGATCCATGCCGTTGCTTTTGAAGTTTTCGAGAACGCCCGCCAAGCCACCGGGGTGCTCGTCCAATGCTTGCATCATGCCGTGTGCAACCTGGGGATTGGCATTTCCTTGCTGCCCCGCCAAACTTTCAATCGTATCCAGAATTCCCATTATTTCTCCCTCGGTAAGCTTTTCTTCACTCTATTCCACTCTACAGGCGATAGAGGCATAGTAGACATGCCGCCGGTCCTTAAAAGTGCACATAAGAGGGAAGCAGAAATCCGCTTACGGCGTTGTATCGACAGCGAGCCTCTGGAGCTTAGGTTGAGGAGGTCACTTCTTCACTACGGCAGCAGGTGGGTAGGTGGCTCCGGCGGGTTCCACGCTGACAACTGGACCACCTTGTTTAAGGGGACCGATTTCACGAACAAGGCCGGGTACCTCGCCTTCAAGAATCCAGATGAATACGTCCTTAGGTTGTTGGCCCATAACAGGGGCAATAACGCCGACAACACCGCCGTGTTCGGGATGGACGCGGAAGACTGTGGCTTTGCGGCGACCCCGAGAACGGGCGAGAAGGGTTGCTCGCCTGCAACTTCAACGGAAAGCTGGATCAAACGTCCCTTGCCGGTAGGGGCAACCAGGCCGAGCTTGAAAGGGGGGGACTTCGGCGAGGCGCTGAGGAGCATGGTGCCGGTGAAGCCGTTCGAAACGTTCGGCGGAAGGTCAATGTGGTTTGTTTCGATTTTTTCCTTACCGTCCTTATCGGTAGTACGAACGCTGACATTGCCGCTTTGCTCGACAAGGACGTCGGAATTTTAGAAAAAGATCCAGGCTGGATATGGTGATCGCTAATGAGGTGGTAGGCCGTGCCCTGTGAGAACACGGCGGTGTCATCATCCAGGGAACCATCGCGAAAGTGGTATGTAAGGTGAGAGTTCACGCGGTCACCATGCACAATCTGGAGCAGCTCACCGTACCCCAGAATGGTGCTATTTTCCGCGCGGAGAACAAGGAATGCGTGGGTGGTGCCCTGGACATGGTGAACAGGAACTGGTTGGGGCTGCTGGGCTATGGAACCTGCGGGAAGTAAGGCTGCGCAAGCGAGCACGGCTGGGTAGAGGAGGGCGAGCGAAGCATGGAGTGCACGGCGGACGTTCATGGACCCTCTTAAACCTGCTTAAAGGATGAGAGTAAGCCCGCCGGTGTTGTTCTGAGACAGATTCGGTATAAAGAGCAAGACGTTAATCGAATTCACGGCTAAGAGCAACGAACGGCAGAAATAAGGTGAACACAGTTCCGCTGCTGCCTTGCTTTTGACTGCTACGGACGCGAAGCACTCCTTCATGCCGCTCAACAATTTCCTTGCTGACCCAAAGGCCCAATCCAGTGCCTCTAATTCCCTTGGTTGTGAAAAACGGCTCGAAAATCCTGGTCAGAGCTTTTGCGCTAATGCCTCCGCCGGTATCTGAAACTGTCAGCGTGAGCCCTTTGCGGCCGGTGGGCCAGTGGGTTGCCTCACGGCTGCGCAGCAAAAGCCGCCCGCCGCCGGGATGCATTGCATCGATCGCATTTCCGACAAAGTTGCTGAGAACCTGGCGAATCTCACCTTCAAAACATAAAACCCGCTTGGCGGCATGGTGTCGCTCTTCCACCTGAACCGCTGAGTTTACGATGCGGCTCTGATACATCGGAAGCACAGATTCCCATAGCTCCCGGATCGAAGTAGGGGTGGGCTTTGTGGATTGCTTGTAGAAACGCAGGGTCTGACTTGTAATCGCGGCAGCGCGGCGCAGCTCCCGCTCGGCGATGTCGAGGTAGTCCTCGACGTCCCGTGGCAGCTCCTCATGCATACGGGCCAGATAGAGCAGATTCGTGACAGATTCGAGAGGGTTGTTAATCTCGTGCGCGATGGACGCGGCCAGGCGCCCTACGGCGGCTAATTTCTCGCTTTGAACCAGGGCTCCTTCGGCACGTTTCAATTCGGTGATGTCGCGGCCTTCCGGCACGAGCAGGACGACCTTGCCCCCATCGTCAAAAATTGGAGAGAGGGCGAAATCGAAGATCATGGTCTCGCCATTCGGCCGCAACAGGGATGCTTCGGCTCGAATGAATTCTCCATGCGCAGCCCGCTCAATCCACGTCCTGAGCAAATCCGCAGCTCCAGGGGTACCCGCGAACCAGGCCGATTCCCAGAACGGTACCCCTACCACCTCATCGAGAGTGGCCGGTGCAAACTCCAGCGCGGCACGGTTACAACTCAGCATGGTGCCATCGGTTGTAAGGAGGCCCAGGTACTCGTGGGTCGAATCATAGATGGCTTTGATCCGGGCTTCACTAGCTTGAAGAGATTCCGTCGTGCGCCCTAATGCCTCCGCTGCCTCCTTCCCCTGTGTGACGTCGCGAAAAAAGAGGACAATTCCTTCCTTCGTGGGGCGAACCTGCACCTCAACCCAAATGTTCAAGGGTGCCGGGTAGTACGCCTCGAACTCCGCCGCTACGCCCTCGTCCATGGCGCGATAATAGTGTTCAACAAAGGGCGAACCTTCGTACACGGCGTCAGGAAAGTTCTCCCAGAAATTCTTGCCGACAGCATCGGCAAGCGGTCCGGCGGCGGCCCGCGCCGGCGCATTCAAATACGTGACTCGCCAGTTTCGGTCGATGCTCAGGATGGAATCGGTAGTCGCATCCTGAATCCTACGCAGTTGTTCGACAAGCTCGACGCGCTCCCGTTCCGCGGCGCGCCGCTCATTGATGTCGCGAAAGACCAGGACGATGCCGGTTAGATCACCCGCTTCGTCGCGAATGGGAGCGCCGCTGTCATCGATGTGGGTCTCTCCACCATCTTGGCCGATCAGAATGGTGTGATTGGCAAGGCTCACGATGCTGTCGAGCCGCTTTACCTTTTCCGCCGGACTCTCGACCGGCTCACGGGTCTCCTCGCTCACGATATGGAAGACCTGCGATAAAGGACGACCTTTCGCTTCCTCCGTCGTCCATCTGGTAAGTTGTTCCGCGACCGGGTTCATGCGGGTGATGCAGGCATTTGCATCGGTCACAATCACGGCATCGCCGATGCTTTGCA
>CAXSHS010000098.1:0-10935 GCA_964237325.1 uncultured Acidobacteriaceae bacterium | reverse complement strand
TAAAATCCGCAGACCCTAACCGGTCGTGGGGGTTCAAGTCCCCCTCTGGGCACCAATAAATCAATGGTTTAGCAGTAAAAAGGTCTCCCTTGGTCGGAAGATCATTTTTGTCTGGTGCTAATGCTAGTTGGCTCCAGAAACGATTTTATCAACCACGGAGAGTGTGTGCTCAGGTGAAAGGTGGGCATAGTGGGCGCTTATGGATGTGGTTTTGTGTCCTGCCAGCTCCTGGATGTTCCGGATTGTGATGTAGCTGCGCCGGTCAGAGTGGTCGACAGTGTATTCGAGAGCTAGGTCGCCGAGGGTGACGACCTTTGGCTCGGCTTAAATTCGGAAGCTTGCGGCCATTGCCTTTGATGCTAAATAGACTTTCGAGCTAAAACCTGTCTGGAGAGCAAGGCAAACTGCTTAAGCGGCATGTTCGTTAGCTGCTTCTACGCAACAATCCTTCTGATTACAAGTGCTGCTGCTTAGCACTTTCCACGTCACTCTTTGACCATCCGGGCATCAAAGCCCAGTCCTCTGGACTTATGTGTTCCGCAACAGTTTCCTGTGCCCAATAAGGAGTCGAGCCGGTACTCAGATCCGGAAGAAAGAAGGCCAGTGCAACCACTTGAACTGATCAATCCAAGCTTCATCTTTCCTCATAAACGACGGTTTTGACAGCTTAACGCGGCCAACTGACGACAACGGCGTTTCTCGTTACTAACCATCAGATGTTGCAAACATAATAGTGCTTGATCAGGCGCTTGACCTTTCCTGCACATTCTTCCCTAAACCATCTTCTGAGCTTGGAAGGCGCGTGTGTTGAGCTATCGGCAGAACAATCTCATCAGTCACGTCGTGAATCAGAAATGTATTTGCCCCAGCAAGTCCCACTAACCAGTCATAAACCACAAAACGGTCGTCTTTATACTTTGATGAAGAGCCAAGCTGGCCGACCCCACATTCAATTGTTAGCGCAAGGTGTGCTACATCATCTGCCCAATTCAATGGCCGCAACAACAACACAGGAAGTATGAGTATGAAGAAAGTATGAGTATGAAGAAAATAGAAGCTCCCTTTCGTGGACGTTTCTTGACTAGGCAGTAAGGGGCTATCGCCAAGATGACGAGGGCCGCAACACCGTAACCGACTACCCTGAGAGGGATCAGCAGGAAGCTGACGAAACCCGGGAGCCGACAGACGAGTCCGAGTACGGCGACCATCATCAGGGACACAAACGCGGGCTTGAGCAACCAGCGATCCGTCTCCGCGAAAATGCCTCTCAGTTTCATAAACTCAATCGATCAGATAATAGACCTTTACGCGAGCTTAACTCTATTGGTACGGCCACAAGTAACGTCTCGAATTGCATTCGATCGGGATGATGATGTGGTGATTGGGACTGTAATTGCTGCGAAAACTGATGATATTGTTTCAGGCAAATCGCATCTTCTCAACCTATAGCCTTTAACCTCACGTGAGTGTTTTAGCCAAGCTGCGGAGCATGAGGCAAAGGAAGGCAAGCAGGTGGAGGCCTTTCAGGGTAATTTGAAGCCTTTCATAGTTGCGAGCCAAACGGCGGAAGCGCGAACCCCAGCCGAAGGAGCGCTCGACAATCCAGCGCCAAGGCAGCAGCAGGAAGCTTCGTTTGCCCATGGGGTGCTTGACCATTTCAAGGCGTATGCCGCGTCCCGAGCGACTTCAGCCGCAGCCGGTTCTGTATAGCCTTGGTCGATGTAGGCCAGTTTGACGCTGCCGCCAGTCACAGCCTGCACCTGTTCAGCTAGTGCTGTGACCTGCGCGCGGTTGCCTTCGTCAGACGCGGTGACCTTGAGCGCGAGCAAGTGCCCGAGCGCGTCGGCCGCAATATGAACCTTGGAGCCTTTGTGCCGCTTGGCCCCGTCCCAACAGGCCCGCGCGCCCGGTTCCGGCGTGGACTGGGGTGTGCGGCTATCAAGAATGACTACCGTCAGCTGGCCTTTTCCCATCCCACTCGCGCAGCAGCGAGCGGACCTCCTCAACCAGTAGCTCGAAGCACCCGACCTCAAGCCAACGTCGCATCTGCTGGTACACCGCGTGCCGCGGAGGCAGGTCGCGCGGCATCCACCGCTACGGCGCACCGGTCTTTGCAATCCGGCACCGCGTTGAACACAGCTCGCAGCTCGTACTCGCGCTGCGGGCCGTCCTCGCGGCACAGCAGCACATACGGCAACACTCAACAACCACTCGTCATCCGTCACGTCGCTTGGATAGCCCGTTTTTGCGCCATCCAGCCATGCTGCACCCCTGCAGTGTGTACCGCAAAGTGCCTACTCAGGTACAAAGTTAAGTACAAGCTCTAGCGAGCCTATCCTTTGTATGGTCCTGGTTCTACATCATGTAGGCGCGGCTTTTTCCAAGAGGGATGGTAAGGTCGGGAAACGGCATGTAAGTAATGTCTCACGAAGTCGCCTGAGACAGCAGCCCGGCAGGCCATAACCTACGCCTGCGACCATTTACGAATGAGCGGTCCTTACTGATGGCGACGCTCGATTAGGCACGACGACACTTGAAGATCGACATGGGGGCTCCTCGAGTTGCCTTGCAGTTTACACAGAGGTAGTTTAATGCAACTGAGCCCAATGGACGGGCTCCAACCTGCCTAGATATCGCTCCTAATTGCATGGCTCTAAGCACAGCTCCGATTTAGTGCCGCTGATGGTCAGTTTCAGCGTAGCGAAAAGTGGATCAGAGGTGGGTTCATCGGCGTATTCGACGCGATTGCGTCCATTCTGCTTGGCTAAGTAGAGTGCAGCATCAGCTAAGCTCACTAAATCCTTAGTGGTTGCTGTACCCCCATCAAACCATGCCACACCGAAACTGCAAGTGATGGGTAAGAGGAAGTGATTATGCTCAATAGGTCGTGCGGAAATCGAGAGACGAATTTCTTCCATGCGTTTGCGTACGCTGCCCCGATCAAGACCTGGCAATAGAATGAGCAGTTCCTCACCACCGTATCTGCCGACTAAGTCCACTGGACGGGTTACAGCTTCGATGCGACGAGCGCATTCCTGCAGTACCGAATCTCCCGCTATATGACCGTACTGATCATTAACTTGCTTGAAACCGTCAAGATCCGCCATAACAACCGCAATCGAGGGCCCCGCACTCTGCGCGATCTCGCAAAGGGTTTGCATATGTTCAAAGATTGCGCGTCTATTCAACAAACCGGTCAGAGGATCGCGCCGCGTCGTTTCCAGCAGCTCCGACCGGGCGGCTAACAGTTCACGCTTTTCCTTCTCCAACTCCTCAGTACGCAGCGACACCAGCCGTTCAAGTTCCTGCTGGCGCGCGACGAGGAAGCGCACACTAGCCCGCCACAATCCAAATAGGACAGCGAGTATTGCAGCGGCTTCTAAGGCTAGAAGGGGCTTGCGCTTCCACCAGGGCTCCAGCAGCACAAAGGAAAAACTCTCCTGGGGAGAACTGGCATGGGTGCGCCGGTCATAGGTGAGCACCTGTAGCTTGTAGTGCCCTGGATAAAGCGCTGGAAAGCGAATGCTATCTCCAGAAGCATTCTGCCATTCATTGTCTTCCCCATCCAGCCGATAGCGGGTTACGATGGCTGAACCGCGATCGTAGTTCGTGTCGAGCAGATGGACCGTAAGCGTCGGACGCTGCAAATTCAGTTGTGGTACCTCCGATGCGCTGAGAGCCTGGCCGGAGAGAGCTGCGCCTAGAACGTGCACCTCTGGGATGCGAATTTTGAAGAGATTTTCCGGACGCAGGATATGCGAAACGCCTCCGCTTGTTCCGATCCAAATGCTGCCATCCGGGTCTTCAAGAAAGGAGTGAAAATCGGTGTCGTCCCAGACCAGGCCATCTTCGGCAGTGCACTGAACCCATTGCCGCCCATCGTACACGTGCACGCCATCATCGCTACCGACCCAAAGCCAGCCTCGGCGATCCATCTCGACAAACGTGATATTGTCCGACCCGAACGATGAGGTTTCCACTCTATCTAAAATCGTTGCCGCCCTGCCTTCCACGCGAAGGTGCAGCAAGGGATAAGGCTCCTTATTTTGCAGCCAAAGCGTGCCATCAGGCATTGCGGCAAGCATGAAATTAGAAGCTTCTTTTCTGGGAAACGCCAACTGGATCGCCGCCCAACTCTGCCCCTGGAACCGGTACAGCCCTTTGCTGTAACTTAGCCAGAGCGTCCCATCGGTTCCTTCCGCGATGGACCAAGCGTATCCGGACGGCAGCTGGCTGACCAGATGAGGAGCTGTCCATCCATCAGCTCCCGTGAAGAAGAGCAGCCCCTTGCGCGAACAAACCCAAAGCCTCTGCTGACGATCCATGTGCAACTGGAAGATACGCTCGAGCCCATCGACTGCGATGCGCCCCTGCCCCGTAGCCGGGTCTATATCCATCAGGCGTCCATTAGCATTGGCTACCCATATGTGGCTTCGCATGTCAACGGCAATAGAAAGCACCCGGCCGCTTGCTCCAGCTTGCGACAACACCTTGGCTCCGCGGAGATCGATTTGCGCCACACCCTGTTCGGTGCTTATCCAAACTCCCGGGCCTGGCCCCTTGGCTATTCCCCAAATGATGTTGCTGTTCAGCCCTTCGGCCCGCGTCCAGTCTTCCCAAAGTCCGTAACCGAGCCAACGGAGTATACCGTGACCCATAGACCCGAACCAGAGGGTGCCTTTCCGATCGAAAATAAACGTATCAATACTGTCTTCCGGAAAACCATTTGCTTGCCTGTAAATGCGCCAGCCATGCCCATCATCGCGTGCGAAGCCTTCCATGCCGTTGAGCACGATCTGCCCTGTTGGGTCTTCAACAAGTAATGGGTTCCGCGTGCCATTGAAGGAAAGAGCCGGCAGGGGTCTTCGCTCAAAGGGAAGCGAGTGCCCTCGACGCACCAGTAAGCTGTTCTCGCCGCGGGCCCAAAACGCACCCATGCGCGTGACCATAATGGCACGCCATGCATCGGCCGGCACGCCTTCCTGCTCACCCAAGCGTGTCGCTTGCCCGCGAAGAGGATCGAAGCGGCAAAGTGCTTTCTCGCACCCGGCCCAAAGTGTTGCGCCATCTCCTGTAGCGAGGCTGATCAACTTGCTGAACTCCGGATGTGCTACCGCGACGTTGGGAGCTATCACAGCAGCTGCGTGCCACGAGCGGCCCTCATCCTGGCTCGATATGGCAGTTAAGACGCCACCTTCGAGAAGGTACACCGTATCGCGAACTTCCGAGAGCACGGCCAGATCTAGGGGTTCATGGGTGAGAGCCTCGAAGCTCACTGCCGAAATTGCATGCACCTCGCCTGCCTGCCAATAGGCTAGGTGATTCCCATCCACCGCCCAAATTCGCCCCGCACTATCCTCACGAAGCGCACGCACATTCTCCAGCCCTGCCGCGGTAAAGCCCTGAACCTTATGGAAAATAGCTCCGTCCAGCACGAAGACGCCGTTTTCCGTGCCGGCCCAAAGAAGACCGGAGCGATCCTGAAGCAGCGTGCGGGCATTGAGGTTCGTCAGCCCGGAGCCGGCATTGTAGAAGGCGAATGTAAAGTGCTGCGCGAGTGCCGCGACGCCTGCGATCGCGGCAAGAAGCATCATGAGCACGCATAGGCCGCGTAGCTTGCCGAACAGTCGGCCGCCGCAAAAATTACTGTTCACAAGCTCTCCCTTGCATGCTGTGCGCCGCCCCGGCAAGCGGTACAGCGAGCTTTTCTGCCATTACCACAACACCTCTCCCGAATGGAGTGGTAAGAGGGCGATTTTGCATCGGCGCGGACTGGTCCTTCTCCGTGAGGCATGGATCTGAAAGAAATCTCCAAGCAGCCTTGTCAAGGCCAGTCGCGGTGTGGCATTGCTCTAAGAGGGACTGCATGGCGGGTGGAGCTAAGGGCCGAGAGAGCAGGTAGCCTTGCACCATGTCGCAGTGAAATTCCCGGAGTCGTGCCAGTTCCTCCGGTAACTCCACGCCTTCAGCAATAATCTTCATCTGCAACTTGGCGGCTAAGTCGATGATGGAGGCGACGATCTGGGCGCGTCGGGAATCCATATGGAGTGATCGCACAAAGCTTTGATCGATCTTTATTATGTCGAACGGCAGATGAAGCATATAGCCAAGAGAGGAGTACCCGGTACCAAAGTCATCCAGCGAAATGCGAATACCTAGCATTCGCAGTCGTCCGATTAGATTTTTTATAGTTTCGGATGCTCTCAGCAAAACTGTTTCAGTGATCTCTAGCCTGAGCAGTTCAGGGTTCAAGCCCGCGTCCCTCAAGGCCGTAACCACATTATTGTGGAACAGCTCCGGCTGTTCAAACTGACGCGCTGACACATTGACACTGACAGTCAACACGCTGCCGAAACGGCGGTTCCATTCAGCGCACTGCCGGCAGGCTTTTCGCAGTACCTGCCCGCCAAGCGGTACGATGAGCCCACTCTCCTCTGCAAGGGGTACAAAGTCAGAAGGTGGAACCTGACCGTGTTTCGGGTGGTGCCAGCGAGCTAGCGCTTCAAAACCTGTTATGAGGTTTTCTTTGAGGCTGTAGATGGGCTGGTAATGTATTTCAATCTGCCCCGCATAAACTGCAGCCCGCAAATTGGTATAAAGCTGCTGCCGATTTCGCGACACCTCCAGCATGGCAGGCACAAAGCATTGCACCTGGTCGCGCCCGAGCTGCTTGGCCGTGTACATCGCGCAGTTAGCGGATTGTAGAAGCAGGTCTGCGCTCGAATTCTCTATAGCACTTGCCAGCCCTGCGCTGGCTGTGACCGTAAATACCCTACCCTCCACCTCAATCGGCTGACGGAGTCGCACCAGCATTGCTTCGGCCAGCACCAGGGCCTGCCGTGCATCGGCCGAGTCGAACAGGACTGCAAACTCATCACCTCCTGTTCGGCCAAGTACGTCCCCAGGCCGGAGGGAATCGCTTAGCAGCAATGCTATTTTTTGTATCAGCACGTTGCCCGATGCAAAACCCAGTCCATCGTTCACTCGTTGAAAATGATCGAGATTCACAAAAAAGACAGCACAATCCGGCAGCTGGTCAGGCACACGCTCTAGCCAGCGGGCGAGCTCTAGGCGCAGGCAGCTACGATTGGGCAGCCCGGTAAGCGCATCATGAAGTGCCGTCTCCTCCAAGCGGGATTGAAATATATGGTTCTGCCAGTCGCGTGTACTGGTACGGCCGGCTGAGAGTAGAAAGGCACAAAGCAGTGCGGTGCCACCCGGAAGCGGTTTGTAATAGGCAAGCATCGCCGCCGCAGCAAATGACATGGCCGCAAGACAATGTGCGCTGATACCTTGCAGGTGTATGGGGTCAGATAGCCGCAGAAATCTCGTAACGGGTCGAGGCGGAGTAGTACGGTCCGGTAGAAGAGCTAGTACCGAAAAAACTGAGAAGGGTGCTGTCCAGCACAGGTCAATCGGCGTGCCGGTGTCCCAGCCATGCTCCTGGCCCAGGTAGCCGAGGTTGGAAAACAGCGCATAGAAGCCCGCAAACCAGGCGAGCTTCCGGTGAAATTCTCGCTCTTGCCCCGGTGCCGTCATGGAATAGCGAAGCGCGCACGCCAGCAGTAATGCCACGCTTTGCGCGCTATAGGCAAATGCCAGGCTCATAATCGCCGGGCGTCCATAGGCCAGCACAAACAAAGTCGCAAAGAATAGCGAGGCTTGTAGGATGTCGAGCCAACTCACCGCATCATGGCGAGAAGCACTTGAAAAGCGTGAGGCGACCAGAAGTAAGGGAAATGGAAAAACCAGCCACAAAGCATTGCTAGCCGATCCAAATGCGAAGTAATCGGACGAAAAATGAGCCAAGGTATACAAACCTTGGGCTAAAGCCCAAAGCGCAAACGCGAAAGCAAGCAGGAACCATGGTTGCACTTGACGGGAAGCTCCACTTTGACGCTCCCTGTACATGCAAACACAGGCTGAAAGAAGGGGCACGAGGATCTGGACTGCATTCGAGCCCAATGCAGAGTGCCACCCAAAAAGCGTCATTGCATGCGCAGCTTCAACCGCCGAGGCACACCCTATCAGGATTCCAGATTGTCTGCTAAAAGTCAGAAGGTCTCCCCCGAAAGTTAACGAAGCAGGCTACTGTATAGCCACTTTAGCTATATCGGCAGATGGGGAAGGAAGTTAGGTAGAATCTACAGAAAGGGTTACTGGAGTAATCCTTGCAAAGTCAAACCGACCTGAAGCTGGTTGAAATTTGCGTCCATGTGGTAGCACTGATAGAACTCGTTCTGTTTGCTCTAGAAAATAATGTGGGTGAGTCGATGGCTTCCTTTACCTCAGTTAAGCTGAACCCGATGTACCTTTGCCGATGCTGCCTTCAGTGACTGATTCACATTTGCCTGACAACTGCAATCCGTGAAAATTCTAATGGATGTTATACAGATGGTCAGAGTGGCTTTCGTTTTAAGTCAAGATCAGCGACGCCTGAGTTCGAGCTATTCGTGATTGGCATTAGCTAGCGCTGAAGAAAGCCCGCCAAACAGCTCTGAAGATCACACATTGTGTAGTAACCGAGTATCATCATAAACGACCCTTTATGGCAAATTTACTACAACAGAATACTGGAACCACTTGATAGTATCCATAGGTTCAGAGTGCTCCACGCGGAAAAGATGCTTCCAAGCCACCCAAGTTGCGTCTGATAGATAACCATCTATCCAATCAGCTGCAAATGTAACAATTCAACATGAATCCTTGCCGCGAGTGGGCTCTAACTCAAGGCGGAACCAGTCCATAGATATTCCAGCGTCTACGATGAGGTTATTCTCGACGGCAATGCTCGATGTAGAAAGGAAATACGGTTTTGCACGAATTGTAGCGCCTGGACGCATGCTAGGCGATATCGTTGGTAATCGTGATCCGAAAACATGATCGTTTCAGCACCGATCATCACCATCGAAAACCAGGTCAGACCCATAAAGTAGCCAATAGAGCTGTGTAACAATAGGGCACCGAGGGCCACCGGCAGTTTGAAGCGGCGCATCCAGATAAGAAATGGTCACAGCACTTGAAAGCCAAGTGTAGAATAGGTAAGAATAGTAACAGTCGGACCATACTTCCAAAGGTAAGGTGTGGGTGGAGAAAGATTAAACTCACCTGTTCGCAGCACATAGTAAATAGCGGTACCATGCTGCCACATAGGCCCATCCAACTTTGCCAGTGCTGACGTACCGTAGAGAATGACAACCTGAATAACCATGGCGCTCAGCGCCACATTGTGAACAAGCGCGTTGTAAATACCGGGCGTCCGTTTGTGAAAGCGATCCGCATCTAAAGAGAGTCGGGCGCCGCAATCGGTAAACATAAGCTAGAACAGTAGCAGGTACATAAGGTTATCGCCGCCGTCGAGTAACATCACGTTTTTCTCACTAAGTGACCAGTTACCGAGGGTAAATAGCGGTGTGATCCAGCGGGTGTGCCACCCCAACAGAAACGCAATGGCAAGCACGATTTGAACGCCGTAAAGTATGACGTGAAACGACGGTTTTGGGGAAAGCATATAGAGCGAGAAATCATGACTGAGAAGCATCTCATCGCGAAATAGTAGGAAAGGCATCATGCCGTCATCGCTCCAAAGAAAGGAGTACTCGCGAAGGTGGGAGATTAGACTGATGAGAACAATAACGCCAAAGCAAATTCGCAAGAACGCGAGTCCGTAGAGTCGATGCGGTGTTGAGAGCAGACCGGAAAGGCGAGCGAGGTGGAAGCGTAGCACGAGATACCTCTTGATTACGGATGAGTTATTGATTTGCAGCAGAACTCCGGTACATTTACAGCGGGTTGCCAGGGTGTAATGAATAAACCGTCGATCCCGGCGGAGTCTGGCTTACTTCTTTCGGGAAAGCGGGGGGGAATATGACTCTGAACGCCTACCTGCACCTCAGTAAACTTTCTTCCAGTATACTGAATTTCAAGTGATGATAGAACTTCCCGAGTCATGACACCGAGACGTCTAGGGTCTACATCCGCAGAAATCGGCGAGCGAAAAGTTTTTGTCTTCCCATCCTTATTGAGCGTGTAGGCTTTCGGATTTTGGTTAACAGAGTTCACGTAGGCGATAGTGGCATTGGCCATGCCTAGTTGAACAAGAGCAAGTGGGGAAACTCGGGAATGGCGAAGCTGTTCAATTAGCGGTCCGTTTACGTCCGCCCAGGGTGTCTTCTGGACCTGCCCTGTAGCATTATTTAAATAGCGGGCGTGCGCAACAAGTGTTTCTGTTTTGCTGATCGGAGTGGGCGCGAAGAAATTCCAGTTTTAGCCGAAGTAGGAATAGACATACCGTGCGGCTTTCCTGATAAATACCTCTTGGAGTGGCGAGGATGGTAGAAGGACACAGAGAATCATTGAAAAATGTATACCAATACCGAGGATTAGTACGCATGCGAGCAGCTACCATGCGGTAGGGAGGGCTGTTTTCGACGATTGCTGAGTAGTGTTTTCAGCCGGATTCTCTTGCTGGGCTGTCGCTTTCATAAGTATTTGTTCCATTCTAATTACCACCGGTGGTTTGTAGGCTTAACAGCGATGATTGTTCTCGCAAGCTTACTAAAGGCATTTTGTTGGGCGAAAAAGCTACGGCACCCGACTGCCTAGCGAGTGCCGACCCTGAAATGCTTTGTACCAATACCCTAACCATGAGTCTTCTAAAAAGAACTCATTTATCAAGGCTATCCATTTGTAATCGCGGAAAATCTAAGATCGAGTTAACGTCGTTACTGGGCTGTAACAAACTGACCGCCTACCAGCCGTTATGCAGCGCGGCAAGTTGATCCGTCTCAGGCTGCTCGACATCGCCCGAGGTGTAATCCACTCCCTGATTGACAGCAAAAACGTACAGAATAGCTTGCCACCCTGCCGCAATGTCCTCGTGGAGTGCCCGGTTTGAGATGTACCAGTAGATAAGAGAGAACTGGACGAGGGGAG
>CAXSHS010000097.1:0-11090 GCA_964237325.1 uncultured Acidobacteriaceae bacterium | reverse complement strand
TGGGTACGCTGCACGTGCTTGAAGCGGCGAGGCTGTCGCGGCAAAAGCCGCTGGTGCTTTTCACTTCCACCAACAAGGTGTACGGGTCGCTTGAAGGCGTTGCTGTACGCCGCGAAGGCGCGAAGTACGTCTTTGCCGAGCCCGGTTTCGCAGGCGTGGCAGAAACGTACCCGCTTGATTTTCACTCGCCGTACGGCTGCTCAAAAGGGGCGGCGGACCAGTACGTACACGACTATGCCCGAATCTACGGGCTGCCTACTGTAGTGTTCCGCATGAGCTGCATTGCGGGTCCCCGGCAGCTCGGCACAGAAGACCAGGGCTGGGTAGCGCACTTTCTGTACTCCGCGCTGGAGGGCGCGCCAGTCACCATCTACGGCGACGGCTGCCAGGTGCGCGATGTGCTGCATGTGGGCGACCTGGTGGACGCCATGGAGCGAGCGGCGGCGGGCCGCGAGCGTACGGCAGGCGAGGTGTATAACCTGGGCGGCGGCATGCGGCAGGCGCTGTCGGTGCGGCAGGCCATTGCGCAGATCGAAAAGCAAACCGGTGTCGCCATGCAGATTGAGCATGCTGAAGCGCGTCCCGGCGACCAGCAAATCTACATCAGCAACACGGGGAAGGTGACGGCGCACACCGGGTGGCGGCCTGTGCATGGGCTCGATAGCATCTTCAGCGATATTTCAGATTTCTGGCATAGCGACCTGAAAGGCACACGCACCTTGGTGGTACATCAGGCAAGCACAGAACCGGTTTTGGAAGCCGTGACACACGGGTACGTGGCATGAGCAAACGCTACGCGCTCATCAATCCGCACTGGAGCTTTGAAGGATCAACCTACTTTGGCTGCCGCGATGCGCACTTGCCGCTGGAACTGCTGCACGCGCGCGAGGAGCTGCGCAAAGCCGGCCACGAAGTCGCGCTTGTCGATGCGCAGATGGAAGACCTGACGCCGGAACAAATCGCGGCGAGGCTGGACGGCTTTGCCGCAGATTTTGTCGTCATGCCCACTGCGCCCTCATACCTGTTCTGGCGCTGCCCTCCACCCGAACTACGTATTCCGCAGGAGTGGGTGGGTGCCCTTCGAGGTGCTCTCATGGGCAAGCCGAAATTTGTGTTGATAGGCCCGCATGGGTCTGTAACGCCTGCGGCTACACTTCGCAAAACCGGCTGCGACATTGTGATTCGCGGCGAGCACGACCAAGTACTGCCGCTGCTTGCCTCGCAGCCGTGGAGCTGGATTGCAGGTTGCTGCTGGCAGGACGCAGACGGGTTGCACCTGAGCGAGGGCTTGGGCGTGACCGAGATGGAGCAGCTCTCACCGATAGATCTGAGCGACTACCCGGTTGAACTGCACACGCATAAGCACCATGTGTTTGAACATGTCGAAGGTTTCGGCGCAGAGCTTGAGTATGCGCGCGGCTGCCCATGGTCCTGCTCATTTTGCAATAAAACACTGTTCCGCAATAAGTATCGCGAGCGGCCCGTGAGCGTGGTGCTGGCTGAAATTGATGCACTGCTGGCGCGCGGAGTGAGCTACATCTACTTCATCGATGAGATTTTCGGCGTCGGCAGGAATGTGCGCCTGCTGCTTGAGGAAATTGCAAAGCGCCCGCTCAAAATCGGCTTTCAGACACGCATCGACCTATGGGATGAGGAAGGTCTCGACCTGTTAGGCCGCGCTCATACGATCTCCATGGAGTGCGGTATCGAGTCGATTACAGAGGCCGGACGCAGGGAACTGAATAAGAATTGCCGCCTTTCCACCGGTCGCATCGCCGACCTGCTTGCTTACGCGCGTGAGCGCATCCCGTGGGTGCAAGCCAACCTGATACGCACTGCGCAGGACGATCTGCCGCAGATACGCGCATGGCAGGCAGAGCTGCGTGAGAAAGGCGTATGGGTGTCAGACCCGGTACCGATGTTCCCGTTCCCTGGTTCGCCGCTCTACGTGCAGACATTTGGCGCGGCACCGGATGATGAAGCATGGGAGCGCGCGCACCGCTACTATCTCAGCCTGTTTTCCGGTGAAGGATTCAGCGATATTCAGGAGGAAAAACCACTGGCTCTGGAAAAGTTAGAGGAGCTCGAATGCATGTCCTCCTGACCACGGACGCGGTCGGCGGCGTGTGGACCTACACCGAAGAGTTGAGCGCAGGCCTAGTTCGCAGAGGTCACCGGGTCACGCTGGTGACGCTCGGCCACAAGCTCGATGGGGGACAGTGCGCATGGGTCCAGGCCATGGAATCGCCATTGTTCCAGTGCGTGGAAACCGAGTACCGGCTGGAATGGATGGAGGACGCGAGCCATGATGTCCTTCGGTCAGCGGAGTTGCTACGCGAGCTCATTGACAGAATGCAGCCGGACTTGCTGCACACCAATCAGTTTACCTACGGTGTGCTTGCCGATATGCTCCCTGTGGTGCTGACCGGGCACAGTTGTGTGTTGAGCTGGTGGGAGGCTGTGCACGGTGCGGGTGTGCCGGATACAGGCCGCGTGCGAGCTTATACAGCGCTGGTACGTGCCGGTTTGCAGGCGGCTACGCTGCTGGCTGCGCCTACCGCATGGATGGCACGGGAGCTACGCGAGCAGTACGGCATCAGCAGGCATATTGAAGTGATTCCCAATGGGCGCTCGCCTACCTTGTTCTCACCCGGCAGACCCAAGCAGTTGCAGGCGCTTACTGTAGGCCGGGCGTGGGACCCGGGCAAGAATGTCGGGTTACTCGCTCAGGTCGATGTTCCCATGCCGTTGATTATTGCCGGTGAATCGCTGCCCCCGGTTCAGCCTGCGCATGTATCCGGCACCAGACGTGCCGCGGGCATCGGAGACGTAGCCTATCTGGGGAAGCAAAATGCATCGCACCTTCGCGAGCTGTATAGTCGCACTGCTATTTACGTTGCAACCTCATGCTATGAGCCGTTTGGACTAGCACCGCTTGAAGCCGCGTTGAGCGGCTGTGCGCTGGTATTGAGTGACATTGCCACCCTGCGTGAAATCTGGGGCGATGCGGCAGAATTTTATCCAAGCGGCGACGTGCACGCACTTGAGCGCGTGCTGCGCAGTTTGGCATTGAATCCTGATCGCATCGACGATCTCGCTGCTCGCGCGTTGGCGCGCGCGCGTACTCGCTACACCGCCGATACGATGGTAGCTCGCCATGAGGCGCTGTACAGTTCCGTGATACAGGTTCCGGTCGCGTGAGCGTGTGTCGTGTGGTGTATTTCGCGCATTCGATACGCTCTGACTGGAATAACGGCAACGCACACTATCTGCGGGGTCTGCTGCGCGGCTTGCATTCACTTGGTCATTCTGTCACCGCGTTTGAACCCGCAGAGGGCTGGTCGTATACAAACCTACTGCTTGAAGGCGAGCGCGGCCAGCGCTCGCTCGCGCAGTTTGCCGAGGCGTACCCGGAGCTCAATGTGCGCACCTATGAGCAAGCCGCAGATCCTTTGCTGGAAGAGCAACTGCGCGAAGCGGATATTGCGATTGTGCACGAGTGGACTGAGCCCGCACTTGTCGATCATCTGTTCGCGCTACGGGAACGCTACGGCTTTCGGGCATTGTTCCATGACACGCATCATCGCGCCTCCTCAAGCCCTGAGCAGCTCGCCCGCTTGCGCATCTCTGAGTTCGACGGCGTGCTCGCATTCGGCGAGGTGCTGCGTCGCATCTACCAGGAACGCTGGGGTGTGGAGCGCGTTTGGACGCTGCATGAGGCTGCCGATACCTCCGTGTTTTTTCCACAAACTGCCGAACCGAGCCGCGATCTGATCTGGATCGGCAACTGGGGCGATGACGAGCGTACTGCGGAGTTGTCGCAATTTTTGCTTGCGCCCGCGCGGCAGCTGCCTGCGCGGGGTGCGCTGGTGTACGGTGTGCGCTACCCGCAGAACGGCCTCGACGCGCTCGCCTCAGCCGGTGTGGAGTACGGCGGCTACCTGGCCAACCTGGACGCGCCTGCCGCATTTGCAAACGCACGCTGCACAGTGCATGTGCCCCGGTGCCAGTATGCGGCGCAGCTGCCGGGCATCCCTACCATCCGCGTGTTTGAGGCGCTTGCCTGCGGTATTCCACTGGTATCCGCGCCGTGGCAGGATGCGGAGTCGCTGTTCGGCCCGCACGATTTTGCCTGGGTGCGCGACACCCCCGAGATGACCGGCGTGCTACGCGAACTGCTGCGCGACGAGTCTGCCCGCACGCAGCGTACGGCACAGGGTCTTGCAACCATTCGCGCACGCCATACGACGATGCATCGCGCGGAGCAGCTCACGGGCATCTTTGACGAGGTCGTCAAGTGAATCACGGCATGAACATTCTCGCCTTTGGCTCCTCGCTGCTGTCCTCTTACTGGAACGGAGCCGCCACCTACTATCGCGGCATGTATAAGTACCTGCATGCACTGGGCTACACCATCACCTATGCCGAGCCTGACGCCTTCAACCGGCAGGCGAATCGTGATTATGATTCTGTGTCATACGCTCGCTCGCTTGTGTATCAGCCCGGCGAGTGGGAGGCAGTGCTACGCGAGCTTGCGCCCGGTGCTGATCTGTTAGTCAAGCACTCCGGCATCGGGGTGGACGATGCGGAGCTTGAAACCGCGCTTCCAGGCTATCGTGCGCCCGGTGCCTTGGCCTGCATCTGGGACGTGGATTCACCGGCAACGCTCGAGCGTGCGAACGCGAACCCGGCTGATCCTTCGTGGAAGAGCGTGCCGCGATATGACGCGGTCATTACCTACGGCGGCGGTCCTGAAACCGAAGCCGGATACAGGGCGCTGGGTGCGCCCGTGTGCGAGTCGATCTACAACGGGCTGGACCCGGACACGCACCACCCGGCTGCACCGGACCCGCGCTATGCGGCCGACCTTGTCTTTCTCGGCAACCGCCTGCCCGACCGTGAGTGGCGGGTCGAGCAGCTGTTCCTATGCGCCGCCGCGCTTGCGCCCGAGTTTACTTTCCTGCTCGGCGGTGAAGGCTGGGGAGGTAAACCGATGCCGCCGAACGTGCGTTGGCTGGGCCATGTGCCGACCACGGAGCACAACGCCGTGAACTGCGCGGCGCGCATGGTGCTCAACATCAATCGCGAGTCGATGGCGCAGGTCGGTTTCTCGCCGCCTACGCGTGTGTTTGAAGTGGCAGGCAGCGGTGCGTGCCTGTTGTGCGATGCATGGCCGGGCGTCGAGACGTTTTTTGTGCCCGATAAGGAAATCCTGGTAGTTCACAATGCGGAGGAAATCGTCGGAGCATTGCGGAACCATTCCGCGGACTCGGCGGCAAAGTTGGGTGCGGCCTTGCGCGCCCGCGCCTTGGCAGAACATACCTACGCGCAACGCGCGCAACAGGCACACACGCTGTTACAAACGCTCTGGGCAGCCAAGGCCCGCGCATGAGGATCAGCATCCTCGGTCTCACGGTCACCTCCGCATGGGGCAACGGTCATGCCACCACCTACCGGTCGTTGTGTAAGGCACTGCATACACGCGGCCACAGCATCCGTTTTCTTGAAAAGGACGTGCCCTGGTACAGCGAACATCGCGATCTCCCGGCACCGGCATTTTGCGAGGTCACGCTCTACAAGGAGTGGAGTGAGGTGGAAGGCTGGCTTGAGGCAGCGGCGGGTAGTGACTTGATTATCATCGGCTCCTACTTTCCCGACGGTGTGGCGGCTGCGGACTACTTGTTCTGGAATGCGGACTGTCCGGTGTTTTTCTACGATATCGATACACCGATCACCATGGAGCGCCTGCGCCGTGAGAAGCAGGTGGAGGCGGTGCGGGCCATTGATATCTCGCTCTTCGACGCCTACCTGAGCTTTACCGGCGGGCCGATTTTGCAGGAGCTGCGTACAGTGTTTGAGGCGCGGCGCACGTTTCCCCTGTACTGCTCGGTCGACGCGGAGGCCTACCAGCCCCATGGGTTTGACGAGCAATTTGCCTGCGCCCTGAGCTATTTGGGCACGTACTCCGATGACCGGCAGCTAAAGCTTGAAGAGCTACTGCTTGCGCCCGCGCAGACACTGCCTGACGAGCAATTTGTAGTAGCAGGTGCACAATACCCGGAACGGGTACAGTGGATTGCGAATGTGCGCCGTTTCGATCATGTCGCCCCGGACCGGCACGCGGCATTTTACGGCTCTTCGCAGTTCACCCTGAACCTGACGCGCAGCAGCATGGCAGCCGCGGGCTGGTCGCCCTCCGTGCGGTTGTTTGAGGCAGCGGCCTGCGGCGCGGCTATTATTTCGGACACATGGCCCGGGCTTGAAGAACTGCTCGTACCCGGCAAGGAAATTCTGCCGGCCCATGACACTGCCGACGTGCTGCGCATTCTTGCAGAGACCACTTCCGCCGAGCGCAGTGCAATCGGCGCAGCGGCGCGCGCGCGCATCCTCGCTGAGCATACGAGCGAGCATCGTGCCATAGAGCTGGAGCGCATCGTAGCGTGCGTGCTGGACGGCAGCCTGCATGGCACGGACATGGAAAAGCCCAACCGCTAGCATGCTTTCGGCTCAACAGATGCTCGCGCAGGCGCAAGCCTCACTCAGCCGCCGCGCGGTCGAGGAGGCACTTCCTATGTTCGTCAAAGCTGCGCGGCTCGGTGCCGATACGCATGCGTGTATCGCAGGCCGGTGGGAGTGCTCTATGCTGCTTGGCCGGTTTGCCGAAGCTTGGCAAGTAAGCGACAAACTCGAAGCGCAACTCGAAAGCTTTTGGGATGGTGCTCCGCTTGACGGTAGACACGTAATGCTGCGCTGCCTGCACGGTTACGGCGACGCGCTACAGTTTATCCGGTATGCTCCGCAGCTTCGTGAGCGGGCTGCGTCGTTGTGCGTGGAGACACACCCTGCCATGGTGCCGCTGCTCAGGGCTTGCAGCGGCGTGGAGCAGGTCATCACCTGGGAGCCCGCACCGGCAGTCATGCTGTACTGGGATGCGCAGATAGAAATCATGGAAGTTCCCCGCATTGTGCGCGCTGACCCCGCCGTGGAGAAAATGGTGCTCCCATATCTTGACGTCGCACGGCTACCCGCTATAAGTGCAACTGTGACGGTGACAGAGCGGCTACTCCAACGCAAGGCACAGGGCCTTGTGCAGGTGGGGTTTTCCTGGCGCTCCAGCAACTGGAACCCGCTGCGCTCCGTGCCGCTCCCCGACCTGGCGGCAGCCCTTGGGGGAGTCCACGGCTGCGACCTGTACAGCATGCAGCATGAAGGTGATGCCGAGCTTGCAGCGAACGAGTCCATTGCAGCTGACTTACCCGACCTGGCTGGGCGTATGGCGCAACTCGATGCGGTGGTGACGGTGGACGGCGTACTTGCTCACCTGGCCGGCGCGCTCGGCAAACCGGTACTGTTGCTGCTTCCCTATGCCGCAGACTGGCGCTGGGGTCTTACGGGCAGTACGCCCTGGTACCCGCGCTTCCAGCTCTTCCGCCAGCTTGCACCGGGTGACTGGTCGCACCCGCTGGCGCAAGCCGCCTCAGCATTGCAGCATCTTACCCGGGTATGACGTACGACGTAATTGTTGTGGGGGCGGGGATTGCAGGCCTGGCTGCCGCGCGCATGCTTGCAGAGGCAGGCAAATCTGTACTGTTGCTGGAGGCGCGGCACCGGGTCGGCGGCCGCATGCACACGCTGCATGTTTCCGGAGTCGAGCATGCCATTGAGCTGGGAGCCGAGTTCATCCATGGCCGCCCGCCCGGGCTGCTTGCTTTGCTTGAGGAAGCCGGGCTTGCCATCTACGAGACAGAAGGGGAGCAGCTTTGCTTCACGGACGGTCGAGTGGGTGAGTGCCCGCAAGACGACAGCCCAAAAAGTGATGAAGACACGCTGCTCGAAGGCATGGGGCGTGCCGCCGAGGAAAACGGTGACATGAGCTTTGACGCCTACATGGCACGTTCCAAAGGATCAGGGGAAGCCAAGGCACGCGCCCGCAACTACGTAGAAGGTTTTAACGCGGCGGATGCATCTGTAATCGGAATCAAAGGCTTGGCGCGGCAGCAAGCGTCTGAGGACGCCATCGAAGGCCACCGTGCGGCCCGCGTAGTGCGCGGCTACACGGCGCTTGCAGAGTATGTACGGGACCGCGCCGTTGCGGCAGGCGCAAAGCTGTTGCTTGAGACGCCGGTAAGCCGTATCAGTCGGCGCACGGGTACTTGCACCGTATATGGAGAAGGCGAGCAGTGGAGCGCGCGGCAGGTAGTTTGCGCTTTGCCGCTGGGCGTACTGCAAGAGGGCGCTGTCACCTTCGATCCGGAGCCAGGCGTTGCCCTACACGCCGCGCACAGCCTGCATCCGGGTGCGGTGCAGCGGCTGGTGCTGCAATTCGAGCAGCCCTGGTGGGCTGCAGAGCACCCGCGTATGCGCTTCCTGTTTGCACCGCCGCTGCTGCCGCCTACCTGGTGGACGACCGCGCCCCGGCTGAGCCCGCTGCTGACCGGCTGGATAGGCGGTCCCAAGGCCCTGCACATGACAGGCAAGCCGCTACTTGAAGAAGCACTGCGCACGCTCAACACAATGTTTGGAGCAAGCATGCAGCCGCCGGCGGCTGCCCATACACATGATTGGCAAGAGGACCCATGCTCCCGCGGCGCATACAGCTACGCCCCAGCCGGAGCCGCCGACGCGTATCGCACGCTTGCCGAACCTGTGGAGGGCACACTGTTTTTCGCGGGTGAACATACTGACGTCACCGGCCATCCGGGCACAGTCCACGGTGCGCTCGGCTCCGGTCTGCGCGCCGCCCGGCAGGCGCTTACTTCGCGCCAGTAGGCGCCGCTACCCAGGCCTTGCCGCCGAAGCCGTTATGCCAGATGCTCACCATCCGGCGCGTATTGGCGATGTTCACATCCGGATCGCCGTCGAGCAGCAGGAAGTCCGCCTGCCTGCCCACCACCAGTGTGCCCGTCTGGTCCTCAATCCCCAGCAGCTTGGCGTTTGTCTCAGTAGCGCAGCGGATTGCCTCTGCCGGGGTCAGCCCGGCTTCGACCATCAGCTGCAGCTCGCGGTGCTCGGCATAGCCCGGCAGCCGCACCGGGTTCGCGCCGGAATCGGTGCCGAACGCAACCCGCACACCGGCGGCATACATCAGCTTCAAGTTAGTTTTCGCCATGGCGAAATCCTTGCGGTGCTGCGCTGTCAGCGGATCGTTTGCCACGCTTGCACGGTACGCATCGCTGCGGAGTTTTGCCAGCTCCGCGGGCGTAGTCGCGTGGACCAGGAAAAGGTCGTTCAACAACTCCGGATGATCGGCAAATACAAAGAAGGATTCATCGACGGTGAGGGTCGGGATGTAGTATGTGCCTTGCCGCTTCATGGCAAGGATCAGCTCGCGGTCTACCCGCATATCGCGTACCGAGTGTGCCAGTACATCCACCCCGGCAGCCACCAGGGCTTTTGCGTCAGCCAGGGAGTACACATGAGCCGCCACCGGCAGGTGCTGCTTATGTGCCTCATCAATCACCGCGGAGTACACGGCGGGCTGCATTTTCGGCAGCTTGCCGTAGGCATCATCTACCCAGATCTTGATGAAGTTTGTATGCCGTCCGGCGGCTTCGTCCACGTCGCGGCGCGCTTCCTCCGGGCTCTTCGGTTGGTACAGCTGGTCGCTGTCATGCGGCCCCTGCGGCGCTCCACCGGGTACGCCGATGCCTCGGTCTGCCACAAACACCTCGGCGCCGTCCAGGTTGCCGGCGGCCTGCTGCGCGCGCACCGCGTAGATCAGGTCGCGGTTCAATCCTAGTGACAGCATGTGGAGCACACCGTATCGCTCGTATTGTCGTAGCTCCTCCAGTACGTGGGGTGCCGTGTAGTAGGTGCTGCTGACGGCCGTTCCATCCACCCGGGCAAGGTGACCATGCGCATTGATGAGCGCAGGCATCATGGTCTCCCCGTGCGCGTCCACAATGTCTGTTCCGGGCGGCAGGGTTTTCGCAGTAGGCGTACCGGGGAGGATGGACTGGATGCGCGCGCCCTCCACGACTACGGTCATGTCCGTCCGGGGCGGCTTCGCGGTGCCGTCAATCAGGCGAACGTGTTCAATAGCTGTGACATGCTGCGTTTGCGCGATAGCTGCGCTTGCGAGCAGCAGAAGCCCGTAAGCGCAGAGTGTTCGTTGTGAAAGCTGCATACCAGGCTATGACGCAGGGCAGCGTTGCCGGGTATCCATGCTTTGCATCTTACTTAGTAACTCTCCTCATCCCCAGAGGGAATAGAAAAGGACAGCAATCGCATGATCCAAGCTGATGTATCAACCCAACTGGATGCGAATACGCACCTCAGCGTGACTCCAAAGGCAGACGGAAACGTTGCCGAGAATGTGACCGTCCAGGCTGGCAGAAGCCCGCTTGTGTACGCCGCGGTAGTTTCCGCGGTCTACCTGCTGCGCAAACAAATCTTTAGCCCGGCAGGCTTGTTGTTTGTCGCGGGCTTTTTCGTGGCAAAACGTGTGAAGACCAGCCAGGTACAGACCGCTTTGCAAGGGCTGGTGCAGGAGCAGGCGACGTTCACCATCAACAAGCCTGCCGATGAGCTTTACGCTATGTGGTTCGACATTACAAAGGCCCCGAACTACCAGGAATCTATCCACAGCGTTACTGACAAAGGCAATGGCATTTCGCACTGGGTCATGGACCTGCCCGGCGGCAAGACGCTGGAGTGGGATGCGCAGTGGACCGCGCAGGAGCCCGGCAAGC
Source organism: uncultured Acidobacteriaceae bacterium (assembly GCA_964237325.1). Lineage (GTDB taxonomy): Bacteria > Acidobacteriota > Terriglobia > Terriglobales > Acidobacteriaceae > EB88. The sequence continues at coordinate 399 of CAXSHS010000097.1, read as the reverse complement.
GGCTTGCATGGCACACTATCGGGGAGCCGATCGTGCCTTCAGCAGGGCAGGTGGTATTTGAGCCTGCGGAGAGCGGGCGCGGTACCGTGGTTCGTGTCAACCAGGAATTCCTGCTGCCCGGCGGCAAGGTAGCTGCGGCACTTGGCGGGTTGTTCTCGCGCACGCCGGGCGGCTTTGTCCGGGAGAATTTACGTCATTTCAAGCAGCTTGCTGAGGCCGGCGAAATCGCAACGACCAAGGGTCAGCCCGTGGGCAAGCGCAGCGCCGGATCGCGCCTGCAACAGGCTGTTACAGGTGACCGAGAGCAGCAGCGCACAGTGCCTTCTACAGGCGGCATTGATCACAGCACCGCAACGCAGGAGGTGGCATAGTGAAGGCTCTTTGCTGGATGGGCAAGGA
>CAXSHS010000096.1:0-11154 GCA_964237325.1 uncultured Acidobacteriaceae bacterium | reverse complement strand
GTGACCTACGCGCTCACCCGGCTCGCCTCAGACTACGCGCGCAACAAGGCCGACATCTTGAGTGATCTGCGCAGGGCAGAGAGCCGGAGCCAGGGCCGTACCGCAACGCCGTCGCTACGGGCTTCCGTGCCTGCCGGAGTTGCCGATATGCCCATGCGGGCACTGCGCGACTCCGAAAAGGGAGATGAATAGGCTGGAACCTCAAAGCCCTTTCAGGAATCCAAGCAGAAGTAGTTTCAAACATAGAGGAGATACATGGCACTTGAAAAGATTGTGTACACAGCACACGCCACGGCAACCGGTGGCCGTGAGGGTACCGCGAAAAGCGATGATGGACAGCTTGATGTGAAGCTGGGTACGCCGAAGCAGATGGGCGGCAATGACAATGGAACCAATCCCGAGCAGATGTTTGCTGCGGGATACGCGGCCTGTTTTCTAGGCGCGATGAAGTTTGTAGCCGGAACGAAAAAGGTGCAGCTACCCCCTGATACTTCCATCAACTCAAGTGTTGATTTTGGTCCGCGTACCGGTGGCAAAAAAGGCTTTAGTATCGATGTCAATATGGAGATTCACATCCCGGGCATGGATCACGCGGAAGCAGAAACCCTCGTGCAGGAAGCCCATGAAGTTTGCCCCTACTCGAATGCAACCCGCAACAACATCGACGTAACACTCACCGTGGCTTAGAAACGAGAGCGCGTGGCCTGAAGGGCCACGCGTTTCCTTTACGATTCTATGCGTGCACGTTCGCTATCAAAGTCAGTCAAAGCAACTGCTGTAGCTTCAAGGGCTGCATTGCACTTGAAAAACTTGCTCATGGCAGTTCCTTCAAACCCGAAGGCAGTGGGTATCAGAAGCGAAGCAACTGTAAAACCGGCATCCATCTTGCCGTGTGTTTCGAATGGGATCAAAGGATTCACGCCAAGAGGATAGTCGGTCAACAGAGACTGCGTCAGTATGCAGGAGCCGGTCAGCCAGGATGCAATCGCGGCTCGTGGATTCTTGCGGCGGTTGACCAGGGCAAGCGTGAAAAAAAGAGCGGCGTGGCAATAATCGACATAGCCATGGGTTTTGGCGTCGATGATTTTCGGAAGACGATCTTCCATTGCGGGAAATGCAGCTGACATGTATGTCTCCTGGTTGGATGAAACATTGGATTGAGATCCTGCTAGCTTGCCGTCTCGCCCGGCTCAAGCCGCAGAACTTGCACACCTGTGTTGCCGATATGCCGCTCCAGTTCTTCCGGTGTTCCGCTTAACTGCGGCATGGTTCCCCAGTGCATCGGCAGCACAACATCAAGCCCCAACAACTTGGTAGCCAGTGCAGCTCCGCGCGGGTCCATGGTGAAGTGGCCGCCGATGGGCAGCATGCCGAATTTGGGAGCGTACAGGTCACGAATCAGCTGCATGTCGCTGAATACGCTTGTGTCGCCTGCATGGTATAGAACCGGGCCATTCTCGACTGTCAGCACATAGCCCGCCGGCTCGCCTCCATACAGAAAGCCGCTACCGTCCTGGATACCGGAGGAGTGACGCGCTTCCGTCATGGTGATCGTGACGTCCTTATGCTTGTAGCTGCCCCCGTAGCCGAGACTGATGGTGTTCTCCACACCCTTACCGCCGAAGTATGCCGCAAGCTCATACATCGCAATAACAGGAGCTCCGGTTTGCTTCGCCATGGGGACGACGTCGCTGATGTGATCAAAATGGCCATGCGTAGCCAGGATCAGGTCGAGCTTTTCCGGCAGCTTGAAGCCTCTGGGATATTTCGGGTTTTGCTCAATGAACGGATCGATCAGGATGTTGGTTCCAGCTGCGGTTGTAACCAGAACCACAGAATGACCAAGCCAGGTAACGGTCGTGCCTTGGAGATCGGACATGCAAATTACTCCTTGAAATATGCGGGAAAGTTGAAAGTATCGGCTCTCGGCATGGCATGCGCCGGTCAAGCAAACTCCTGTTGAGATGCACTGTGTTTACGTGGCGAACAGGGGCGCTGCACTCCCCATCTACACCTGCATGAAAGTCTTGATCTATCCATGTCGTTACGGAATCGGTGATGCGCGCGTACACTCAGCCCAGATGAGCACCGTCACCATAGCCTCGCCGCCGCCGGAGATCCATTCCAAGCCCGGAAGCCTCTACCCGGATGGACCCACCCTGCTGTCGCGTTTGCGGACGGGCGACTTATTTCGCTCCGACCCGCTGCCTTTCGTTACCGACAACGCGCGTCGCTACGGCGACTTGTTTCACCTGAAAGTATTTGGACGGCATGTTTTCCAGGCCAACCATCCGGACCTGGTACAAGAAATGCTGCTCACCGATGCACGTCATCACCATCGAGGATTGGTGATGCAAAAGGCTCAGATCGTGCTGGGCAAAGGCTTGCTGTCAAGCGAAGACCCGCACCACATGCGGCAGCGGCGTCTGGCACAACCTGCGTTCCACCGCGACCGCATCGCCGCCTATGGCCGCACCATCGGCGAGTATGCCCGGCAGGCGTCAGCTGCGTGGAAGAACGGCGAGACCCGTGACCTGCATGCGGACATGCAGTTGCTGAGTCTGCGCATTGTGGGCAAAACCATGTTCAATTCTGAAATGGAGTCGCTGAACCATCGCATTGCAGAGGCGATTGAAGCCTTCATGGCCATCATGCCTCTGGCGTTTTTGCCTGCGACGGAGCAGATTTACAAGCTGCCGCTGCCCATAATGAACCGCATTCGCCGGTCGCGCCGCGACCTGGACGGGCTGATTTACTCGCTCATTGCCGAGCGGCGCGCGGACGGCGAAGACCGCGGCGACCTGCTTTCCATGTTGCTGGCCAGCCAGGACACGGAGGGCGGCACCGGCAGCATGAGCGACGAGCAGGTGCGCGATGAATGCGTAACGGCACTGCTGGCCGGTAACGAAACAACTGCAAACGGACTAAGCTTCGCCTTGTTCCTGCTGGCCCGGCATCCGGAGGTACAGGAGCGCCTGCACGCCGAAGCCGCTGCGGCACTCGGCAACCGGGTCGCCTCAGCCGCAGAGTATGCTTCCCTGCCCCTAGCCCACGCCTGCTTTGCAGAAGCCATGCGCATCTACCCTCCCGTCTGGGCCATCGCCCGCACAGCAGCTGAGGAGTACGGGTGGCGCGGCTTCCGCGTACCGCGCGGCTCGATTCTGCTGGCACCAAACTGGGTGCTGCACCGTGATCCGCGTTTCTGGCCCGACCCGGAAACCTTTCAGCCGGATCGCTTCCTTGACGGCTCTAAGGAGACCCGGCCTAAGTTTGCATACTTTCCCTTTGCGGCCGGCAGCCGGCAATGCATCGGTGAAGGCTTAGCCTGGATGGAGGGTGTACTGATCCTCGCAACCATTGCGCGTGACTGGACCTTAATCCCAGAACCGGGAACGCCCAAAATCCCACGCCTTGATCCAAAAGTCACTCTGCGCCCCAGGGATGGGGTTCGCGTGCAGCTCACTCAGCGAGCTTGATCGTTCCATAAGCATCTGTACGTTTTCGCTTGCTCTTCGCCTTTCGCAGGTGTAGCGTTTTGCCATGGGCGAACATAAAGCGAATATGCTGTTCCCGATCTTGCAGGACGCTGCATTGACAGGCATTGCAAAGCTGGCGGCTGAGGCCACCGAAGCAGGCACCGGTCACCTGGTGCAATTTCATGCCTTGCAGACCCGATCGGCAATGAACCGGTCTGCTTCAAAGCGCAAGCTCCGCTTTGCACGCACCATCAATCCATATCGCGGCTGCGAGTTTGCCTGCCGGTACTGCTATGCGCGCTACACGCATGAGTTTTTGAACTTCAGCGATCCGCAGGCATTTGAGCGTGAGATTTACATCAAGCAGAACCTGCCCTGGCTGCTGGAGCAAGAGCTGCGCGGTTTCGATCCTGCCGAGGAGATTGCCATCGGCACCGCCACCGACCCGTACCAGCCTATTGAGCGGCAGGCGAAAGTTACCCGTGCGGTGTTGGAAGTGCTTGCCCGGCAGAGCGGGCTGCGTATCGGTCTGGTGACAAAGTCAACGCTGATCGAGCGCGATATCGACCTGTTACAGACGATTGCACAGCGCAACGCGCTGACACTGCACATTACCATTACGACCACAGACGCAGTGCTCGCGCGCAAGCTGGAGCCGAGGGCACCCCGGCCTGACCTGCGCTTTGAAACTGTGCGGCGATTACGGGAGGCGGGATTGACCACAGGCGTGCTGTGCTCGCCCCTGCTGCCCGGACTTACTGACAATGGCCCGGCGCTGAACCTGGTGGCACGACAGGCAGCAGCCGCAGGCGCGAGCTTTCTTTCCGCCGAGCCGCTGTTTCTAAAGTCCTGCTCACGCGAAACTTTCTTCTGCTTCATCGCCGAAGAGTTCCCGGCGCTCTCCGCAAGCTACACCGAACGCTACAAGTCGGACGCTTTTGTCAGCCCGGCCTACGCGAGCCGGGTTCGAACGATGGTGGCCAACACCTGCAAACGGCATGGCCTAGAGCACCGCTCTACATATGCGATTCTGACTCAGGATATGTCTGGAAGTATGCCGCCGGCTATGTCTCAGCTGAAGAAGACACCGACGCAGGCATCCCTCTGGCCCTCATACAGCCTCAGCGCGTAATGATGACCTCGGACAAGTTGTCCTTGGCCAAGAAAAAGCGAGTATTGGAGAACTCGCTGAACAGCTTTTCGATATTTCGATTGGTGTAGACGCGCCTTACGGGAAACTTCTCCGTCTCCTGCATTTCTACTGAGTCCGAGTCGGTGAGATGGTAGCGGTAATACTCGGTGTTTGGACCTGTGGTTTTCGTATGAAAGATAGCCAGCAGCCGGCCGCCGGGGCGCATCGCCCGGTGCAGCTCATGCAGTAACGGTTTCACCAGCGGCTCCGGGATGTAATCAAGTGCGGTCCATAGTAGGACCACGTCGAACTCACGACCACCGAAATCCAGGTTCTGGGCAAAAAAGGTATCTGTGTCGAACCCGGCAGGTCCACCGGGTTCGCTTGGGGGCAACTCCCATGGACCACGAAGTGCGTCCGAGGCGAGGTCCGCCATCCATATACCATGACCCGCCTGCGTCAGAAAATTGACGTTTGCCGGTGATGTCGGTCCTACATCGAGCACGCGGAGGTTCGGCTCCGCTGCAAGATGCTTTCTCAGGGCCGCCCAGGCACTACTGTGCCGTGGTATACGGGGACCAGAGAGTGCTGTGGGGCTTTTGCCCTTCGAGTCATCGCCTTTTGAAAACAAGCTGCGAAACACAGAGATGCCCCTCGTACCCCGATACCTGATTGTGACAGTTGGAATGCTTATACCCAGGCAGCATACGCTTTAGCTGGTGTGTACTTGTGCGGAAGATGACGCCTGCGCCGATGCCTGGCCCGTAGCTCCTGAGGCCGCAGCCGCAGTGCTCTGAACCAAGTCAACCTTGCCCGAGAAGCCCGCGTTTTCTTCAATAGAAAGCCGCGATGCCTGGATGTCACCGATCAGGGATGCGCCCGAGCGAAGCTCCACACGTCCGGAAGCCATGATGTTGCCGTTTAGCTGCCCAATGACGATCACATCGCGTGCTGATACATCGGCTTGCACCTTTGCGTTCGCGCCGATCGTCAGGCGGCTGTTAGTCAGCGTGATCATGCCTTCGACAAAACCATCCACAATCAGGTCTTCGCTGCCGCGAACCTCGCCTCGCACCTGCAAGCTCTTGCCGATGCTCGCGCTCATAGTATCTACCACTGCCATCCGCCGGTCTCCTTAGAGGCCACCCAGCTTTTATGGTGGGCAGCTTCCATTCACTCTATATGCTGCGCTGCGGGGCAGCAAACAAGGTAGCCATCATGGATACTGCATCCTGACACCATTTCTTGAGGCCATTTACGGGCCACGCAGTTTTACATGCCGTATAGCTCCTGTTTGCGTCCAACACTGTACGTCCAAGTCAGAGAGTCGATGACCCGGCTACTTAGCCGATAGGAACAATGGAATGCACATACAGCAAAACTCTCAAAAGCTTTACGTCTCAACTGAGTACTTCGGTTTCCTTTTAGCACTTCTATGCGGTCTATCCCTGATTACGGCAGCCTGCTTTGCCGAAAGTCCTGATACCAAGCCATCCCCTGGAGTGGATGCCAAGCAGATCGTGCAGCATGCATCCTTCAATGAGCTGCAAGCTTCAAGTGGGCCTCATCCATTCCGATACCGTCAGCATACGCTCGACGACGGCAAGGAATCCGTAAAGGAAGTTGTTGAGACCAAGGACGGTGACATGACGCGCCTGCTTGAGGTTAACGGCAAACCCCTGGACCCGCAGGCAGCGCAGAAGGAAAGCGATCGCCTCAAAAAGCTCCGTGACAATCCGGATGATCAGGCGCGCAAGCATAAGGCCGAGCAGGCCGACAGTGCGCGCAGCAATGAGATGGTGCGGCTGCTGCCGGATGCATTTCTTTACACCTATGAAGGCATGGTTGCCGGACCGAGCGGTCCTTGCTACCGGCTGAAGTTCAAGCCGAATCCGGCGTTTCAGCCACCCGACCGGCAGGCCGAGGTATACCACGGCATGGCAGGCGAATTATGGGTGGACCAGGCGCAACAGCGTATGGCAAAGCTCGATGCTCACCTGATTAGTGATGTGAATTTTGGGTGGGGTGTGGTAGGCAAACTATTTCAGGGCGGCACTATCCTTGTGGATCAGAAGGATGTAGGCAGCCGCCACTGGGAAACCACTCACCTGGAACTGCACCTTACGGGAAAGATTCTGCTGGTCAAGTCGCTCAAAATTGAATCCGTAGAGAATAGTCAAAACTTTATCCCAGTCCCTGACGCCGGGTACAAGGCAGCCATCGACCAATTAGAAGCTATACCCGCAGGGTAGAAGTCCAACTATGCTAAAAGGTGCTCCACATCCTGGTTTTCAGATATGGAGCACCCCTAAGAGTTCAAGTTCAGTCAGTGACTTTAGGTAAGATCGTCGCCGCCGAAGTCACCGCCGCCATCCGTAAAATCATCTCCGTAACTGGAGTCTTGCGAACCGGCGTCGAAACCGCCTTGCGGCTGCTCGTCCTGGCCCTGAACGGAACCGCCACCCGGCGAGTCATAGTAATTATTGACAACCTCTTCGCGCGGTGCGTCCCCGAACCCGCCGCCGCCAAACCCACCGCCTCCAAATCCTCCGCCTCCGCCAAACCCACCACCACCATGCAACAGCGATTCAACACCCTGAAATGCTAAGGCACCTGCCGCCACACCTGCAGCTGTAGTTGCCGCGGAACGCATAAAGCTGGGCTGGCCTGAAGGAGCTTGCTGCATAGGCTGTGAGAATTGGGATTGCGCAGCCTGGGGCTGGCCGTAGTTCACTGTCTGATATCCCTGCGATGGAGGTGGGGCTGAGGGCTGCGGGTCACGATGCCCCAGCAGACTGCCTAGAAAGCTAGTCGCTTTGGCGGGCTGCTGCTGCTGTTGTGGAGCCTGCTGCAATGACATAATCTGCTGCCGGGCCTGGTCAAGTGCCATATTCTGCACCAGCACCGTTTGCGCCAGCATGTACATGGCATCCGGGTTACGCCCAAGTCCATCGCGCAAGAGCCGTTCTGCCGAATCATCTTTTTCCTGCAGACTGGTGCTATTAATTTTGCGCATCAGATCGTTCAACATCGACTCTTCTTGCGAAGTCATGCATTCTCCTTGGCTGCAAACAGGCGGTACCAGGCAGCTTTCTCTTGTTAGACGCATACGCGCGTCAGGAGTTGTTACCCAACTTGCGCTCGCGCGCCTTCGCCCGCTGCCATAGCGCTTCGAGCTCGTCCAGCGAGCGTTCTTCCAGCGGTGCACCCTCCCCTTCCATCTCTTCCATGGCAGTAAAGCGGCTACGGAACTTGGCATTCGCGTCACGCAGGGCGAGCTCCGGGTTCACGCGGAGATGCCGTGCCAGGTTTGCCGTCACAAATAGAAGATCGCCTACTTCAAGGTGCAGCGCCTCGGTAGGTGCCGCACCCTCGCTGATTTCCGCGGCGACTTCGGACGCTTCCTCCTGAATTTTTGCAAGGAGTCCGGTTGTATCCGGCCAATCAAACCCGCATTTCGCTGCTGCGGCACCCAGCTTATCGGCTTCTGCAAGGGCAGGCTGTACACGGAGCACGCCATCCAGTCGGGAGCTTCTTCCTTCATCCCCGGCTTTGCTCTTTTTCTCCATCTGTTTAATAGCATTCCAGTTAAGTAAAACCTGGCCGGATGCAATGCCGGCTTCGGCGGACAGAAGCACAGCTTGATTTCCGGCTTCCTTCGCAGCAGCCTCGCCAAAAACATGCGGATGTCGCCGGATGAGCTTGCGATTGAGGCCGGCGATTACATCCGCTATCGAGAACTCCTCTGCCTCACTTGCCATCTGTGCGTAAAACAGCACCTGCAGCAACAAGTCGCCAAGCTCCTCGCACAGATCGGCGGGGTGCTTGCGCTCAATGGCGTCAAGCACCTCATAGGTCTCTTCCAGCGTGTATTTGCGGATGGTCCCGGGCGTCTGCTCGCGGTCCCAGGGGCAGCCGTCCGGTCCGCGCAGCCGTGCCATGATGCCTACGGCTTCGGCAAACAGCTCGCCTTGCTGACTGCCGGTGTCCTGAGGGATCTGACTGGAAACAGGTTGGGGAGACATGGCATCACTGTACCGGATAGCTCTACACTCAGGCGCAGTGATTCTCACAATTGCAATCGCCGCAGGTCTGTTGCTGGGTAGCTTTCTTAATGTCTGCATCGCGCGTTTGCCCCATCACCGGTCTATTGCCTGGCCCGGCTCGCACTGCCCGGTGTGCAAGGCTCCTATCCGTCCCATTGACAACATCCCGCTGCTTAGCTTTTTGCTGCTTCGCGGGCGTTGCCGAGCGTGCCGGGCTCATATCTCCTGGCGTTACCCGCTGGTAGAGGCCGGGTTGGCTGCATTGTTCGTCTTTGCGGCGATTCACTTTGAGCAACAGCCGTCAGCCCTGATTGAGGCTGCCGCGCTCTGTTTTTTCCTGCTGGGTTTGCTGCTGATGGATTGGGAGACGTTCCGGCTGCCGGACAGCTTTACCCTGACCGGTACGGTTATAGGCTTGGCCCAGAGCCTTCTTCCCGACAGAGGCTTGATCCCCGCTCTAAGGCTTGCCCGAGCCGCACCGATGGCAGTGCCGCACTTGCCGCCTGTTATCAGCAGTGTGGCAGGTGCGCTCGGCGGGGCCGGGCTGCTGCTGCTAATTCGCCGGCTTTACCGGCTTTTGCGCCAACGCGAGGGCATGGGGCTGGGAGACGTCAAATTAGCGGCTTTGCTCGGAGCCTGGCTTGGGGTAGCCGGTGCCGGATTAAGCCTGATGCTGGCGGTCTTGCTTGGAGCCGTCGCAGGGTTGCTGCTGATGGCACGCGGACGGCAACCTGCTAAGAACTTACGTCTTCCCTTTGGTACATTTCTATGCGCGGGCGGTCTGCTGACTCTGTTTCTAGGCGAGCCGGTCTTCACTTGGTACTTCAGCTTCTGGCGCTAAATCATTTGCAGCAATCTACTTACCGGCAAGCTCCTGCAAGGCTTTGCGAGCATCCTTAGCGCGCTTGCCCTTAGGATCGGCATCCAGATACGTCTGATAGTTTGTAGCTGCTTCATCCAACCGCGCAGTCTTACGGGCAGCTTCCGCCAGGTAAAACACTGCATCCTCGCTGCCGGGATTCACCTTCGTGGCTTCTTTGAAGCGCTCATAGGCTCCAGGGTAGTTGCCGCGGCCCATATAGAGCTGACCGATACGAATGTCGTCCTGAGCCAATTTCGGATCATTCACAATGCCACCTGCACCATTGTCGATGCGCGAGTCATGGTCCCCAAGCACATCAAGACCCTTGATGCGAGACCGGCTGGAGCTTTCCGGGACATTTGCATCATCACCGGGTACTGCTGCCGGACCATCCGCGGCAGAATTGTCCCCGGTATCAGAAGCCTTCTGCGCCGCCTTGGATTGCTCCTCGGGAAACGCATTCTCGTCAGAGGGTAAGGCGGGCTTTGTCTGGGCCGGGCTTGCGGCTGCCGGAGCAGGCGGTGTGGTTTGCGCCTGCATCGTACCTACCGCCGGCAAGCAGGTAGCAGCCAGCAGTAAAGTTTGGTAATACCGGGCATTTGCCATGTCCTTAGTTTAGACGCGAGATAGCTCGTCACGGCTCCCAAAACCTACGTCTATACTCTGCACATCATGGCGCTCATCATTCGTTCCTCGTTTATCCATGCCGCCGGGTGCTACACCACGACACGCATCCGCAAAGGCGCATATGTGGTTGAATACACCGGACCCCGGCTTAGCAAGGACCTTGCCGACATCCGCTACGAAGACCTGCCAATGACCTACCTGTTCGGTCTCGGCGATGGCACGACGGTCATCGACGGCCACGGCACCGCTATGTTCCTCAACCACTCCTGCGAACCCAATTGTGAAACCGAGGAAGAGGACGATCGCGTGTGGATTATGGCCCTGCGCGACATTGCCGCCGGTGAGGAGCTAACCTATGACTACCATTTGTACGACGGCGACCCGGCTGACGCTCCCTGTCATTGCGGAGCAGCAGGTTGCCGGGGGAGCATGTTTTCCTCGTCAGAGGGGTAACGGCTACCCGGCTTTCCCGGCCTTAAAATAGAGACAACGATGGCCTACCAGGTTTTAGCTCGTAAATACCGTCCGCAGCGCTTTTCAGATGTTGTCGGTCAAGACCATGTGACCCGCACCCTGGGCAATGCCCTTGAGCAGAACCGTATCGCGCATGGATATATATTCTCCGGCCACCGCGGCATCGGCAAGACCACCATCGCGCGCATCCTGGCCATGGCGCTGAACTGCCGCCGGACCATGGGGAGTACAGAGCGCCCGAACTATGAGCCGTGCGGCACCTGCGAAAGCTGCGAGGAAGTGCGCGCAGGCAATGCGGTCGATGTCATTGAGATCGATGCTGCGACGAACCGGGGCATTGATGAAATCCGGGAACTGCGCGACGCCGCCCGTTACCGGCCAGCACGCGACCGCTACAAAATCTACATCCTCGACGAGGCACACCAGATTACGGATGCGGCTTTCAACGCTCTGCTCAAGACGTTGGAGGAGCCGCCGGACCATGTTGTCTTCATGATGGCGACCACGCAGCCTGAAGACATTCTGCAAACCATCCGG
>CAXSHS010000095.1:0-11211 GCA_964237325.1 uncultured Acidobacteriaceae bacterium | reverse complement strand
AAGTCGGGCGACCGGATCACCACCACGGGCGGCATCAAGGGCGTTGTCGTTGCACTTCGGGATGATGCACTGTACATCCGTGTAGCGCCGGATAATATCAAGCTTGAGATTGCCCGCACCGCAATCGCCTCCGTGACGACGGAAGAGGAGAAGTAGCCGCTCGCGGCCGCCCTACCACCCATGCGCAATCGACCCGGCACCCGCCTTCTTCTTATTCTTGCCACTCTGCTTGTTTTTGTGTTCGGCATCTTCGGTATTCCGCATGGGGTCACACCTGCTGCCCTCAAGGCTTCGCTCCTGCGGCGTATCCACCTTGGACTCGATCTGAGCGGCGGCACCCACCTTATCCTGCAGGTGATGGTAGATGAGGCAATCGGTGCCACTACAGACTCGGACCTGGTCCGCATGCAAACCGACCTTACGGCGGCAGGCATCGTCGCAACCGGTTCCAAGCCGAACCCGCCCGATCCTGCGCTGATGCAGTTTGCGGGTATCCCAGCAGCCAAATTGAGCGATGCGCGCGGCGTGTTGAGCAACCGCTATGCCGCACAGTATGAGTTTGGCGAGAACGCCGGTGCGCTGACAGCGACCATGAAGCCGAGCATTGTCGCGGAGCTCAAGGCGAGCACGCTCCAGCAGGCGCAGGAAGTCATCACAAACCGCGTGAACACGCTGGGCGTCTCCGAGCCCGTTATCGCACCCTACAACGTCGGCTCAAACCAGATACTGGTCGAGCTGCCCGGCATTGACGATCCGGCCCGCGTCAAGGACGTAATTCAGTCCACGGCTCGGCTGGAAATCCACCTGGTCGACAGCGGCCCGTTCCCGACCGAAGATGCGGCGCGGCAGTCCCTGGGCGGCACGATCCCGTTCGATCAGGAGATGGTACACGCATCTCCCGGCGCATCCAGCGCAGACTCAGGCGATCAGGTCTACCTGCTTAAGAAGACGGCTGAAGTTGCAGGCACCGACATCCGCGATGCGCAGTCAGGTACCAACCAGAACACCAACGAGCCGCAGGTCACCTTTTACCTGACCACTGCAGCAGGCAACCACTTTGCCGACTTTACCCAGACGAATAAAGGAAAGGGTCTCGCGGTTGTGCTCGACAACAAGATTCGCGAGGTTGCCAACATCCATGATCAGATCCGCGACACGGGCACCATCTCCGGCGGTTCCATGGACAAGGCCGGAGCCGATGAGCTTTCGCTGCTGCTGAGGACCGGCGCGCTGCCCGCGTCCATTCACTACCTCCAGGAGAGTTCAGTCGGGCCTTCGCTAGGCGCGGACTCCATTCGGCAGGGAGTGTTGGCTTCAATCGTCGGCATGGCCGCCGTCATGGTCTTCATGCTGATCTACTACCGGGGTGCGGGCATCAACGCGGACTTGGCGCTGCTGCTTAACCTGGTCATCCTGCTGGGCTTTATGGGCTTCACGCATGCGGTTTTGACGCTTCCCGGAATCGCGGGAGTCATCCTGACCATCGGTATGGGTGTGGACTCCAATGTGCTGATCTTTGAGCGGATTCGCGAGGAGATGCGCATGGGGAAAAGTGCCGCCGCCTCGGTCGATCAAGGTTTTGCTCATGCTTGGACCACAATTGTCGATACACATGTTACGACGATTGTGTCGGCAGCCATACTGTTCATCTTCGGCTCAGGCCCTGTTAAGGGCTTCGCCATCACACTGACCTTTGGGCTTTTTGCAAATATCTTTACCGCTGTGTTTGTTTCGCGGACGATTTTTGACGCCAACGTAAACCGCCGTGCGCGGGGAGAGGCAATCTCGATATGAGTACCAATAAAGTTGCAGGGATGGATCCGGCGGCAGCTCGCAACGGCGCGCTGGTATTTGCCGCAGGCATGGTTCTGGCGGGAATGTCGTTTGTTGTGGAGCAGGCTATTATTAAGGTCGCCAAAGGCCGCTAAACACCTCAGCTAAAGCAGGACACACTTGGAACTGTTTCAAAACGCAAAGATCGACTGGCTCGGGAAGAAATGGTACTTCCTGAGCTTTTCCCTGCTGTTCAGCATCTCCGGCATCTTGTCGTTGCTATTCTGGCACCACCTGCCGCTGGATGTGGACTTCAAAGGCGGCACGGTAGTACGCATTCAGTTTGCGCAAGCACCCGATTTAACCCGTTTGCGCTCTGCCATGGACGCAGCCGGGTTGCACGACAGTCATACGCAACGCTACGGCGCTGCCGGTAGCCGCGAGGTGCTCATCACGCTTGCGCAGCAGAATGAGGCAGCACTCGACCAGGGGCGCGCAGCCATTGTTTCCACTATTGAGCGGCACTATGCCTCCGGCGGCGCATCGGCTGCTGGCAAGCTCGATTTGGACAATGCCGGTCGCGCCACACTAGCGGCGTATCTGGAGCAGAGTAACCCGGAGCATCTACCTGCGGGCGATGATGCACATGCAAAATATCTCGGGCAGGCCGAGGCAATCATTGCCTTCAAGGACGGTAGCCGGGGAGGCTTGCTCGATTCCATCGCAAGCCTGCGCGGCGTAGCCGATGCACCGGTCGTAGCGTCACTTGAAGAAGGTACGTTTCTGTCCGGGTTCAACGTACGTAGCGTGGAGATTGTAGGACCTCAGGTCGGTGCGCAGCTGCGTAAGCAGGCACTGCTGGCCACGCTGTACTCGCTAGTGGGCATGTTGGTATATCTGTGGTTCCGCTTTGAGCTGATTTACGGTGTGGCGGCAGTGGTTGCAGTTTTCCATGACACGCTGATCACAATTGGTGCGTTCTCGTTGGCAGACAAAGAGATGTCACTTACCGTTATTGCGGCGATCTTGACACTCATTGGGTATTCCATGAACGACACCATTGTGGTGTTTGACCGTATTCGTGAAAATCTTCGCCAAGCCCGTCGAGAGCCGCTGGCCGATGTCGTGAACCGCTCCATCAACCAGACTCTGAGCCGGACTGTACTGACCTCCGGCCTGACCTTCCTGACCGTGCTGTCGCTGTTCCTATTTGGCGGCGAAGTACTGCACCCTTTCTCGTTTGCGCTGGTGGTGGGCATCTTGATCGGTACATACTCCTCGATCGCCGTGGCAGCTCCCATGCTCGTGGCCTGGCAGGAACGTCGCGCGGGCTCAGTACGCCAGGCAGCACTGCCTGCTGCACGGCGCGCGAAAGCGTAGGGTGTTCATATCTCATGTTTGAGAGATAGGCTTGACCATCGGCATGCCAAGGTATTTTGAGCGAAGTTCCAAATGGCCAATACTTCACTACGCTTTTTGACTAGCGATTTCTATTGCGATCACATGGCATACTCTCCGTAGCTTAAGAGTGGTTTTACGCCTTTATAGAGCGTCTCCGCTGTTCCCGATTTTCAGCCGTACATTCACTGTGGTACAACTTTGGTACTCAGAGCAGCTGTGAAGCTCACTCAACTGAGACAACCGTGCTTAGCAGCTCATAATTGTTGGGAACAAATCGGCACCATCCGGTGTCTACCCGTACAACAAAGCTTTGCTCCTCTCCGAGGTGGACCATGTTTGAAGATTCAATGATGGAATCGGGCGGCAAACTCAAGACCAAGAGCAAGTACTACACGAGCGTGGGCATCTTTATCAATGTCTCGATTGTTGCTGCTCTAATCCTGATCCCCTTGCTAAACCCTGAAGCACTGCCGACGGCTTCCATAACGACAGCGTTGGTAGCACCCCCGCCGCCCCCACCGCCGCCCCCACCGCCACCCCCTGTGGTGCACATTCAGAAGATTGTGCCTCAAGTCGATGAGATGGTTGCACCAACCAAAATTCCTAAGGTTATCAAAATTGTGAATGACGCTCCACCACCACCGCAGGCTGTCGGCGTTCTGGGCGGCACAGGCGATCCAAGCGCAGGTGCCGGTATTCTGGGCGGTCTGGGCAGTGGTCCGGCACCAGTCGTCAAAGCAGCCCCGCCAAAGAAGATCGCAGTGTCTTCAGGTGTTGCAGCAGGCAACTTGCTGTCGAAGCCTGAACCGACCTATCCGGCCATCGCCAAGGCAGCACGCATCCAGGGAACTGTGGTCCTATCCGCCACAATCTCAAAGACGGGCAGTATTGAAAATCTTACGGTAGTCAGCGGTCCGCAGATGCTGGCAGCCTCGGCGGTAGATGCTGTCAAGCGCTGGAAATACAAGCCGTATCTGCTGAACGGTGAGCCGGTTGAAGTACAAACGCAAGTCAACGTCACATTTACTTTAGGCGGTTAATGCAGGTGGTTGGGCTGTCTCAATCTGGGATAGGCCAGCCACCGAAATCGGGCAGTAAGGTCGGCATACTTGTACTTTCGGTTGCATCTTGCTGTATAACTCGAATTTAGAACCAGTACATAACAGTATCGATCCCAGGAGGGATGATTCTAGTGATTCTCGCTCACCTTACGGCAGCACCGGCAACACTTGGTCTCTGGTTTCAGGAAGCCGCCGCCCCTACGGTCGGATTTTCTCCGCTCGAACTTGCACACAACATGGGCCCTGTGGCTCTCGGTGTTGTCGCTGTACTCTTCATCATGTCGATCTGGTCGCTGGCCGTGATCATTGACCGCTACCTGTATTTTGCGGCAGCCAAGAAGCAGTCACGTGACTTCGCTCCCCGTGTTGCGGGCGCATTGCGTGAGAATAAGCTCGATGAGGCCATTAAGGTCGCAGATCGCAACAAAAAGTCGCATCTAGCTGAGGTAGTCACGGCCGGTCTGCAGGAGTTCCGTAACTATGGCGGCGGACAGGTGACAGTTGAGCAGGTTGAGTCTTCCAAGCGCGCTCTTGAGCGGTCGGAAGCGATCGTACATGCCAAGTTGAAGCGCGGCCTGGGTGGTCTAGCGACTATTGGTTCCACCGCGCCATTTGTCGGGTTGTTTGGTACTGTAGCCGGTATCTTGAAGGCATTCCAAGAGATTGCGGTACAGAAGACACCGGGTATCGGCGCAGTTGCCAGCGGTATCTCTGAAGCTCTTGTCACAACTGCTTTCGGTTTGCTTGTCGCGATCCCAGCCGTTATGACCTTCAATTACTTCACTAACAAAGTGGAAGCTTTTGACGTAGAGATGGACAACTCTGCAAGCGAGCTGGTCGACTACTTCCTAAAACAGAACCGCCGCTAACAGCGGTTGTATTCTGCACAGTTGCTCCGTCGCTTTTAGCGGCGGGTAGCCGATGTAGAGAGTGAGCGAATATATGCCGATTCTTAAGCGGGACGAAGGACGTAAGGTCAATTCCAACATCAATGTTACCCCCATGGTAGACGTGATGCTGGTGCTGTTGATCATCTTCATGGTCATTACGCCCATGCTTACAAATAAAGTAAATGTAACGTTAGTAAACTCCAGAAACGCAATCGCTATGGAGGACGCCAGTAAAGAAGATGCAGTCACCATTGCTGTTACTCGTGATAGCAAGGTGTATCTAGGGCAGAATCAGATTGCGCTCGACCAGTTAGGCACTGAAGTACAGGATCGTTTGAAGGACAAGACAAACAAAGTCGTGTATTTTCGTGCAGACTCGCGAGCTCACTATGGTGCTGTCGAAGATGCGATTGATGCAGTGCGCACTGCCGGCGTTGAAGAGGTAGGTTTACTCACTGACCAGCATTCGGCAGCTCCGCCCGTCGCCGGCGGTCAATAAGCGGAATTTTAATATTTAGAAATTGAGGATTCCATATGTCAATGGGAAGTAGCGGCCCAGGTGGGCTTAGCGCAGATATTAATGTAACCCCACTCATCGACGTGCTGCTGGTGCTGCTAATTATTTTTATGGTTATCGTACCGGTCACGCCCCATGGCTTGGATGCTATGGTGCCACAGCCGCCGAAAACCCATAACGAACAGCCTAATGACAAAACAATTGTTGTGCAGGTACTTGGTACCGGTACAGGTCAGCCGACTTACAAGATCAATCAAGACCCGGTTTCCTTTGGAGAGCTGCCTGCTCGGCTTACGCAAATTTATGCCGTTCGCGAACAGAAGGTTATGTTTGTGAAGGGGGATGCAGAATTGAACTTTCAGAGCGTGGCCCAAATTGTAGATGTTGCAAAGTCTGTAGGTGTCGACCACATCGGCCTGATTACTCCAAAAATCGAAGCAGGTCAGTAGGGATTTGAAGGAGCATTCTGCCACTACCGGCGAGGCTCCTTTATATACGTAGTATGTAGCCGCCCTTACATCGCTTCGCTCACGGGCCGGTTACAATTGGACGCAAGTTTGCTCTGCAAGCGCCATATCATACGGATGTCAGGGCTGCCCTGCTGATTAGAGGAGATAAGAGACAGAATGAATCGAATCGCACGTGTTCCGGTATTGACCGCGGCTGCGTTGTCGCTCTTGGTCCTATCGACCGGATGCAATAAGCTCAAAGCTCGTGACCAGCTGGTAAAGGGCGTTCAGGCATATAAGGGAGCGCGGTATGAAGAAGCTATCAATCACTTCCAAAATGCCGTCAATCTGGATCCAAAATACCCCATGACTCGGATTTATCTTGCGACCGCGTACGCGCAAGAAGTCGTACCCGATCTCATAACTCCTGCGAACCTCAAAACGGCTGGCATGGCAATTGACAGTTATAAGAAGGTTCTTGACGAGCATCCGAATGACATCACTAGCCTTAAGGGGATTGCAAGTCTCTATTTCAGCACGGAGAATTTGGACAAAGCTAAAGAGTGGCAGCAGAAGGTAATGAAGGCAGATCCCGCAGATGCTGAAGCGCCTTACACTGTCGGCGTTATTGACTGGCGAGCATCTTTTAAAAATGCAGTGAAAGACCTTTCGTCAAGCGGTTTGACAAACGACGATAAAGGTAATGTCAAAATGTCCAAGCAAGTCTGTGCCAAAATCAAGGCAGACAATATGGAGCCGGTTACGGAAGGGCTGCAGTATCTACACCGTGCAGTTGAAATTCGTCCATCCTATGATGATGCCATGTCCTACCTGAGCTTACTAGATCGCAGGCAGGCTGATGTAGACTGTGGCAATCCCACCGCTCAAACTGCAGACATTGCTCAAGCAGAAGAGTGGCTGAATAAGGCTATGGGTGCCCGTAAGGTAAATGAAGCTCAGAAAGAAAAAGCAAGCTCTGGCGGCATCGTACTGGATAGCACAAAATAGCACTATGCTGTAGAAAAAACCCCGGCTCATGCCGGGGCTTTTTATTTCTACAAACATGTACAAATTTCTTAAAACAATTAAGGAATTTGCCGCTGGCCTGTTTTCCAGGACTTGTAAGCAGCATCAAGAGTGCGCTGGTTTACCAATCCCTCTGAAGCCGTTGCTCGAAATGGAATCTTACCACCCTGTGCGGCTTCCGCAAACCCATCCAGCATGCGCGAAAACGCATCCTGGTTTGAGACAGGCTGTTCCAGTACTATCTTGCCGCCTTCTCGCCGAACTAAGGATACGGGATGGTCGACGGTCATGGCATCCTCGCAGCTCAAAGAGCCTCGCTCGCCTGTAACTTCAATCAAGGTGCGGTACGCAGCGCGAGTCGTCAGGGTAACTACTCCCATCGCGCCGGAAGCAAACTCAAGACCTACCACCGCGTGCGACTCCACTTCGCCTGAGGCTACGTCCTGATGAGCAATTGTGCTGACTGCGCGAACAGTATCTCCAAGAACGTAGCAAAGAGCGTCAATACAGTGAATGCCGACATCACCGATAGGGCCTCCAAGCGCAAGAGTAGGGTCATTGATCCACGTCCGGGGGCTTTGGCTGGTCATGTAGCAGAACTGCGCGTGTGCCAGCTGTGGCTTGCCGATGTGTCCTTCCGTAATCCAGCGGCGCATCAAGTCAATGGCCAGGTTATAGCGCATATTCTGCGCTACGCCGAACAGTACACCTGCCTTTTGTGCCGCGGTAAGCATCCGCCCTGCTTCGTCGGCGCTCATGGCAAGGGGCTTTTCGCACAACACCGGCTTGCCGTGCCGTAAGGCAAGCAGCACATGATCCAAGTGCAAAGCATCAGGAGAGACAACAAACACAGCATCAATGTCGGGTGAAGCGCACAGCTCCTCGGCAGACGAAAACACTCGCTCAATGCCGAAGCGAGCCACATCGGCCGCTGCTTTCCCTGCATCGCGCCGCCACATCCCCGCAAGCTGCGCCACGCGCGCACCCGCAAAGGCAGGCACTAGCCGTTTGGCTGCATGGTGTCCGAAACCTAGTAGCCCAAAGCGCATTACTTCTCCCCGTGTAGCATTGCTTTACTGCAGACACAATAGCAATAGCAGATCCTTCGCTACGCTCAGGATGACGCCACGATCTATACTGCATCACCTCTACTGGATACCAAGCCGCTATTTGGCCCCGCTCTTAAAGATGTCTTCTGCGAAATAGTTCTCCACACGAGCCTGATTGCGCAGTACTTCAAGGTAGGCGTTTTTTAACATCTGCGACCGAGTATCTCGCAATTGTTGTCGAATGGATTGCTGCACGCGAGGGTCGTTCAAGTCGCGCTGCCCGGCAGCTTCGCGGTCGATGAGCCGGTAAACGGCATAGCCAATGGGTTTACGCGTTGTTGGATCAAGCAGCGACAGCACGTCAGTGATCTGACCGGGCTTGAGCTTCTGTACAGCGTCGTAGACAGCCTGGTCGCTTCGCAGCTGCGACTCTTGAAAGAAACCCATGTCGCCGCCGCTGGAGGCATTGTCCGCACGCTCGGAGAAGTTGGCAGCAAGCGCGCCGAAGTCCTCGCCGCTCTCCAGCCGATTGTGCAGCATTTCAATCTTCTTCTTGGCTTCGGAGTCGTTGCTCGCCTTACTATTTTGCAAATTGCCTACGCCGCCATTCTGGCTCTGCGGCGGCTCAGGCTGTGCGGTCACCACAATCTGCGCCATATGGTATTCAGGCTCAGCTAGGTTGTACTCGGCCTTATGCGCGTTGTAGTAGCCGGAGATATCGGCATCGGTGATGTTGATCTTGGAATTGATTTCCTTGTTGAAAAGCTTCTCAGTGGTTTTAGCCCGGCGAATGTCACGGCGCAGGTCGTCAAGTGACAGGTGCTTTTCAGCAAGCCGTTTGTTAAAGCCTTCTTCTGTAAACGGAGCTTTCATCTCCGTGATCTGCCCACTTACATCTTCATCGGTTGCAGCCAGATTCAGCTTGCCAGCGCGCTGCGCAAGGATCTCTTCGTCGATAAGCTGCCGGACAATATTGAGCCGCACAATATCTTCCTGCTCAAGAGAAGGCTTCTGCTGGTTCTCTCCCAGCGAATTTTCATAGAGTGTCTGCACGTCCTTCGATGCTATCGGCTTATCGTTGACCTTAGCCATGACGTCCGCGCTATGCGCGTGCGAGCAGCCGGAAGCAAAAAGGGAGAAAGCAAGCAGCGTCGAAGTGATGGCAGCGGCATGGCGATGAGATGAAAATGGAATGACTGCGGGCACCAGGGCTCCTTGGCAGCATGGGGCTGCACTGCACTTTTCAGAATACCGGCTCAGGTTGTGATATAGATACACCGTGATGGTCTACCGCGTTCCACCCGGAGCCGCTGGCACCGGAGGACCTGCTGCAGGCTCAGGTGGTGGCGTAATGCCCTGTGCGCGCAGGGCGCGGTCGATGGCAGCCCATAAATACGCAACAGGCTGCGCGCCTGAAACCCGCTCGCCATCGATAAACAACGCGGGTGTGCCATCGACGTGCAACGCTTGCGCTTCGTTTGCCGAAGCGCGTACCGCAGTTTCATCCTGGCGTGCCAGGCAAGCAGCAAGTGCGGGTTGGTTTAGAGCAGAGCGAGCACCTTCGTCCGTGGCAATCCTGTCGAGCATGGCACTGGCTTTCGGCAGATTGTGGTCCGGCCCGGAAACATCCTCGCCATGGGCATGCACATAATCCACATAGTTCCAGTACGCCTTGCCGTTTTGCGCGGCCAGGCAGTTGGCATCTACAGCAGCACGCAGCGCCCAGGGGTGAATCTCAACCAGTGGATCGTCCTTGTAGACCACCTTCACCAAACCTTTGTAGTGGTCCAGTGTTTGCGGAAACAGCTCGGTGTGCATGCGCGCGCAGTAGGGGCACTCTAAATCGTCAAAGTTCACAATCTCGACTTTGGCACTCTCACTGCCGCGCACCGGACGGCCGGCAGTGGCAATGTCTGTGCCGGGCACCTTGTCGAGGTCGTACTTGGTAAGCTTCGCCAGTGTTTTACCGTCTTTCGACAGCAAAAAATCAAGGGCTTCCTTGCGGCTTGGGTTGGCAGTCGGTGAAAACACAATGTGCAATGTATCAAAGCCGGGAACGTCGCTCGGTGCTCGGCTACCCGCGGCAACATCCCAGTCGGCAGGCACGCTCAACTGTGAGCGCACCATCAGCTCAATGCGGCGATCCTGCCCCGGCGTCAGTGCAGTACCGGCAGGTGCTTGCGCGGTACAGCCTGCAACGAAAGGCAGGCACAAAGCACTAAGCAGCAGGTGGGCGAAAGTGGAAGCAGGATTAGGCAATGAGATTTATAAGCCTTTCAGAACGGTCCTTATAGTATCGCATCGGGCTGTTCTCATAGCCCTTCCGCTTATGCTATTTCGGGTTTGTCGACGATTCGGCAATGAGTAGGGCGACAGGCGCATGTGTCGGCACTAAGGATTAAAGCGCAGTGCCCGTACTCGCCGAGACCTCATCGGTAAACCCGAAGGTAGCTCGTACCCGCTGCGCCTCTTCCGCCGGCGGGGTACCGAAGAATCGCTTGAACTCGCGGCTGAACTGTGATGGGCTGTCGTAGCCTACGCGCTCAGCTGCCAGAGCCGCACCCATGCGCTCCTGCACCATTAGCATGCGCGCTTTATGCAGGCGTACTGTTTTGAGGTACTGCACAGGCGACGTGCCGGTAACTGCTTTGAAGTGAAGGTGCAGCGCAGAGACGCTCATACCTGCTTGATGTGCCAGCTCCAGAACATCCAATGGTGCCGGGTACGTATTATGCATTTGCTGCAGGATGCGGTGGATTTTTGTCCGGTTTTCGTTGCCGAGCAGCAATGTTCGCAAAGCACAGCCCCCTTCCCCGCACAGGACGCGGTAAAGAAGCTCCCGAACGCGCGGGGGCCCGAGCACTGTCGCATCTGTCGGCGAGGCAAGGCATTCGAGCAGGCGCAACGCTGCGCTGCTCAGCATCGCGTTCATCGGCGGAGCACTGACCCGCATCTCGCGCTGAGCGGTTTCCGCAGGCTGTATTCCCGCGTTCATCTTCATCAGCAGATCACTGACAATCGCGAGATCGATGCGTATTGCCACAC
>CAXSHS010000094.1:0-11596 GCA_964237325.1 uncultured Acidobacteriaceae bacterium | reverse complement strand
ACCTGCGGGACACGCGCTGGCGGTGGACCGCGTGAAGTTTTCGCGGCACATCGCTGCTGCGCTTGCGAGCGAGCCCTTGATCACGATTTATCGTGAAGAGGCCACGAGGCTCGATCCGGAAGACGGCATCACGGTCATTGCTACCGGACCGCTGACGTCTTCTGCGCTGTCCGGCGAGATCGCGCGGCTGACGGGCTCGGAACACCTGGCTTTTTACGATTCCATTTCGCCCATTGTGGACGCGGAGACCATCAATATGGAGCGCGTGTACTTTGCCGCACGCTGGGACAAGGGTACTGCCGACTACATCAATTGCCCGTTTACGCGCGAAGAATACGACACCTTTCTGGACGCGCTGCTGGCGGCGGAGCCCGCTGAAACCAAGGAGTGGGAGAAGCTGCCCTACTTCGAGAGCTGCCTGCCCATTGAAGAGTTGGCGCGGCGCGGGCGCGACACGCTGCGCTTCGGGCCGATGAAGCCGGTGGGCTTACGCGACCCGCGCACTGGCAAACAGCCCTGGGCGGTGGTGCAGCTGCGGTCTGAAAACCTGCGGGCTGACTCCTACAACCTGGTCGGGTTTCAGAATCACCTGAAATATGACGAGCAGGGGCGCATTTTGCGGCTCATTCCCGGCCTGGAGCAGGCGAAGTTCCTGCGCTGGGGGCAGATCCATCGCAATACCTATATCCATAGTCCGAGCGTGCTGACGGAAAATTTGCACCTGCGAGCGTACCCGAACGTGTTCTTCGCCGGGCAGATTTCAGGCGTGGAGGGGTATACCGAATCGATTGCGACCGGGCTGCTTGCCGGGTACTATGCGGCAAGCGCGGCGCTAGGCATTGCTGCGGAACCCGCACCGCGCGGCACGGCGTTGGGCTCGCTGGTGCACTACATCACGCATGCCGAGAAAAAGAATTTCCAGCCTGCGAATGTCACGTTCGACCTGCTGCTGCCTCTTGATGAGGAGACTCGCAAGAAAGTGCGCGATAAGAAAGTCCGGCATGCGATGCAGTGTGACCTGGCGCTGGCGGCGTTTGACAGCTGGTGGGCGGCGGCGCGGACCCCCGCAGATGCGGTACCCGCATGACAGCCATGCCAAACATTACAGCCAGGCCGCGCGCCATTGTTTCCCTTTCCGGCGGAATGGACTCCTGTGTGTGCGCGGCGCTAGCTGCCCGGGATTATGAACCCTGTGCGCTGCATGTCTCCTACGGGCAGCGCACGGAGGCGCGTGAGCTTAAAAGTGCCCGCGCTGTAGCCGAGGTGCTTGGCATCTCCCTGTTTTTGCACCTGAAGCTTGACCTATTCCGCACCATAGGCGGCTCTGCACTGACGGACTCATCCATTGCCGTGCCGGACGCGCCGGAGACGGTGGGCGCGGAAATCCCGGTCACGTATGTGCCGTTTCGAAACGCGCACTTCCTAAGCGCGGCGGTAAGCTGGGCTGAGACCATCGACGCCCGGACGATCTTTATCGGCGCGGTGGAGCAGGACAGTTCCGGCTACCCGGACTGCCGGCCTGCCTACTATGACGCCTTCCGGCAGTTGATCCAAACCGGTACCCGTGATGGGGATATCGAGATTGCGACTCCGCTCATCAGCATGCGAAAAAGTGAAATCGTTGCGCTGGGTATTGAACTTCATGCGCCGCTGGATGTAACGTGGTCCTGCTACCAGGGGGAAACCACCGCCTGCGGTGTGTGCGATAGCTGCGTGCTGCGGCTACGCGCGTTTGTCGAGGCGGGGCAGCACGATCCCCTGCCCTATGCGACGCACAACCGCTGACCGGGTCAAACTTGAAACGAGCCAGGCGGCTACCTGACAGCGCCCCGGATAAGAAACTGGATGAGAAAGAGGAAACGATGAAACTACGATCGAAACTCCCGGCAATTGCACTGTTTCTAAGCGCCACAGGGTTGCCATGGACTGCCGTCCACGGGCAGGCACCTGTCGGAAGCATTCACGGCCACGTACAAGACCCTGCCGCCAGCCCGATTGCCAATGCGCAGGTACTGGTGACCACGGATGGAAAAACCGTGAAATACACCTTTACCGCTGATGCCAACGGCGACTACAAAGGCACGGGCATTGCTCCCGGCACCTACGTCCTGAACCTGATGTCGGCAGGTAAGTCGGTAGACCAGCTGATGAATGTCAAGGTCACTGCCAGCCAAGATGCGGTAGAGGATTTTGACCTGTCACGACCGGAGTACCTAGCCAAGTTGACGCCTGAGCAGCGCAAGCAGATTGAGGACGTAAAGGCCAAAAACGCGGAGGCGCTGAAGAATAACTCCGTGGTAAAGACGCTGAACGCCGATCTCGCAACTGCTCGGAATGACAACAAGGCGAAGAACTATGCGGATGCCGACGCGCTGATGACTAAGGACTCCCTGGCGAAGCCTGATGCTTCGGTGATCTGGCTGGAGCTGGGCAACGCCCAGGTGGGCGAGAAGAAGTACCCGGATGCAGTGACTTCCCTGCAAAAGGCCGTTTCGCTCGAAACCGCATCGCCGAAGCCGAATGCCGAGATCATCGGGGGTGCCGACAATGCGCTGGGTGAGGCGCAGGCCGGGCAAAATAAAGTGCCGGATGCAACCGCCGCCTACGATGCCGCGGCAAAGGCAAACCCAACACAGGCGGGCACGTACTACACCAATGAGACGATCATTCTGGCGCGGTCCGGCCAGAACAGCGCTGCTGTAACCGCAGCCGCGGATAAGGCGATTGCTGTCGACCCGAACAAGCCGATCCCGTACTACCTGAAGGGACAGGCGCTGATCGGCCAAGCCACCGTGGACCCGAAGACGCAAAAGATTACAGCGCCGCCGGGATGTGCCGAGGCGTACCAGAAGTATTTGGAACTGGCCCCGGACGGGCAGTTTGCCGGGGATGCAACGAATATTCTCGCGGGCATGGGGCAGCCCGTGAAGACGAGCTTTCACGCTAAAAAGTAGAAACTCTTTGTGCAGAAAAGAGGCATCTTGCGAGAGCGGGGTGCCTCTTACTATATTTGCGGCTACCCTGAACCAGCTATCCAAAGCTAGCTGTCGATCCTGCTGTCCTATTATGAAGCCATGAGTCTCCCTGCCAAACCTCCGTCCTACGCAGAGGCTATAGCGGTGGTGCGCGTCCGGGCTGCGCAGTCCATGCCGGGCATTCAAGCTGCTGAGGTGCTGGACCTGCCGGCGGCGCGGGGCCGGGTGTTGCAACAGCCTGTGCTTGCCGACCGAGACCAGCCGCCTTTTGCCCGCTCTACGCGCGACGGCTTTGCGGGGCGCGCCGGGGAATGGGCGGCAGGCAGCCTCCGGGTTGCCGGGCTGCTGAGGGCGGGCAAGTCCTGGGGAGAGCCGGTCGAGGCCGGGCATTGTGTAGAGATTATGACCGGTGCGCCGCTGCCTGCGGGGCTGGACTGCGTGGTGATGATCGAGCACGTCGAGCGTGACGACGGCACGGTACAGCTCACCGAGGGACGCGCGATTACTGCCGGGGACAACGTAGTGCCGCAAGGGGCGGAGGCGCGGCAGGGGGCTGTGCTGCTGCCTGCCGGTACGCCTTTGAATGCGCATGGCATAGCCGCGGCGGCAGCCTGCGGGTACGCGCAGGTTGAAGTGTACAAGCGGCCTCGGGTGGCGATTCTCTCGACCGGTGACGAGCTTGTCGATGTTGCCGAGACGCCGCTGCCCCATCAGATTCGCAACTCGAACACCTACACGCTGGCTGCGCAGGTGGAGGCGCTTGGCGGCGAGGCGCTGCCTCTGCCGCCTGTAGCGGATGAGGCGCAAGCACTGAAAGCGGCAATTCGCCAAGCCTCGCAAAGTTGCGACCTGCTGCTGCTATCGGGCGGGGTGTCCATGGGCAAGTACGACCTGGTGGAACCGGCGCTTGCCGCGCTCGGCGGCGTGTTTCACTTCACGGGGGCGCGCATCCAGCCGGGTAAGCCGGTTGTGTTCGGCGAACTGGGAGGTACAGGGTTGCCGTTCTTTGGGTTGCCGGGCAATCCTGTGTCCACCATCGTGTGCTTTGCGGTATTTGTCGCGCCCTTGCTGGCTGCCTTGTGCGGACAGGGGGAGTACACGCCGCCCTTTGCTCAGGCGCGGCTCCGGCACGACTATAAAGGCAAGGCCGGGCTTACGCGCTTCCTCCCGGCGCTGCTCACGCATGACATTGCTTTGCCGAGCGTGGAGGTCATTGCCTGGCAGGGCTCCGGCGACCTCGCCAGTACGGCGCGCGCCAACTGCTTCCTGGTGGTGCCGGAAGAGACTGCCGGGCTCGCGGCAGGTACGACCGTTACTGTGCTTCTTGCCTGAAACATAGAAGGGAAGCATGTACGGTAGGCTTAAAACATGAGCGATTCGCAGGGAAACGCGCCTTCAGGCTTGTCGCACTACGGCGCGGACGGCACGGCGCGCATGGTGGACGTGAGCGGGAAGGCAGCGACGCGGCGCGAGGCGGAAGCGGAAGCATTTGTGGAGCTATCAGCGGCAGTGCTGGCAGCATTGCCGGAGAACCCGAAGGGCAATCCCCTGGAGGTAGCGCGTTTTGCCGGTATCCAGGCAGGCAAGCGGACCAGCGAGCTGATCCCCATGTGCCACCCGCTGCCGCTTACATTTCTTAATGTTCAGGCAGAAATTGTCGATACAGGGGTCATGATTCGCGCAGTTGCTGCTACGGACGCCAACACGGGTGTGGAGATGGAAGCGCTTACCGCGGCCGGTGTTGCCGCATTGACCGTCTACGACATGTGCAAGGCGCTCGATAAAAGCATCACCATCCGCCATATTCAATTGGTACGCAAGGTGGGCGGCAAAAGCGGCGATTACCGGCGGCCGGCTGTTTAAAAGAGCCATGAAAGGCATTATGAGCATAGCTACCTTTGTGGCACCCATTCCACATCAGCACTTTCTGTCACCGCATGTACACGCCGTTCTAGTCGCGGTGGTGGCTGTATGTGTCGCGCTCACCATCGGCTCGGCCCTACACGCCATTTTCTTCCGCGTCCTGGCGCGGTTTCGCCGTAACCAGGACCGGAAAACCTCGCCGCTGATGCACGCCGCGGCTACCCGCCTGCGGCGGCCTGCGCTAGCCATCACGCTGATCACGACGTTGTTTTTTGTGCTGCCGTTTCTGCAGCTTGATCCGCAGCTGTCGCAACTGGTAAGTGCATTCGCGAAGGGCCTGCTGATTACGCTGTTCCTGGCCTTCGGCTGGTTCATGATTTCAAGCGTGTACCTGATTGAAGACGTAATGCTGCTGCGCTACAACACACAGGCGGCAGACGATCTACGCGCTCGCCGGGTTCGCACGCAGACACAGTTGCTGCGCCGTATGGCAATCATCCTGCTGATCATCATTGATGCCGGGCTTATTCTTTCACTGTTCAAGGACTCAGCCATATGGCACTACGGCGCGGGTTTGCTCGCCTCTGCCGGGCTGGCCAGCCTGGTGCTTGCCACTGCCGCCAAGTCGTCCGCCAGCAACCTGCTGGCCGGTATCCAGATCGCGCTTACCGAGCCGATTCGCCTAGAAGACGTCGTCATCATCGAGAACGAGTGGGGCAAAATCGAAGAGATTACGACTACCTACGTGGTGGTACGCACCTGGGATTTGCGCCGTCTGATCGTTCCGCTCAGCTTCTTTATCGACAAGTCTTTCCAGAACTGGACCCGCGAGCATACCGAACTACTGGGCACTGCGTTTCTCTACGTGGACTACTCCGTCCCGGTCGACGCACTGCGGAAAGAGTTTTTCCGGCTGCTGGAGGGCGAGTCGCAGTGGGACGGCAAAGTGAAGGCACTCCAGGTGACCAACATCTCTGAGCAAACTGTGGAAATACGTTGCCTGCTGAGCGCATCCAATGCGAGCGACCAGTTTGACCTGCGCTGCATTATTCGTGAGGGCATGCTGCGCTTTATCCAGGACAACTTTCCCGACTCTTTCCCCCGGACACGCTTCAGCCCTACCGGCGGCGAGATCAAGGTCGGGTCAGCGGGCAATGGTGCAGGCATGCTGGAACCTCAGCACGCCTCGGCGAGGTAGACGGCGAACCAGCCGCGTTCGTCTTTCCACTCGCGGCGCAGGGTAAAGCCCGCCTGCTGCAGCATAGTAAGAATGCGCTCGTCCGTAAACTTGTAGCTGTTTTCCGTGTGGATGGTTTCACCGGCGGCAAAGTGGACGGTGAGATCGAGCGCCGGGATATATACCGACTGCGCTACCCGGCTGCGCAGGTGCATTTCAATCCGCTGTGCGGCCTCGTTCCAGCGGGCTTCATGAGCAAAGGTATCGAGGTTGAAATCCGCGCCCAGCTCGCGGTTGATGCGGCTTAGTACGTTGCGATTGAACTGCGCCGTGATGTCTTGGGCATCGTCATAGGCAGCCAGCAGCGCGGCACGATCCTTGACCTGATCTGCGCCCAACAGCAGGGTGTCGCCGGGGGCGAGCTCCGCGCGCACGGCTGTGAGCAACGCGGTCGCATCTGCAGGTTCAAAGTTGCCGATGCTGGAGCCGATGTAAAGCACCAGCTTGCGCAGGCCCGCGGCTTCGACCTGGCCAAGGCCTTCGGTGTAATCGGCAATGCGGGGATGTACACGCACGCCGGGCAGCTCCGCTTCAAGATGCCGCTTGGCTTCAATCAGCGCGCTTTCCGACACGTCTATCGCGTAGTAATCGACGCTGCCCTGGTATCGCGTGGCAGCGGCCAGCAACAAGCCGGTTTTTGAGGCGGTCCCGGCACCGAGTTCGAGCATGGCAAGCCGCTCCCCGGTAGCGGCTACCGTGACGATCTCGTCGGCATGAGCAGCAAAGATGGCGCGCTCTGTGCGGGTGACGTAATACTCCGGCAGCTGGGTGATCTGCTCGAACAACTCAGAGCCTCGGCTGTCGTAGAACAGCCATGGACTGAGAGTTTTGGGTGTTCGGGATAAACCTTTGAGAACTTCAGCGGCAAGGGGTGAAAGCCCCTTGGGAAATCGGTCTTCGAAATCTAACAAGGAAGAAGGAAGCGCGTCTAAAGTGGCCATATGCCTTTTGGCTAACGTCGTGCCAGGCGCACGCCGGAGAACTGCCAGCGTGTGTGCGGCGGGAAGAAGTTGCGATATGTAGACCGGATGTGCGAAACAGGGGTAGCTACGGAGCCGCCGCGCAGCACCATCTGGCTGCTCATAAACTTGCCGTTGTACTCGCCCAAAGCGCCGGGTACAGCCGCATAGCCGGGATAGCCCAGGTAAGCGCTACCCGTCCACTCCCACACGCCGCCGAACATCTCGCGCAGCCCGTCGGTTCCATGACCGGCAAGCGGGT
The DNA here is from genome assembly GCA_964237325.1 of uncultured Acidobacteriaceae bacterium. Lineage (GTDB taxonomy): Bacteria > Acidobacteriota > Terriglobia > Terriglobales > Acidobacteriaceae > EB88. The sequence goes on along the minus strand of CAXSHS010000094.1, from coordinate 4,300 downwards.
GGAGGGTATCGCCTTCGAGGAGGTTCTCAGTATGCGGCTCACAACCTGCGGCGGCTACTTCCCATTCGGCTTCAGTAGGCAGCTGCATACCTGCCCAGCGTGCAAAAGCGTCAGCCTCAAAGTAGCTGATGTGGCACACCGGCGCAGCCAGCAACTGCCGCAGGGGCTGCTCGCCGCGCAAGGTAAAGACCGTCCAGTCGGATTCTTCTATGTCACGATGCCAGTAGAGCGGTGCTTCCCAGCCCTCGCGCTGCACGATGTTCCAGCCGTCAGAGAGCCACAGGTCGGCACGCCGATAGCCGCCGTCTTCTATAAATTGCAGGTACTCCGCGCAGGAGACAGGACGCGAGGCAAGCTCAAACGCATCGAGCCACACCCTGTGGCGCGGCGCTTCATTGTCAAAACAAAAACCTTCACCGGTGTGGCCGATTTCGCGCAAACCTTCCGCGAACGGAAGCCAGGTCTGGTTTGTGAGCTGGCGGGTCATGGAGACATCCAAGCCCGGCAAGCCGCCTTCGCGGTAGGCGGGTCGCAGCGGGTTGCTCCATAGCGCGTGCTTGATGTCAGTCAGCAGCAGCTCACCGTGCTGCTGCTCATGGTGCAGGCCCAGTACCAGGCGACGCTGCATCTCGTCCATAATTTCAGCGGTAAGCCCGGTCGTAAATAGCTCGCGTAGGCCGGCATCGACATAGGCGCGGTAGGCAAGGATATCGTTGATACCGGGCCGCGAAAAGGACGCGCGCAGCTTCTTTTCAGGCTGGGCAGAGACGCCGTTGTAGTAGCTGTTGAACAGCCATAGGAAATCTGGGTGGAAAGGCTTATAGCCGGGCAGGTCGCGCAGAAGAAATGTTTCAAAAAACCAGCTGGTATGGGCCAGGTGCCACTTGGCAGGGCTCGCTTCCGGGCAGCTTTGCACCATCATATCTTCGGGCGTCAGCGGCGCGCACAAGGCAAGGCTAGCCTGCCGCACGGTTTGTATCCGGTCGATGAGTTGCTGTAACGAGGGACTGGACGTGTACGCAGTTGTAGGAGTCATGCCTGTTCTTCCCGCCCAGCGCCCGGCTGCTGATGCTCTTAGCTTAGAGCGCAGATAGCAGTTGGTGTTGCCCGGCAGATGGAAGTTTCCGCTTCCTTGTTCCACCCATACTGTAGGGCGTCGAAAGGAATGCCAAGGCGGCATTTCACGATGACAGGCCGCTTACCGAAAGATCGCTCTGGGTGCTTGGAGACGCCGGATGAGTAGGGGACTAAAAGGTACACTTGGAAGAGACGGCTGCTGTATGTTGCGCCCTGTCGATTTGGAAGTGGGCATGAGGCGGGTACAGGCAGCGTCTTTTCCCTTCGGAAGTCGTCTGAAGCATTAGGAATGTCCCCAAAAGCGCCTGACGGGAGCCGCCTGACGCTTGAAAGGACAAATTTATGCACTTGCAATCTTTGCGGTACATGTTGCGCTTTGCTTCCGTGGTGCCCGGTCGGAACCGTTTAGGGCGAATGATGGGGGGCTTGCTGCTTGCCTGTGCCGCCGGGCTGCTGCATGCCGACGCGCAGGAAGATTCGAACTTCGACATTGCCGGACTACAGGCGATTCGCGGAACCGTTGCCCGGACTTCAGGCTCCTCTATTTTTGTCAAATCACCTAATGGAACGATCTACGAAGTGCAAACCGGCGCGAACACGCACTACGTTAAAAGGGGCGAGCAGGCCCAGGGCAATGCAGCGCACGTAGGTGACACCGTGCTGGCCGGCGGCGAACTGGATGCGAAGAAGCACACCCTTGGCGCGGTGTTTGTGGCCGTGGTGGACGCGGCGGAGTTGGCTGAGCTGGACCAGCGTCGAACGCAGTGGGGTAAGACCTGGCTGGCCGGCACCATTACGGAAAAGCAGGGCACCAAGCTGGTGATCAAGCGGCCTGACGGCGCGGTGAACACGGTGAATGTGGATGAAGATACCTCGTTCCGCAGGAAGCACCAGAGCATCACGCTGCCGGACATCCAGGTAGGCGACGGTATGACCGCTACCGGGGTACTGGAGAATGGCGGGTTTGAGGCGAAGGTACTTACCGTGGTGGACGCGGCCGAGATCCGCGAGTGGTCGCGGATTAAAGATCAATAATTCATTCGTTCAGTAGGTATTTGTGACTTACGAGGACAAGCTATGAGCAGGCCGGGCAACGCTTTCATTCGAAATCGTCTTCGCGGCAAGCGGGTCGGTGCGGTGCTCGCGCTGCTGGCGGTGCCAGGGACTGGCGTGTGGGCGCAGACGTCTCCGGCGTTGCAAGCGACGCCTGCACCGCAAGTACCAGCAGTATCGCAAATACCGACAGCATCGCTTCCAGCTGCTTCGCCTGATCCCCAGGCACCGGCAGCTGTGGACGCCGCAGTGCAGGGCGGTACCATCAGCGGCACGGTCACCGCGGGCAGCACCCCGCTGCCGGGTGTTTCCATTACTGCGACCAACACGCTTACAGGCACGCGGTACACCACGGCGACGGGAACAAACGGCACGTTCCGGCTGCACATCCCGGAGGATGGCCGTTACGTGCTGCGCACCGACTTTGCCGCCTTTGCCGAGACAACGGTAGAGGTTCGCTTCGGAGGGGCAAAGGGCGGCCCGCGCGACGTAACGGAGACTTTTGCGCTGACACTGTTGTCGCGTGTACCGACTCAGGCAGAAGATCGCGGTGCACTGGGGCCGGGTGCCGGTGGCCCTTCGGGAAGCACGGGAGGCAGCGCACGAGCCTACAACGGTGCAGGGGGCGGGCGCGGAGCGGGTGGCGGCTCGCGCGGCGGTGCCGGCGGCTCGCAACTGCTGGGGCTGCTGGGCGCGGCCGCGGGCACGCTCGATGCGGGCGATGCTGCGGGTGGCGGGACTCCACTTCCTTCGCTTGCCGGGAACAGCAACTTTGCTTCGGACTCCGTGGCCGTTCAAGGGCAAAGCGGCGGCAACGGCTTTGCGGGTATTGACTTCAATGCGTTGCGGGAGCGTGCGGAGAGCGATCCTTCGCTGAACGGCGGCGGGGGCGGTGGACGCGGATCGGGTGGGGGCGGCTTTGGAGGCGGTGGTGGTTTTGGAGGAGGCGGTGGCGGCTTCGGCGGCTCATTTCGACACTTCAACCCGAACCAGCCGCATGGCGCGTTCTTCTGGACCGGCTCAAACTCGGCGCTAAACGCGCGCGACTATGCGCTACGCGGGCAGCCGATCGGGCAGCCGAACTACGGCTCCAACCGCTACGGGCTGGTGTACGCGGGTACCCCATATATTCCGCACCTGCTTACGCACGACAAAAAAGACTTCCTGTTCTTCACGGTAAGCGGGCAGCGGTCGTCCTCGCCGTTTGACCAGTACGGCACAGTGCCTACGGCGGCGGAACGCAATGGAGACTTCAGCGCCTTTACCTCGGTGAATGGCGCGACGATTCCGATCTACGACCCGGCGACCGGCAGGCCATTTGCTAATAATGCAGTTCCGGGTAGCCGCATCGCTCCGCAGGCTACTGCGCTGCTGAGCTACCTGCCGCTGCCCAACCTGCCCGGTACCACGCGCAATTACCAGCGGCTCACCAGTGCGCAATCCAATTCAACTGTGGCAAGCGTCAGGCTTATCCACTCGTTCGGCGGCTCGGGCGCGTCGCCGCTTGCGGGGCTGATCCGGCAGTACCTGGGAACTTCGACCGGACTACAGCAGAACGTGCATGTGAACTATAACTACACACATACGGCGTCTGACAATCTGAACCTGTTTGCGGCGCTCGGCGGCAAGACGCAGGTCAACGGTGAAGCCGTAGAGCTGGGCTACACACTGAGTAAAGGCAAGCTGAGCAACAACCTGAACCTGGACTGGAACCGCTCGACCACCAATGTAACCAACAGCTTTACAAATGCAAGTGACGTAGCAAGCGGAGCCGGCCTGAACATCTTTAACGGGCAGCCGGTGAGCCCGTTTAACTACGGCCTGCCGAATGTAACGCTGACCCAGTACAACGGCTTTGCCGAGCAGCAGCCTGCGTTCCAGACGAACCAGACCATTTCACTGGCTGAGTCGAGCGCATGGACGCACGGCAAGCACAACATAAAGTGGGGTGGGGACTTCAAGCGCGTACATTTGGACTTGCAGGGCAGCGGCAAGGTGCTTGCTACCGGCAGCTTCATCTTTTCAGGACTGTTTACGCAGCAGCCCGGCAGCAGCGCGGTGAGCGGCGTGGGCAACACCACGCAGACCGGCCTGGCGCAGAGCGGCTCCTCGCTTGCCGACCTGCTGCTGGGCTTGCCGCAGCAGACTTCCATCCAGGCACCGTATGCCA
>CAXSHS010000093.1:0-12332 GCA_964237325.1 uncultured Acidobacteriaceae bacterium | reverse complement strand
GGCTATTTGCGGGAAAGCAGCGAAGACGGCGGTCTGCTCCTCCTGGTGCACCAGCCGCGCGCGGTTACTTGGGCTGAGCTGGACTCTACGGACCATCCCGGCGCTCCTTACCTGCTGATGCCCGACACATCCCGGCCTGCGCACGAGGAGCGCGGCTCCAAAGAGGGTGACTTTTGGAGATAACCATTACCGCCGCCGGCATCAGCGACCTGGGACGCAACCGACACCGCAATGAAGACTGCTTCGGCTTCGACCTCAAAAAAGCGGTGTTTGTAGTGTGCGACGGCGTCGGCGGCTCCAATGCCGGTGAAATGGCTAGCCGCATAGCCGTGCATGCTGTGCTCGACTTGTTCCCGGAAGATGCCGAGGAAATCGCTGCGGGCCGGGGCGGCGACACGCTCTTCCGTTGCGTGCAGCAGGCGAACTTCCGCGTGTGGGAGACTGCGCAAACCGAGCGAACCTATGCCGGCATGTGCACAACCCTGGTTGCGGCGTACTTTGACGGTGCGCGCTTTTGGATCGCACACGTGGGTGACAGCCGCGCCTACCTGCTGCGGCAAGGGACGCTGCACCGGCTTACCGACGACCATTCAGTACTGGAAACCAGGCTGCGCAAGGGCTTAGCCGAGCTACCGCCGGAGGAAGCACGCGGCATGGAAGGCGTGCTCACGCAGGCAGTAGGCTGCGGCGACTTTGTTGCTCCCGATATCACTATGCTTGCCGCAGAGGATCAGGATTTGCTTCTGCTGGCTTCTGACGGCCTCACGAAAATGCTGCGCTCCTCTGAAATCCTCAACCTTGTGCTGTCTTCGCCTTCTGCCGAGGAAGCTTGCCGCGCCCTGGTGCATGCCGCCAATGCCGCCGGCGGCGAGGACAATATCACTTGCCTGCTACTGGGCATACACTAGTCGCGAGAGAAAGCCTTCATGTCAAGTCCGCGCATCGATCTTGGCTCTGAACAACTCGGCGCAACGCTCTGGTCTGAAGTCACTGTGGAGCAGAAGCTGAACGATCACTGGACCTGCCGCATTGTTCTGCGCGATACATCCGACCGCCGTCCGGAAGTCGAGGACTACTCCGGGCAGCCGCTGTGCGTGACAACCTTCTCGCTCGACGGATCGGAAAACGTCATCTTCTCAGGTTTTGTGCACCACATGCGACTGGTGTACGAGGTTTCAGGCGCATACGGGGCTGTGCTTGAAGCGGTTTCACTCTCCTGGAAGCTTGACCAGGGCCCGCGCCACGCCTACTTCAAGCAGCAAACGGCACACGGGACGGCGAGCAAGGTGCTTGCCTCCTCCGGCCTCTCTGTCGCGGGGGCAATGCCGGCCGGCGCAACGCTTTCCTATGTGCAATGGGAGGAGACCGACTTCCACTTCTTCGCACGCCTTGTTGACGATTGCGAAGCCTGGTTCCGCCCGGCTGTCGACGGCTCTGCGGCTCTCGAAGCGCAGACCGCGTTCCAGCCCGGGCCGACAGTCCAGTGGCGTGAGGGCGAGTACGGGCTGCTGGAGTGGACCACGCGCGGGCAGCTTAGGCCCATCGCTGCCGAGGGCGCGCACTACGACTATCAGCCGATGGGCTCGGCGGTCGCGACCGGGGTAACCGCTGAGCCCGCCTTTTTCGGTTCCGCGGCAGAGCGTATGGTGGCCGCGGTGCGCACCGGTGCGCCGCAGCTCGGCTCGGCCTGGGCTGACCGCCACCGCTCGGCGACGCTAGGCGACCACACGGCCCGACTGGAGCGCGAATCGCGCCGGGGCCTGGCCTCCGCAGTGACCTGCGTGGGCATTTCGCGCGAGCCGCAGGTTCGTGCCGGAGACACGGTCACCGTTGCCGGGCTGCCCGGGGTGGACGCAGTGTACGGGGTGCTTGAAGTTGCACACCGCTGGACGCCGAAGGGCTACGAAAACCGGTTTACTGCGACCCCGGCCAGCCGCTGGTCGCCCGCCGAGCGACCTGCGCGCCCGTCGCTTGACGGGCTGTACCCGGCGCGGGTGGTAGCCAACCACGACCCGCACAACCAGGGCCGCATCCGGGTGAGCTACTACTGGCAGCAGGACGGAGCCACCTCCTGGGTCCGCCTGCTGGCCCCGCACGCCGGGCCGGGGCGGGGGTTTCTGTTCCTGCCCGAGGTAGGCGACGAGGTGCTGATCTGCTTTGAGGAGGGCGACCCGGAGCGCCCCTACGCAGTCGGCTCGGCCTGGAACGGAGTGCACCAGCCGCCCAGCTCAGGCTTCCACGTGCCCGGCTCGCCTAATGGGACAGAGTTCGCCCCCAACAACGTCAAGCGCCTGGTGACCAAGAGCGGCCACCGCATCACCATGGTCGACACACCGGGCAAGGAAACGGTCTCGATTGCCACCCCGCAGCATAACCGGCTCATGCTCACTGAGCAGCACGCCGACACCGGTCGCCCGGCCATCGTGCTCGCCACCGCTGGCGACCTGATCCTGTCCGCGCCCAACGGGCGCATCCATACTAAGTCAGCCACACACTCCCGCGAGGTCGGGGCACCTGCTCCACCTGCCCTTGCTCCACCTCCCGCACCGCCGGCAGCTTCGTCGCTGAGTTGGCCCGACGACAACGACGCTGAGATTTCAGCGGAGATGCAAGGCGACGACGCGGCTTATGATGGGGCGCTGATCGGCACCAAGTGTCAGGCTCTTACATACAAGAAAGCGCCGGGAGAGCGCTTGTCGGACACGGAGATCAAGAACGCATGGAGCAGCGCCTACCAGTCCGATAGCAGCTGCTGCCAAGCCCGGCGGGCAGCAGGGCAAGCGCCGAAACATATCATCTACGTCAACGGCATCCAGAACAACAAAGCCGACCAGTGCGTAACCTTGCAGAAGATTGCCAATCAAACCTGCGCGCAGGTGCTCGGTGTACACAATACAACGGCGGGAAAAGACCTTAAAGGCCTCGGTTCCGATGTGTGGCAGACCAAGGGTGACCGGGACCTGATTTCTCAGGCAAATGCGGGTAAACCTATCTCAACCCACGATGGGAGGAACCCGGCCGTTGACTCGCTGTCCGATGTGCTCTATAACTCGGTCTTGGACGGAGACCCGCCCGAGATCTACGCCCACAGCCAGGGTGGCGCTGTCGCCAGCTTAGCCTCTTACGATGCTAATAACAGGTTGATTAATGATTTGCATCCTAGCGGCATTTCTGGTCTTCAAGTAACTAGCTTGGCTTCCGCAGCCCCAAGTTGGCCTTCGACCATGAGCGGCCAGCACTTTGTCAACATACAGGATGCTACGCCAGTTAAACTCGGGATGGGAAGCGATCCCGGCTGGGATGCGGCGCACACAGGACCAAACCAGCAGGTAATTCGATTTCAGGGTGCTCCTGGAGCAACGGACCCCATCATCCTGAATTCGGCGCAGCTACAAACAATGAATGAGGTTACAACAAATCCCTATGACGGAACGGCGATAGCAATGAACATGCCCCCGGTGAGTTTAAGCGCCTATCACGACGTAAACACGACATACTTAAATGCGGCACGTAAGGTGAACGGAGGCTGCTCAGCTGATGGCAATTGAACCCCGAAAGAAAAAGCTGACCTATGCAGCTAGCTTTTTATGTTTCTTAATAGTGTCGGTTTGGTGGTGGACAGGAGGGTTAGACAGAGTCATGGCAGCAGATAGCACTGGAAGAACAAAAGCGCAGTCCCTTGTCGCGGCATATGCCAAACACGTCGGCGCTCATGATGCCGTGCATCAAATGCTTGATGCGGACAATGATCGCTCATTCGGTGATTTCGGATTTCACTACTTCCCTCAGCGGGATGTACTGCAAGCGCGTGTCTACATTGTAAGAACTAATGAGAAAGATCGTCCCGAAACCGCAGCCGGGTCGGCTCAGGTGACAGCAGGGCTAAATGATCCGAAAATAGGCGGAATGTATGATCGTGGCGGCGGTTACTTTTTCCATGACAAGGAAAAACAGATCAAGTTTCTTGCAAAAGATTATAAAGTTGCCGAAACTTCTGCGAGCGAGTTCGTTAGGGATGTAGATAACCTGAACGGCTTAGCGGGAATATGGGTGACAAACTGGTTTGCGCATGCCGCTCGTCAGAGTTACGGAGCGGAACCGTTGCCAACGCAGCACATCACTCGTGACAATGATCCTTATAAACGATAGATCTTCAGCGAAGCCGATGCTCTTCAAATCATTTTCATTTCTCTGCATCTTATCTGCTCTCACCATAATTATTCGGTGGTGGACAGGAGGCTGGGACAAAGTGATGGCGCAAGACAGTACAGGACGCGTGAAAGCACAGGCGCTGGTAGCGGCTTACGCAAAACACGTCGGGGTGCACGATGCCCTGCATCGGACGCTCGACGCGGAGAACGAGCGGGCGTTTGGCGATTTTCAAATTTCAATACCTTCCCAAGCAGGATGTGCTGCAAGCAAAGGTTTACATCATCTATGCGGACCCGCCGGACGGACCTAAAGAGTCCGAAGCGCAAGCGAAAGTAGACTCGGGCATGAACAACCCGAAGATAGGCGGCATGTATGACCGGGGTGGCGGCTATTTTGCTCTGGATAATAAAAGGCAGACTATTTTCTGCTTAAAGATTACTCCATTTCAACGACAGAGCCGTCCAGGTTCATTCAGGATGTGGATAATTTAAGATCGCTGGGATAGATTTGGATCACAAATTGGTATGGACATATGGCGGTGCAAAGCTATGGTGCGGAGCCTCTGCCGACGCAGCGCATCACCCGCGAACACAATCCCTATGGACCTCCTGTTCCTGCATTCTCGCCTCAGGGTACGAAAGTGCGTTGAGTAAAGCAGCCTACCAAGGCTACGAGAACCGGTTTACCGCGACCCCAGCCAGCCGCTGGTCGCCCGCCGAACGGCCCGCGCGCCCGTCGTTGGACGGGCTGTACCCGGCGCGGGTGGTAGCCAACCACGACCCGCACAACCAGGGGCGCATCCGGGTGAGCTACTACTGGCAGCAGGACGGAGCCACCAGCTGGGTACGCCTGCTGGCCCCGCACGCCGGGCCGGGGCTTTCTGTTCCTGCCCGAGGTAGGCGATGAGGTGCTGATCTGCTTTGAGGAGGGCGACCCGGAGCGCCCCTACGCAGTCTGCTCGGCATGAAACGGGGTCCACCAGCCGCCCAGCGCGGGCTTCCACGTGCCCGGCTCGCCCAATGGGACAGAGTTCGCACCCAACAACGTCAAGCGTCTGGTGACTAAGAGCGGCCACCGCATCACCATGGTCGACACACCGGGCAAGGAAACTGTATCCATTGCCACCCCGCAGCACAACAGGCTCATGCTCACTGAGCAGCACGCCGACACCGGTCGCCCGGCCATCGTGCTCGCCACCGCAGGCGACCTGATCCTGTCCGCGCCCAACGGGCGCATCCACTCTCGCTCCGCTACCCACTCGAGAGAGGTCGGGACGCCCGCTCCCACCCTGCCGCCGCCTCCCGCGCCGCCGGCAGCTTCTTCGCTGAGTTGGCCCGACGACAACGATGCTGAGATTTCAGTTGTTCACTATAGTGGTACAATTTCATTCCTCCACTTGGCACAGCAATCCCACAGGCGATCTCATATCGGCTCCACACCTCCTTCAGCAGAGGCAAATGAGCGTGGATGTAGTCCCGATCTAGGCCGCGTACAACTGTCGCCGCCATATGTCACGAGTACTGTGATCATCAGGCTCTTACCTCTTCAAGACCTGCCCGGAGGCGGGTCGCCTTAGCCAGAGCGGACCAATCCTCGTCTCCCGATCCCTGGTCGATGGCTTTGAGCAGGTTCTGGCGCACGATCTCAGCAGCAGGCAGAACAGCATGCTTCGCCTCCGCGGCGTCAAGTGCCAGGTTCACATCTTTTAAGGGTGAATATATACTTGACACACAAAGTAAGAGAGAGCACCATCATGCTTTATGACGCATCAAGCTCTAACCGCATTTCTTCTGAGCATCCTCTTGCCTGCGGTTCTTTCAACGATGTGAGGAACGTTGGCGGTGCATAGCCTTCCCGCTGAGCACTCTAAGCCGCAACGATGGGGATGGATCGTAGCGTTCCTTTTTGTTGCGCTTGTTTTTATCGGACTTGGGTTCTGGTAACAAATTCTGATTAAAGACGATCAAGAAGCTGCGAGACGGCAGTCTCAAGCAGACAAGTTGCAGTCCTCACAAGATGAGGCGGCTCTTCAAGTTCAACTAAGCTATCAGCGCGGCCAGTTGGAAACTATAAACCGTACGATGGTTGCTTTTATTCAGCATGGACCGCAAGATGGATCGCAGTCAAACGAATTGATTGTAGCTTTGGCTAAGTCCGTCAATTCACAAATAATGAGAAGCAATGACAACGCAATCCCTAGAAATCGCTTTCATGACATGTCTGCACCTGAATTGAGGCGATCAGTTAGATCGTTGACCGATCAAATGCGTGAGCTTGACCGTAAGTGGGCGGGAGTGGGCAGCTTGTACCGACCAGGTATGACCTCAGAAGAAGCACAGCAAGGTTATACGCAAGCAAGTGCAGATGTTCGACAAGCTTGGTATTCGTTAGACGGGCTGGCGAGATCTCTGTACGACGAATTGCTGCAAAGAGTTCCCCAAGAAGTCGTAGCAAAGCATGGATCGATTGACGATGATAATGTCTACATAGTTATTCAAGAGAGTGGGTTGGCAGGCCCCCACCCATTGTCAGAAACAGCCTCCTACATAGATAAGTTAGCTCAACACCTTCCCAGTGAAAAAGGAGTGAAAAAGTGAAGCGCGAGTACCACGAGGGGCCAAACGCACTGAAGCGATTTGAAGACAGCATGAAAAAGCTCTTCCAAGCGAAGAAACCCGAGAAAGGTCCATTCAAGTCACTCCCAGCCAAACCGAAAAACGAACCCAGCAAAGACTAGCGTTTGTGCTTGCCCCGTCCTTGCCGTGGCTTAGTGAGAGGTCGCGGCTCCGATAAGCGCGGAGTATGTCAGACGATGACCGAATACGTTGGACATAGCGGCTTCAAAGCGGGCTTTATCGTCCATGTTCTTGCGATTGTTGTACCGAAAAGACTGCTCATCAAGGTAGCGAAATAGATGGAACGGTTCGATGCTCACATAAGTACCGTTGATACCGCGTTTCAGTAGCGACCAAAAATTCTCAAGTCCGTTTGTGTGGATGCGTCCATTGACGTACTCGACAGCATGATCGACCACGGCGTGAGCGTACTGCCCAGCCAAGCCTTAATAGGAGAGCAGCGCATCGGTGTAGAGGGCGGCTCCCACTTCAACATGCCTTTTCACCTCAGCTTGCAGGGTAGCTTTCTTGCGGCTTGAAACGACCATGGTGCGAACTTCTCCACCACGCTCCAGAATGCCCATGACGGCAACCTTGTCTTTGGTGCCGGTACCGGCGATGCGCCGCGCCTTGACGCTCAGGTGCATGTTGCGGGCCTTGCCGCCGATAAAGGTTTCGTCGGCCTCGACTTCGCCAGAGAGCTTGACGGTGAAATCGTCGTGGAGCGTCATGCGGATACGGTGCAGCATGAACCATGCGGACTTCTGAGTGATGCCCAGGGTGTGGGCCATTTCGCAGGAGCTAACGCCGTTCTTGCTATTGCAGAGAATCCAGTAAGCGCACATCCATTTATCCAGTCCAAGGGGGCTGTCTTCGAAGATCGTCCCAACCTTGAGGCTGAACTGTTTCTTGCATCCGGAACAGAACCAGACCTTGCGGGTTTTGATAAAGGAATGCTTCTCAGAACCGCAGCGCGGGCAGCTAACTACACCGTTCGGGAAGCGCAAGTTAAGCGCGTACTGGAAAGCACGGTCAGCATCCGAGAAGTAGATAATTGCTTGCTGGAGTGTGTGAGGGGCTTCCATTCTTTAAATCTACGCTCAATTTTCTTGTGTTAAGTATGTAATTATCCTTTTAAGCCCAGCGTTAGCTTGAAGCCCGGTTCGTAGCTGTTATTGGCAACGTTGCCGCCGTAACGCTTATACATAGGGCTCGCGAACATGGTGTTTGTGACGACCTTAAGAAAGTCCGCCGCCTTGAGATCATAGCTTCGGTAAGCGCGGCGGCTTCTCCCATAGCCTCAATGGCGAGCATGATCATCATGTTCCCTGCGATCTTCGCGATATTGGCGTGCCTGGGGTTTTCCCCCACATGCCAAGTCTTTTGCCCCAATGCATCAAACACCGGTTGGGCCACCGCAATAGCCTGGGTCGGCCCTCCTGCCATGATGTTCAGTTCACCTTTTGCAGCTACTGCCGGCACGCCGAACACCGGCGCTTTCATTTCCAGTTACAAATTAATACCCCCATATTTTAAATCAAATGGTCAACATATCGGGATAGCTGTAAGCAAGGCTTCAAAGTGAGTGTCAGCCGGTTTATGCGGCCATGGCCTTGCTCCTGGTCGTACGCACACAGACGCCCATGACCGCGAGTGAGAACTCTCCCGCTCTTCCCTGCGGATCGCACATTTTTCTATTTGCTTTTGCGTTCCCGTCCAAGCCATGTTATAGATCAATCGATCCTTAGTACAAGGAGCTTTGCTTGAACCATCGAACAGGAAAAACTTCCATCGCTACCGGAGCTTCCAAAGACACCGAAGCATCCGCTACAAAGCATCTTGCTGCAGCTGACAAAACACCGAAACAGGTGCTCATGCGCTTTTACGCAGCCGAGGCCAAGTACATGAAGGCCCATGAAGCTGGGGAAATCGCCGATTTCGACCAGATGCGCGAAACAATGGACCCCGATGTTGTCCTGCACCAGTCGCCGGACCTGCCGTTCGGCGGAGAGTACGTCGGGTACCGGCGATACGAGGAATGGGCCATCGCCATGAGCTCGATCTTCGACAAGCTCGAAGTCCGGGAGCAGGAGTTTTTCGAAGCCGGCGACAAGGTGGTCGTGGTCTGCCGCTTCGTCACCCGGTCGCGCATCAACGGTTCTGTACAGGACTTCCCCATGGCGCAGGTTGTCACCGTGAGAAATGGAAAGATCACCGACTTCCGACCCTTCTACTGGAACGTGCCTGCCTATGTCGCTGCCGCGTAAAGCAAGTAATAAAAGTTTGCCGACACGGAGACAGTCATGCAAATACCGGAACAGGCATCCGCACTGGAGACGCTCTTGCAGTTCTACAAGGCAGAAAGTGCTTACCTCGCTGCCGGCAATGGTGACTTCTCTCGCATTGCAGCTACGCTTGACCCGGAGTGCGTGATCTACCAGCCGGCTTCGCTTCCATATGGTGGGGAGTGGAAGGGGCACACGGGTTTTGAAGCCTGGATGAAAGCCTTTACACAGCAGTGGTCTTCGCTTGAGGCAAAGAATGCAGAGCTTTACCCGCATGAGAACGTCATTGTCAGTAAATCGCACGTCTATGCTGTCTTGAGAGCAAATGGGCGGCATCTGGACTGGCCTTTGCTGCAGTTTTTTAGAATGCGCAACGATAAGATCCTGGAACTGCGGCCTTTCTACTGGGATACTGCAGCCCTTATCTCAGGTATGACAGGCAAATAGTTCACCTGCTGAAGTGAAACGCTACAACTGACACCGGTAAACCTCTCGCAAGGTTTAGGAGGCGTACAGTGTTCATAAAATGGTGAGTCGTTTTCCTTCCGTGGTGCGTTCAGGAGGCAGCCGGTCGAGTGCAGCCGTCAGGAGGGCACCCATGGTCTATGGAATCTCATCAAATAGGAAGCTGTGGCCGATCTGTCTCCTGCTTTGCCTACCGGCTGCCGTGCAGGCGCAGCAGGAGACCTTTCGGCTGGATGGGGAAGTAGTGTCGGCTGACGGCAAGGCTGTCGCGGGTGCCATTGTCACAGCGCGGTACATAGCAAGCTCTCCTTCGGATGCGCAGGGGCATTTCACACTCATAGCCCCGAGGGGCATCACCCACGTGGTTGCTCGGGCCGAGCCCTATGCGACCTTTGCTACAGACCTTGACCTCCAAAGCAACCAGACGTTGCATATCGAGCTCCGGCAGCATGAGAGTGTCACCGTACATGCCGGCGAGGACGTGCTTTCCCCCGACCCCTCAACGGCGGCCTACACGCGTGAAGACCTGCTCGCTGCCAATCCCGGGCGGCCCGGTGTTCCCTTTTCCGTTCCGGGGTTCCCTTCTGAAACTGCGTCCGGCGGCATCAAGGCACCCCAGTACTTCGCACCGGGCGTAGCCGGGGATCATGGGGAGCCCATCGCGCAGTTCTTTCAGGTCGGCAACTTCCTGTTCCAGAACAACCTGACCGCCAATGCGCACGGCAACGGCTACTCAGACCCAAACCTCATCATTCCGGCGGCAATCGGCGGTGTCCAGGTCGACAATGCAGCCTTCAATGCTCGCTACGGGGACCACTCGATCAACCTGGCCGTCGACTACACGGTGCGCGACCGGCTTGCGCCGTTCGTACAGCTTACAAGCGACGGCCGCGATGGAGACATTTCGGTAGGCTGGTCGCCTCGCCATGCCGCGCACCCGGTATGGATTGCAGCCGAGCTCTCATTCGGCAACGGCTTTCTGGCTCGACCCGAGGGGCGGGAGCAATACAAACTTAACGCCCTGCGCGGCTGGACCTTCGGCAACCACCAGCTCACAATCTTCGGTGATGCGTACTACGGCTTTTCCCGAGTTCCCGGGCTGATTCCCTTGTATACGCCTGTTGTGAACGACACAATTGATCTGCGTCAGAAGGACCTGACGCACACCACGCTCGCAATTATCACCGATATATGGCGGGCTACCCGGCAGCAGCTGACGCTCTCCGCTTTTACCCGGACCTACAGCCTGGCGCTTGACTCGGACTTCGGTCTCGGACTGATCGAGCAGAGCGAGTTCCGGACTGTGCAGGGTGCTAACGGGACTTACACCCACCAGCTGGGCAGGCGCTGGAACACGGTTGCGGGCCTGGACTACCGCCGCGATGCGCCGCGGAACCTCGATCTGGCCCATGCCGATGCCGCAGGCGTCCTGCAGCTGGTCACGAGCAACGGTCTGACCATCACCGATTATGGTCCGTTCGCAGCTATTGAAGGCGATCTAGGCCACTCCTTCCAGGTGTACGCGGGTTTGCGTCGCGATGAGATTCAATTCGCCAATACAGATAAGATTGCGGCTATCAACTCCTATACGCAGACTCCGGGCACAACCAGCCCAAAGGCTACAGTGACCTGGGGCAAGGAAGACGGAGCGATGCTGCCGCAGGTCTCGCTCAGCTTCGGCAAGGCTTTTCATGCGAATGATCCGCGCATCGGTTCGGGCACAGCCCATGGCGCGCTCATCATTCAGTCGCGCGAGTACCAGCTGATCGTGGGCAAGGTATTTGCGGAAACTGAGTTGCGGCTTACACTCGCTCACCAGACGAACTCGGAAGAACTGGCAAAAATCGATCCCGACACGGGTCTGCAGCAGGATCTGGGACCCTCGCTGAACCGCTACTTCACCCTTACGGCGCGCCGACGCTACTCTCGCGGCTTTCTCCAAACCTCGTACTCGCAGGCGAATGCTACCGATCTCACGCTAAGGCAGCCGGTGCCGGAGGCACCTCGCCTGATCATCGACTCACTCGGTACATTTGAGCGTCTGCCGTTCCGGGTCAACGCCAAAGCGGAGTACACCTATGTCGGCGAGAAACCCCTTGGAGATGGCTTTCACAGTGTGCCTGTGCAGGAAGTGCGATTTGGCTTGGAGAAATCCCTGGGAGACGGGAGCTGGATTCTCTCAGCCGATGGGGAGCTGGTAAGCGGAGCTTCGGGGCAGACCCTTGAAACCTTTGCTCTGCCGGGCGAACCGACGCCTTTCGAGCGTATCGTCGGCGTTCCTCTACGCTCCTATGGCAGCATCTCCATCCGTCATCAGTTTACGCATTGAGGGTCTTTACGACGGGTGAAGATAATCGGGGAAGACAGGCGATCTTCCTAAAGAAGGTTGTATGTAGCGAATTTATAAATCTTTAAGTAACTTCGTACATGTGTTCTCGTAAGTGGCTTGAGTAACCTTCTAAGATGAGCAGTGCATAGT
The DNA here is from genome assembly GCA_964237325.1 of uncultured Acidobacteriaceae bacterium. Lineage (GTDB taxonomy): Bacteria > Acidobacteriota > Terriglobia > Terriglobales > Acidobacteriaceae > EB88. The sequence goes on along the minus strand of CAXSHS010000093.1, from coordinate 336 downwards.
AGTAGGTCTATTTGCTATGTGTCAGCTTCAACTGACCGGCACCGGAAAATATTTGAACAATTTTTATAAAGCTGTTTGCAAGTATTTATCAGCAACATGAATCCGAAGCCAGTCTAAGGCTCGTTCCACGAACGCAGTACAAGGGCCCAGGCCCACTTCGTAATCACAAGCTCTTTGCACCGCGTGGTGCGCTCCCCCGGCCTACAACGGCCGGCGCTCCACAAATTGAACCGGCAGGTATATCTCGCCTGCCTAAAGCGCTGTGCTTACGAGGAACTGTGTTCCGGGAGAAAGCCATGTTCAGACGTACAACTTCGCTTGCCCTGGCGATAGGCA
>CAXSHS010000092.1:0-12649 GCA_964237325.1 uncultured Acidobacteriaceae bacterium | reverse complement strand
TCCGTAGAGCCGCACCAGATGACAACGACCCGATCCACGGTGGCGGAAAACGCCTGGATGTCGGAGCGAAGCTGCTGCGCCAAGTCGCACTTGGATCGGCCTGATTTGACATGTGTGCCGCTCAACCGCTTGACGTAGTGCTGGTCAAACGCCGCAGGCATCGGCTTGATAGCTTCAAGAAACGGCTTGATGGTTTCAAGGTGTTTGCTTTCAAGCACATTGGCCGTCTTGGCGGCTTCGTACATATTCTCGTCGAAGATGTCCCAGCCGGTAAAAACAATATCGCTCAGGTCTGCGAGCGGGGCAAAGTCCTTGATGAGCGGCGAACGCTCATCGGTGCGCTTGCCGAGCCGGATGTGGCTCATCTGGGTAAGGGAGCCGATAGGCTTTGACAGGCCATTGCGAACCGCCTCAACCCCCGCGATGAGGGTGGTAGCGACTGCGCCCATGCCTACGGTCATTACGCCGAGCTTGCCCGTAGGCTGCTTCGGCTTTGTGCTTGTTTCAGTGGTTACGGTGCTGCTTGCCATTCCTTGTGTCCTTTAAGCTAGAGAGCGTCCTAGGCGGCTCGTTATGACCGCAGACGCGGCCTCGCCATCAAACAGGTTAGTGTCACCCTTTGCAGAGCACTTTAGCAAGTCGCTCAAGCAGTCGCGGCTTCGTCACCGCCCCGGCGCACATGGCTCCACACAAACCAGATGACACCCAGCAGGATGACAAGCTCCACCATAGTATGGAACCGGTGAAAGATCGCCTTGAAGCGCGGATCGGTGTCCCAGTGCTCACCGAGTTTGGCACCCACATAGGCTAGGGCAAAGCACCACGGCCAGGAGCCGATAAACGTGTAGAGGTGGAAGCGCAGCTGCGGCATGCGGGCTATGCCCGCGGGCAGTGCGATAAATGTTCGCACCACCGGCAGCAAGCGCCCGACCAGCACAGTGGCTGAGCCGTACTTCTCGAAAAAATGGGTTGTCCGGTCCAGGTCATGCCGGTTGAGCAATACGTACTTGCCGAAACGCTCTACCAGCGGTCGGCCGCCATACGCACCGACCCAGTAGGCGACTGCGGAACCGATGTTGCAGCCTAGCGCGCCCGCCGTTGCCACGCCCCATAGCGACAAGTGACCCAGGTACACCTGGTAGCCGGCAAAGGGCATGATGATCTCGGACGGCAGCGGTACGCAAGCCGACTCGATGCCCATGAGCAACGCGACTCCGAAGTAGCCGGTGGCTCCGATGACAGCCGTGATAAACCCGGCCAGGTAGGCGATGATCTTTTCTGACATGCTGCCGGGAGTATACCTTGCCTTGATCGCATGAAAGCCGCGCCTGGGCCGATGAGGTTCGCTTGAACTGCTGCCGTTCCGTCACGACCTGCTGCCCGTAACATTTTGTATGAGACTGGCACAAGCTTCGACAGCTTTGCAGACACAAATGTTTGCTCAGGCATTCCCTAGCAGGAGGTGGGGAAAACCTGCCAAATTTCCTCAAACGACGCATCTTAAGGCACAGGGAGAACCATGAGCACAGCAGGAAGTAAGAAAATTTCAGCACGAAACCAGCTTCGCGGCACCGTTGAGGAAGTTGTACTCGGCACCGTTACAGCTAAAGTTTCAGTGCGCGTCGGTGAAAATCTTATCGAAAGTGTGATCACCCGGCAGAGCGTCGAGGAGTTAGACGTGAAAATCGGTGATCAAGTGACAGCCCTCATCAAATCGTCGGAAGTGATGATTATGACGGACTGATTCACGCTACCCGAAGGCGACCTCCAGAACATTTGTCGTTTGGCTTGCTCGTGCTTCCGGCCGCCGCAGATAGCCACGTACCTGCTCCTGTTCCCCAGGAGATAGCAGCTGTTTCTTAAGCAGTACTCGCATGCTATCGACTGCCCGGGGGGTCCGAATCAGTTCTTCATTGCCAAGCTTACCCTTCAGGCTCTCCCCTACGGCACTGAGCACGAAATCGAGCTTGTGAACTGAAAAGCGAGCCTCGGTCCAGCCCAGGTACCAGAACCACTCTGTGTAGTACAGCCAGCTGCGCTCGTTGAAAGCACGAACGTGGGTGGGGTCCTGCCAGGCACCGTATGAAAGGTCATACGGAACATGAATGTTAAATATCCCACCCGGCCGGAGCAGGCGCAGCGCGGCTGTCATCGCGGCTGTCAGATTTGGGATATGTTCCAGGACATCGTTCGCTAGAATCTCGTCGAACCAGCCTGAGCCGATCTGAACCGAACCGAATCGTTCCGTGAGCAGCTCCAGTGTTTCCGGGAGCGGCTGCGAGATGTCAAGCACCGCATCGGGTCGCCAGTAGTCGTTGATGTCGATGTTGAGACAGTCCTCACGCCAGTCCTTGCCGCTGCCCAGGTTGAGGCGGCGTGGAAAGCTGTCTTGCTTCAAGAGTGGAACGCCGAGAGACTCCAAAGTGGGTTTCAGCAGGGCTGCCTGGTTGTACTCTCTGAAGAGCATTCTCGCGCGAAATTCGAGAATCTTGCGGGCGTTCTCGTTCGCAAGCAAGGTCAGGCAGCCCTGCACGAGATCATCGTACTCAAATACAGCAACAGCCCCGGCAAGCCTGCCGAGGTCCGGCGAGGGTTCTGTCACTATGGCTTTGCCGTTCACTAGAAGATAGGAAACACGAACGATCTCAAACACCTTGGACTCGTAAAAATGTATGTTCAGGATGATTTTGGAGCGCGCTATTAAAGCATCCCGTTCTTCCCCGTATACCCCGAATGCGTGATGAACTTTGACGTCAGTCGCTTCGAGCTCCAGTAAGATACGTCTGCGCCGTTCGTTCATCGAGCCGTAGAAGAGCACATCGATGTCTTGCTCAGGCGCGCGGGAAATCCTGTCGAGCACGGGTGCATGCCCTATCAGCACCAGGCTCACCGGCGCAATCGTTGCCACCCGCGACCAATAAGTCAGGTTCAGCTCGGAATAATCCCAGATTCGTACCCGCGAGGCGAGCGCCGGGTACCAGGCCGGTAACTCCGCGCTGCCCAGTTGCTCCAGGTTGTAGACAATCGTATTCGGCGGCAGCGCAAGCGCTTCAGCCTCACCGAGCAAGTGCGCGCCCAGAATGATGTTGGTTGCCGCGAGGTCCAGGGTGTTGTCTCCTAGGGCAACAGCGTGACCAAGTTCCTGAAAAGCCCACTTAAGCCCTTCGGCAATCTCGCGAAAGCACTCGCTATGTCCATAGCCAGGTGGCCGCACCGGAACGATATGGAACTTGCTCATGACTTTCCCTTATGCCGCCAGGATGGATCTCCTTCTTAGTTTCTGTCCGGACCAAAAAGCCGACAACATCACGGAGGTAATGTTTGCCAGGGGAAAATAGCACAATTCCTCCTGCGATAAACTTGGGAGTAGAGGAAAGATCATGGCAGACGCGGTTGCAACACCCGAACTTTTGCAAGGGACGGATGCTGGAGAACAGTTCGCAAAGCGAGGCCAGCCGGCCGTGCGACGCCAGATCATCGGGTTTACTTTCTATAAGGTGCTGCCGGAGTGGCGCCGGTTACCCGCAGCAGAGCGCGCCGGGCACAAGCAGCAGTTTGCCGAGGTGTTCCATCGCTGGAACCAGCCAAACCGCTTGCTTACGCTTTCCTACTCAACCGTAGGCCTGCGGGGCGACTGCGACATGGTGCTATGGACTATCTGCTACTCGGTTGACGACCTGAACCAGATGCGCGCGGAGCTGATGGCGACCTCGCTCGGCGGCTATCTCGAAACGCCGTACAGCTACCTGTCAATGACCAAGCGATCGCAGTACCTCATCGACGGTGAGGATGATACCCAAGCCGAAACACGCACCAAGCTGCGTCCCGGCGGTCAGAGATATATCTTCATCTACCCCTTCTGGAAGACTCGTGCTTGGTACCTGCTGCCGATTGAAGAGCGTCAGCGCTTGATGAATGAGCACATCCGCATCGGGCAGGCGTACCCGCGCGTCAAGCTCAACACGACCTACTCTTTCGGCATTGATGACCAGGAGTTTGTAGTAGCCTTTGAGACCAACTACCCGGAAGATTTTCTAGATTTGGTGCAGCAGCTGCGCGAAACCGAAATTAGCCCGTACACTCTGCGGGATACACCCATATTCACCTGCATCCGCATGACGCCAGAAGACATGCTGGAGCGCATAGGCTGACGTTGCTCTGCGAACTATCAACACGGCCAACGCCAGGGAGTGCCATATGTGAAAAGCACATGGTGCTCTCTTAGTTAGTTAACGGCTAAAAACCTGCTTGAGCAGCGCAGTCGATCTGGCTGCTGGGTCTGTGCGAATCTGCTTTTCCTGCTCGCCCAACATGTAGAACAAACCATCAAGAGCTTTCTGCACAACGTAGGAGTTAATATCAAATTGCTTCGATCCAGTCTGGAACGGCATCGACGGTGCTTTGCTCGCTAGGGCCTGATACTGCTGTGTTACCCCATTCGCATTCATCGCGGTTTCAACGTGCGGTCGAAATGCAGTCGTAAGCTGGCCGGAAGTTTTTGATTTGAAATAGTCGGTAATTGCAGTGTCATTGCCTGAGAGCAGGCGGCGTGCATCATCGATAGTCATCGCCTTGACCGCTGCCGCAAAAATATTGGAGGCCTCAGGAGCAGCGCTCTCCGCGGCATGGTTCATGCTGCTGACAAAATCATCGATCTTAGGACCTTGGCCTACGCCACGCATTACTGATTCCACTGGCCGGATACTAGGTGGCAGCAGGATTTTAATCGCCTGATTGTCAAGGTAGCCACCAGGTTTCGCAACTGCTGTCACAGCCCGTCCGGTGCCGACAGAAAGCTCGTCTTTAAGGCCTGAGGCAATCGTGCTGTCACTGAGGCCGGAGGTGCTCTGTTGAGCGGTACCGCTGCCCAGATGAGGAAGCTTAGGCAACTGGGCCAGGGACGCTGTGGCACTGATTCCCACGCAGAGCAAGGCAAATGACAGCATGGATTTACTTGACATGATCGAACTCCTTGGTGTGACAGCCATGAGTCTACACTTGCCGATACAAATTATGGTCGATACAACATCTAGGGATAGGAACTGCACTGTCTACCCCATAAGGGAGAAGTGTGAAAATAGGAACGTGATCGAATCTAACTCAACATCATCCCAGCAACCCGCAGCCCCCCTGCCATATATCGATCTGCAAGCACAATACCGTGAGCTAAAAAGTTCTATCGACGCACGCATCCATGCCGTTCTGGACCATGGCCAATACATCCTTGGTCCAGAGGTCAAGCAGTTGGAGGACCGGCTGGCGACGCGGGTCGGCGTTACACACTGCATCTCCTGCTCCAGCGGTACGGATGCCCTCCTGCTTGCAATGATGGCCCTCGGTATCGGCGTGGGTGATGAGGTCATTACTTCACCATTCACATTTTTCGCGACCGGTGAAATGATCGCCCTGCTCGGGGCCACGCCGATCATGGTCGACATCGACCCGCGTACCTGGAACATCGACCCAGACCTTATTGAAGCTGCCATAACCTCTAAGACTCGCGCTATTATGCCCGTTTCGCTTTACGGTCAGCCGGTGGAGATGAACGAGATCAATGCCATCGCTACCCGGCACAACCTCTTGGTTATTGAAGACGCAGCACAGAGTTTCGGCGCGATCTACAAAGGACGGCACTCCTGCGGGATGAGCACGATCGGCTGCACCAGCTTTTTCCCCTCGAAGCCGCTGGGTGCATACGGCGATGGCGGTGCATGTTTTACAGACGATGACGCCTTGGCGTTACGCATGCATCAACTACGCAACCATGGTCAGGAGGCGCGCTATCGTCACACGGAAATCGGTATCAATGGTCGGCTCGATACCCTTCAGGCAGCTGTCCTGCTGGCCAAGCTGGACGTGTTTGACCGCGAACTGATCGCGCGGGGCGAGATCGCAAACGCTTACAACGGCGCGCTACTCGCACTTGCCAAACAAGGTAAATTGCGGCTGCCGATGCTTGAGCCGGGGCGTACCAGTCCATACGCGCAGTACACAATTGAGGTAGACAAGCGCGATACGGTTGCGGGGCTGCTGAGTAATAGGGGCATACCAACAGCTGTGCACTACCCCGTGCCCATGCACAGGCAGCCTGTGTTTGCTGCAGCGCAGAGGGGTACACACCTACCCCATGCTGAAGCTGCTGCCGAGCGCGTCCTCAGTTTGCCGTTGCATCCTTATATGAGTCGTCCTACAGTGCTGCGAATCGTGCGCGCAGTAGAAGAAGCCATCACTGCCGCCCAGTAACTTACCAGAAGGTTGCTGCAACCACTCGCGGAGGCCCGGAACGACCACCGACTACTTCTGTTTCAATGACAGCTTCCAGGTTGCGCTTAGCCCAATCGCCCTTGGGGGCAAACTGATCCAGCTGCGACAGATACCGGTTGCTGGTCAGGAACTCGCTCGCGGCTGTAGTACCGTTCTCACGTAAACCGGCCGCTATCACTACCTCTTGCTCAGTGTTTTGATCGAAATAGCGAGCAACGATTGCATAATCATGTGTCACCTGTGCAAGCGGCAATGTGCAATCTATTCCCCAACGTGCCTGCGATCCCACTTGCGTGTCCTCAATCCATATAAAGTAGCCGGGTAGCTTGTCAAACTTCAGGCGATAGCGCAGCCGGTCCGCAGCATGTAGCGTCCAGGCATTGTTGTAAGCACCGAATAGAATAGTAGGCCGGGCGCGCAGGTCTTCCAGGCTGGTTTGCGCAGCACTTGCCGCCGCATAGCTGGAACCGCGCTTGCTTAATACGCTTGCAACACGAGCAAAGGAAATCGCGTCGCCTACGGCAATGGTGTTGGTACGCTCTCCCGGTGCAGTAGATCCTTGGAGATTGGAAGAGGCGGCATTTCCTGAGAGCGGCGCACCCTCGGAAAGCGGGTTTCCATCCGCCAATGGAATCCCATTTCCCCTAGAAAAGTTTGCCATGCGTCCGCCTAGAATCATGGCCGGAGTCTGTGGCGAGCTCATCATTGGACGCCAAAATCTGCCGATTGCATCCGCCTTCCTGAGGTGCATCAGGAACAATGCTCCCCCAGCAAGAAGCAAGCATAGCAACAAACTGCTGATTGCAACAGAGGTCCACATCTTCAAGCGGCGAGGAGATTCTATGGCCTCACTTACCATCAACTCGGCTGAGTCTTCTGGAACCAGCTGGGATATGGAAGATGCCATGACAAAGTTGAGAGCGGGACTTTCCGGTGAGTGAGCCGGGGAGTGAAAGTGAGGTACGTACGATCCAGGCGGGAGATCGATGCGTAATTCGTCAGGGTGTTCCTGATAATACTGAGCCAACCGGCGGCGCACCTCACCAGCCGTAACCCGGACTACAGGATCGGCATTCGAATCGTAATCCGGCGCTCGATGGAACACAGCAATGCCGACTGTTCGCTCTTTCAACTGATCCGCGGAGCCCGCAAGTGTCTGCTCGACTACATAGCGCAGTAGTGCAGGGTAGCGCTGGCTATTGCGGAAGACACGGCTGGCAAGCAGCCTTTGGAGTTGGGCATGCACCTCGTCCACTTCCTGCGTCGTGGCAGGGGACCAAAGTGCAGGAGATTGCGTGGCCATAAGCATTCCTTCTGAACTTCACCTACTGTACTCGTCGGGAAATACGATCGTCCAGTTACTTGATTCCATTATTCTGAGAATGTTTAGACGTATGATGCGTCTCTTGTTGGATCAAGTAAGTTAAAGCTAAACTATTGATTCTAAATAGAAAGCAGTACGTAACAAGGCTTAATACCCCTATAACGTAACCGTATTGCCCTTGCTCTTCTTTTCACAGTCCATCTATCGTCGTACCCGCGCTGGGAGATTCCATACTCATATGGGGACCCAGTCTTTGAGGGCAAATAAAACAACATGGCATATACAGGCAAAATCAACATCTTTTCCGAGGCAGTGAAACGACGCATTCGCTTTACCACAGGGCTCGCTGTTGTTTCCGGTGGCTTGCTCCTTGCAACAGCTCCCTATACGGCAGCACAAAGCACCACGGCAGACATTCTGGGAACCGTGACTGATAGCGGCGGCGCAAATGTGCCTAATGCTACTGTCACACTCACCAACCTTGATACCAAGGAAGTAAGAACTTCTCAGACAAGCGGCTCGGGAGATTTTGACTTCTCTCAGCTTGGACCCGGCAACTACTCAGTGCAGGTGCAGCAGAACGGCTTTAAGACTTTTGTTGTGCCGTCCATCGCACTCGCAGCCGGCGATCGGGCACGTGAGGATGCAAAACTCGACGTTGGCGCAGAGTCGCAGACGGTCCAGGTAACCGCGCAAACACCAGCACTGCAAACCGACTCCTCCGTCATCGCCTCTACTGTGACTGAGCAGGCCGTGCAGGACCTACCGCTCTCGGGCCGTAACTATATCAACTTGGCTCAAATCACACCGGGAGCCAGTGAAGGTCCCGGCAATGGTTTAACCTCGGGTGCCCGTCCTGACGATCGTAGGCAGACCTCTGCGGTTGTTGCAAACGGCCAATCGGAAATCCTCAATAACCAAACAGTCGATGGCCTCGACAACAACGAGCGTATTATCGGCGGCATCGGTGTGCGGCCCTCTATCGAAGCAATCCGCGAAATCAGTGTTCAAACGAACACCTACACAGCAGAGGTCGGGCGTACCGGCGGCGCCATAATCAACATCCTCACAAAGTCCGGCACAAATACATTCCACGGCTCAGCCTATGAGTTCTTCCAGAACGATATTCTGAATGCGAACCCATATAACTTCGGCAATCAGCTGCCCAAGCCCAAGCTCCGGCAAAACCAGTTCGGCGGTTCCATCGGCGGACCTATCGTCAAGGATAAAGTCTTCTTTTTCGGCGATTATGAAGGTTTGCGTCAGATTCAGGGAGTGAACCCGACGATCAACCAGACCATCACTGATAATCAATACAACACTCTGCACAGCGGCAATATGGCTCTGATTACAGCCCTGGCAGGTGGTCCGATTGATCAGGCAGGCTTGAACTATGCCTTGCTGTATCCGCACTCTAATAGCGCCACCGGCGGTAGTGCCAACACCGGTGCTTATCAGTCCTCGCCTGTGCAAACTCGAAACTCTGATACTGCCGATGGACGTGTTGATTGGCAGATTGACCAGAAAGATTTGATCTACGGCCGCTTCACCTACAACAATGTTCCGTTCGCACTTCCCGGTTATTTTCCAACCGTTACAGAAAATGGCGTGACTGTCTCACCCGGTGGCAATGTATATGCCTTCCAAGGCACAGCTAAGGATACAGCGCAAAATTCGCAGATCAATTTCATCCGTACGATCTCTCCCACTGTTCTTCTCCAATTGGGGTTTGGTTACACACGCGTCAACAACCAGTCTCTACCCTTGAACTACGGCATTAACGCAAGCCAGGCTTTCGGCTTACCGGGTGTCAACCTTGACACTGTGACCTCGGGCTTGTCGCCGACATTTGTCGGCAGCTTGGCATCTCTCGGCAGCGGCAACTTCATTCCGATTATTGACATTGACAATACTTTCCAGGAAAACGCTTCAGTCACCTTGAACAAGGGCAAGCACAGCATCAAGATCGGTGCCGCGCTGATACGTCGTCAAGCCACAAACGTCCAAAACAATTTTGGCATCGGCAGCTTCGGCTTCAACCCGCTGAACCAACAGCCTGCTACGGCTCCAACGGATATTCTGGCTGCGGACCAGTCCGGCTTGTCAGCTCTTTTGCAAGGGCGTTACGCCAATGTAGAGCGCTCGAACAGCTTGGTGCCTCCGCACTACCGTGATTGGGAGCCGAGCGTCTACGTTCAGGACGATTACCGCGCCGCTTCCAATCTGACGCTCAACATCGGTCTTCGCTATGACATTCTGACTCCATTTACAGAAGTTAAGAACGCGCTGACAAATTTCGATCCAACTACGGGCAGGCTGGCTGTCGCGAATGTCAACGGCGTGAACAAGTACGCCGGCGTAAGTCCGACATACTCGAACATCGCTCCTCGTCTTGGATTCGCGGTTACGGCATTGCCCGGCTTAGTCATTCGCGGCGGTTTTGGCATGTCGTACTACCAGGGCAATTACACCTCCAACAGCGCGGAAAAGGCGCAGCCGTTTGTTTCTGACTATAAGGCCAATAATCCTACGAGCGGCCCGACTCAGTTCTTCTTCAGTCAAGGTCTGCCCGCGCCTGCGCCGTCGGATCCCAACAATCCGACTGGTAACGTCAATGACGTCCTGAATACGAACTTCCGCACTTCCTATCTTGAACAGTTCAACCTGACTGTTGAGAAATCGTTCGGTGCGAATGTATTTGAGGCGACGTACGTCGGTGAGCTTGGGCGCCACATTGCACAAATCACCAATGACCAGAACGCACCCACCCTTATCTCCAACTCGGCACTGGCAACTATTGCTCAACAGCAAGGGCTCAATACCGCGGCCACGTTCAATTTGTTGCGGCCTTACCACACAACACTGCCGAATGTGCAGCAGATCGGGCAATTTACCAGCACGGGTGTTTCAAACTATCAAGCTTTGCAGCTGTCACTCACCCGCCGTACCACAAAAGGACTGACTGTCGGCGCAAACTACACCTACTCGCACAATCTCGACAATGTTCTGGCTTATAGCAATGAGGTCAATGACGGTTATGGAGCGGTGCCGGGCCAACTCAGCACGATCGAGTACGGCAACAGCGATCTCGATCTTCGGAATCGTCTCGCTGTAACTGCTAACTATGAACTGCCATTTGGCAAGAACCTGACCGGTTACAAGGCTGCACTCGGCAGGGGCTGGCAGGCCAACACCCTCTTGATCTGGAACAGCGGTCTTCCGTTCACGGTCACAGAAGGGAATGGTATTGTCAGCACTGCAAATGGTGCAACCCAGAACAGCCGTCCGAATCAGATTCGCAAGGCGAACGTAAGCGGCTTCAATCTCGGCGGTACCGGCTTGCCTGGATTCTTTGATACAACGGCATTCCAACCGCAACTCTCCGGTACATTGGGCAGCGAGCGCAGGAATCCCTTATACGGGCCCCACTTTCGACATACCGATGTCTCTTTCTTCAAGAGTTTCCCTGTGTATAAAGAGTCTACGGTGGAGTTCCGGGCAGAGCTATTTAACGTCATCAATACTACGAACTTCGGTAATCCCAACGCTACTTTCAGCACTGCAACGGCATACCAAAGCAACAATCCGGCAGCAACAAATTATGCTCCTGCGACGGATCCACGATCGAATATCTACAACTTCACTTCAAGCAACGTCGGGCAGATCACAAGTTTGTCCGCCAACTACCAGCCGCGTGAGGTTCAATTCGCCCTCAAGTACCAGTTCTAACTCCACTCACAACTGGAAACGCCCGGCGAGTTGTCGCCGGGCATTTTCTTTTGTGCAGCAAACGCTGTTAGCGCATGCCTTCGAGGATCGATCCGACAAGGCCGCCGACAACACCGGTAGCGCCTTCCCGAACGCTTTCGCCGCCCATATATTGCTGCAGCTTGTGCGCCAGCTGAGGCAGCGGCAGCGTCTGTAGCCACACCCGGCCCGGACCGGTGAGCGCGGCCAGAAAAATGCCATCCCCGCCGAAGATCATATTGCGAATGCCTTGAATGCGAGTGATCTGGAAATTGACTCCGGCCTGGAACGCACCGACATGCCCCGGATGTACACGCAGCGTTTCACCTGGGCGCAGGTCTTTGGTCACGAGCTCGCCCGAAAGCTCAAGCCAGGCTACACCCGAGCCGGAAACCTTTTGCAGCAGGAAACCGTCGCCGCCGAAAATACCCGCGCCGAGCGACTGTTGAAAGCCGACGCCGATATTCACTGCGGGAGTGGCGCAAAGAAAGCCGTGCCGATGCACAAAGTACTCATTGCCCGGCGCGACCTGTACGGGAACGATGTGCCCCGGCATTTTGGCGGCAAAAGCGATCTCGCCCGGTGCACCGACCGCGCGGTACTCGGTCATAAACAATGAGCCGCCTCCGGCGACGCGCTTTATGGCACCGAAGAAACCTCCGCCGCCGCCAAACTGGGTATGCGTGGTGAGCTGGATAGAGCTGGACATCCAGCTCAACTCACCGGCCTCGGAGATGACGGTGTCATTGGGCTCAAGCAGAAATTCAAGAACGGGCATGGTGGTGCCCATAATGCGGCTTTGCATGGCGGTCACTCCTGACGGTATGGCGAACTCAGGCTAGCACCGCCTGAGGCATGGAAGCTACAAATGCATGCGCTACTTGAAGCCAAGCACCGGGTGTGGAATGTACCCTGCTTCCAACTCCGCAATTTCTTCAGCCGAGAGCTGCACGTCGAACGCCGCTACCGCATCTGCCAGGTGATTGAGCTTGGTCGCGCCCACAATCGGGCTGTCGACAAACGGCTTAGCCAGCATCCAGGCCAATGCAAGTGAGGCTTGCGGCACCCCTTTGCCTTTTGCCATGTTCGCAACCGTGTCGATGACTTTGCGGTCAGCCTCTTCCGTGCCGGCGTACATGGTTTTGCCGAACTGATCGGTTTCAAGCCGCTCCGTACTCTCCCCCTCCGAAGGCCGTGCGAGCCGGCCGCGTGCCAGCGGGCTCCACGGGATGACGCCGACACCTTCAGCCTGGCAAAGCCCCATCATCTCGCGCTCTTCCTCGCGGTAGATCAGGTTGTAGTGGTTCTGCATGG
>CAXSHS010000091.1:0-12929 GCA_964237325.1 uncultured Acidobacteriaceae bacterium | reverse complement strand
TTTCGGTTAGTTGCATAGGAGGCATAAGAGCGCCTTCCTTTACATCATCCGGGTTGCGAATCCAGGTTTTCAGATTGTCTACTGTGTTCGGCACCGTGCCTGAACCCAGCGTATCGCGCCCGCCAAAGTGAGTCAGATTAGGGCCGAAATGTCCGTTTGCGGCTGTGCCCTGGATTGCATGGCAGTTTTGACAGGCATTATTCAGAAACACCTGCTTACCGAGCGCAACCTGTTCGGCACCGGCCTGTGTTTGCCCCGGCCGAGGTGTAACCTGAGCGGCACTGTTGTCTTCAAAGGCGGAACGGACGAGGTGGGCTCCGCCGTTCGCATCCGGCTTCGTGGTCGCGCCGCCCTGCGGCTCCACAGCCGGCTCCTGCTGGTTGCTGATCCATCGCTGGAAATCCTGGGGTGTATCGACATAAACGCGGATCAGCATCTTGGCGTGTTCCACGCCGCAGAATTGGCCGCACTGTCCGACGTATAGACCCGGCACATGCGGATCGATCCACATTTCATTTACATGGTCAGGAATATTGTCGACCTTGCCCGCTAGTTGAGGAACCCACCAGGAATGCCATACATCTGCCGACTGTAGCTTCATAAAGGTCGGTAAAGGGTGTTCTTTGGTGCTCAGCGGCACATGAAATTCATTAGCGACTACGACACCATACTTGGGATAGCGGTACTCCCACCAGAACTGGTGGCCTACAACAGTGACGTCAAGTGCAGTAGGGGGTTTAGGGTTGTCCTGAATAGCAAAGATCACGCGTGCCGTAGTCAGGAACATCACCACCACAATGATGAGCGGGACGATGGTCCAGGCAAGCTCGACCTGCGGCGAGCCATAGATTTGTGCGGGCTCTATGTCGCTCTCCCCTTTTTGTCTGTACTTGATAACAACGTAGATCCAGACGCCGCCCACGACAAAGAGAATGCCTGCCGTGATGCCGATGACAAACAAGCTGAGAGTGAACTCCTCCTGAGCCGGCGTGGACACAGGGGCAAACATGTTTGGGATCAGCGAGGGCTTGTTCTCAGCCAGGCCGCTTGCGGCAAACAGGAGCGAGCAGCACAACAGCAAGGTAGAGCGCGTCCTAAGGGCGGATACAAACAGCTTCGACATGTCAGCGCATCTCTCTTTCAATGGCATTAGCAAAGATGTTCGGCTTGCGGCCTGAGACTCGCTGGTCTGCCGTATAGCTGTAGTGGTACGGTAATTCACACGCTGCTCCCACGGACAGCTCCGGCAAACTATCGTTTCCCAATCAGGCCGCTTTTCCTTTCCAATCCTAGCAGGGGAAAACCGCCCTGGAGCGGGGAATGCAGAGTCGTGCCGGTCGTGCTTTCGACGGCACAAAGTTCCCGCACTTGCAGGGTTTCACAGAATCAAGGCCAGTCTAACCTTTTTATATCTTCTAAACCCTTTCCTGAACGTGTCAGTTCAGCCATTTTGCCGTGTTGGCGATAGCACGCACCCCGTGCAGCAAAGGGCTCAGGGGAAAGCCTTCTCCGTAGCCGCGCAGCACCAATCGCGGTACCAGCGGAAGGCGCATCAGGCGAAACCCCAAAGCAGGCTCCCGGTAGAAACGAGCAGCGGCATGCTCGGCGACGCGCAGGTCCGACTGCAAAGCATGGGCAGCAGAGAGAAAGGCCGCGGCGAGCGGTGCCCCGGCAAGTGCTTTTCCGATCGCCGAGGCAGCGACCTGGCCGCTCCGGATGGCTCCATAGATGCCCTCACCGGTAAGCGGGTCTACAAAGCCTGCGGCATCCCCGGCAAGCAGAACCCGGCTACCCTCTGCAGGCCGATAATTCGCAGCACCCAAGCCCAGAAACTGACCCACGGCAGGCGAATGTTCGCGCCCTGCTCCGCAGCGGATTGCAATATATCGTTCCAGGGCAGCGCGGTCGATTTTCTTGCCGCTGCCATCCGCCCCGATGTACAAACCGACGTTGACGTGCGTATCCCTGGGAAAGAGCCAGCCGTAACCGCCCGGTGCCGGCGCAAAATCAAAGGTCAGCGGATGCTGCTCTCCCGGTTGCATGTATGGCACATTGGCTTCCAGGGCAAACCCGCGCCTGAACCATTCCCCACCTGCGGCAAGCGCGCGTACCCGGCTATGCACCCCATCGGCACCCAGTACAAAGCGTGCTCGAAAGGTAGCGCCGTCCGTAAATCGCAGGATAGTTTCGCTACTTGTCTGTTCGATAGCTGACAATGCGGCAACCTGGTGAAACTCAGCGCCGCGCTCCCGTGTGCGCCCGAGGCAAAACGCATCGAGCTCTTCCCGCACGGTCATGGCGCATACCGGTGTCTTGCGGCCGACGGTGATCGCGGAACCGGTCGCCTCCTCAAGCACGATGCTGCGAGCCCAGTGCCGTACCACCGGTGCGATGGAGTAGCGCAGTGCCCGGATAGCCTTGAGAGTGAGCCCGCCGGCGCAGGCTTTTGGCCTGGGAAATGCCGCACGGTCCACAAGCAGTATGCGGCGTCCGGCAGCGGCCAGGTCGTAGGCAGCCGCGCACCCGGCCGGGCCTGCACCTACAATCACGGCGTCCCATGTTGTTTGATCCTTTGGAAGCGTTGTAACCGCTGGAGCCGTGCCCAATCCCCTGTCCAGTTCCATGGCTCCATTATGACGCGGAGGCTGCTCCTAATCCCCTAAAACGGCATCCGGCCGGAGAAGATAATGCCGTGGTTGAAGCTGTGATACGAGCTGGTCGCCAGCTGCCAGCCCGATCCCAGGGTTACACCGATGCGGTTGTGAATCTTGTAGCGATAGATGATGCCGGGCGTGACAAAGTTCTGGGTTTTACCGTCATTGGGGCCGCCCTTGTAGTAGATCGTGTTGAACTCAACCTCCGGCCACCAGTGCGGGTCACCGTGATATTGCAGTGCAGTGTTCCAGGCGATGGGCCTGCCTGCAATACTGCCGTCCCGCACAGGCAGGGTGGCGCCGATCGTGGACTGGACATCGAATCGGCCGTAGCCTTTGCCGACAGCCAACGTTGGGGACACAGAGGCGTCCCGGGCTCCATTCAGATAAGAACCGGTTGGGATGGAACCGCCGATGAAGCCGGTGATGATGGCGTTGCCGTGTTCTTCATTACGTGCAAAAAAACGGTACTTCAGCAGAAATGGGACATCGCCGAAGCCGTCTTTTGCGGTGGAGTTGTGCTGGATGTAAGGCGGCACGTTAAAGAGCAACTCGACACGCCGCAGCGGGATCAGCTCAAGTCCCCTGCCGGCTCCATAGTTCCATAGGCGAACCCGATTGGTCTGCGGCTGCGACAGGAAGTCGGAGCGGATTTCCTGCTCAAGCCTGGGCGTTACCGTGGCGAGCGGTGTGACCCAGTGCGGCTGCTCAGCCTGGCTGGCACTGGCGCGTGCCAGGTAGGAGCCGATGAAGCTGTGCGGCGTTTGGGCAAGCGAAGGCGAGGAGGAAGCAGCGGCAGAGGTTTGCGCGGCAGTCTGTGCGTACACTGCCGGAGCGAATACCAACGGCAGCGCAGCGAAACTGAAAAGAGCAGAGCGGAGAGAACACATCAAGAGGACCTCAGAAGGAATGCGGATCGCATAGAAACAGATCCGTGGTTTACGAAACTATACGTTTTGAATCGTTCTTGCCTACTATACCTTCCTTTTGACCGGCTCCCACACAGTTAGCCGTGAAACGGGAGCCGGTGCGGTGCGGCATCTATGCTTAAAGCATGGGCAATGGGGCGCAGGGTGAAACCGCGCAAGTGCTCGCGCTGTGGGGGAGAGCCCGGACGCGCGGCGAGAGAGTGTGCCTGGCCACCGTGGTGCATGTGGAAGGCTCGTCGTACCGCAAGGCAGGCGCGCGCATGCTGCTAAGCTCCGGCGGCGAGCGCGCGGGCACGGTCAGCGGCGGCTGCCTGGAGGCGGAAGTCGCCCGTAAGGCTTGGTGGCTTACCGCAAATGGCCCGGCGTTGGAGCGCTATCAAAGCTCCCTGAGTGAGGACGGTGACGACGGGAGCGGCGGTGAGCCCTGGGGCCTGGGTTGCGGCGGCACCGTATGGGTGCTGCTGGAACAAGAGCCCGTGCCGGTGCTTGAGGCGCTGGAGCGCGCACTCACGGCCGGAGAGCCGGCGGTGATTGTGGCTGGGCTCAGGCTGGGACCCACACCCGGAACGCTGGCGGTGATCGGTGCACAGGCAGGGCTTCCTATTCTGCCGTCGCCCCTGGCACGTGCTGCCGCAATCGTCGGCGAGAAACGCCGAAACCTGGAGCTTGATACTGACTTCGCGGAGACAGCGCCCGCGCCCGGCGAGGCACCGGCGTACTTTATCGAGTACCTGCCCGCGCCCCCGCGCCTGACGATCTTCGGCGCAGGAGACGACGCGCAGCCGATCGCCCGCTTTGCCGAAGCACTGGGCTGGCGCGTTGCCATTGCCGATGGACGCTCCAACTTGCTGCGGAGCGAGCGCTTTCCCGACTCTGCTGAACTGCGGAGGCTGCTATTTACCGATGGCGACTCGCCGCTTGTTTGCGGGCTTCCTGTGTCAGCGCACGCATCAAGTCCTGATCGCCTCAGGGATGTGCCTTCTGTGGAGACCGGAGTGCAGGCCGGGGAGCTTGCGGTGTTGCTGACCCACTCTTATGAGCAGGACCGGGCGCTGCTTGCTGCCCTGCTGCCGCTTGAGCTCAAGTACCTGGGCATCCTGGGGCCGAGACATCGCACATTGCGGCTGCTTGGGGAGGTTGCTCCCGTGCTGGGATGGACTGTTGAGCAATGCTTGCAGCATCTTCATGCACCGATCGGATTGGACCTGGGCGCGCGCGACCCAGCCTCCATTGCGCTTGCTATTGTGGCAGAGCTGCAGGCTACGCTGACAGATCGGCGGGTCCAGCTCACTCGGACAAAGCCGCCTGCCATTGCACCGTTGGCTCGCCATGGTTGAATTGGTTGAGGGTGGCTGCGCGGCCATCGTGCTGGCAGCGGGCAGCTCTTCCCGGCTGGGGCAGCCCAAGCAGCTTCTGGACTATGGAGGGGAGCCGCTGCTGCGGCGAGCCGCCCGGCTTGCATTGAGCGTTGGGGCAGCCCCGGTGCTGGTGGTAACGGGCGCACCGGAACATGAGGTCGCGGTTCATAATCTTCCGGTAAGCGTGGTTTTGAACACCGGGCATGCCGAAGGCATGGGCAGCTCGCTGCGGGCGGGCATGGCAGCGTTGGCGCGGCTCGCACCGACGGCAGGGCGCGTCCTGCTGCTGGTATGCGACCAGCCGCTGCTTGGGGCAAGCCATCTGCTTGCCTTGCTGGAAGCTGAGGCTCCACATGGTGTAGCGGCTGCCGAGTACGGAGGCAGGCTGGGGGTGCCTGCCGTATTTGCGCGCGAGCACTTCCCCGCACTTGCGGCGGTTGCCGGGGACCGGGGTGCCCGCGCGCTGTTGCGCGGGATGGCAGTGACTGCCGTAGCCATGCCTGAGGCTGCGGTGGATATTGACACGCCGGGTGACTTGGAGGCGCTATATATGCCGACGACCACCCCTATGCATGAGTCATCCTGAACCAAATTCACGTTACCCGATGTCATCCCGAGCGAAGTCGAAGAACCTGCTTTGCTTCGGAATTTCTCGCCCATGCTCGAGAAAAAGCAGGTCCTTCGACTCCAACTGACGCTTGTGCGTCAGTTTTCGCTCAGGATGACACGATTTGCAGGTGACATTTGAGGCGACAAACCCTTCAAGTACCTGCCCCTACTCCGGCTTGCCGATGTTCTTCGGCTGAGCTGCCTGGGGCGCGGGGTCCTGATGCACAGGCTTTTGCCCGGCATCATCGGGCAGGCGGCCCGGTGCGGGCCGTGCGTTATGGTCCACCCAGGCCACCAACTCATCAAACGCGAGCCCTGCCTGCTCCGGCGTGATATTGCAGTGGCCGTCACGGTCCACATACTGCTGCACAAAACGATCACCCATACCCAGCCGCCGGGTGAGTTCGTCATAGTACCCGGCTGTGGAAGCAGGCACCAGCGGGTCATAGGTGGTGTGCAGCGCAAGCAGCGGTCGCCGCAGATCGCCTGAAGGGGAGCCGTACGCAGCCACGTAGCGCATGGCCTTGGGGTCGCCCACGTAGCGCCGGACCCGTGCGTTGAGGGCGTTGTCGTCGGTGGTCCCGGTGTAGATGAGGTTTCGATTGTCAAACGGGTTGCCGCCTGCTTTTTCTCGCAGATCCTTGATGAGGAAGGTGTTGAAGACGAGCACATCGGCCAGGCCGCGATTGGTGTGGATGTCGGCGAGCGAGCGCAGCAGTGCGGCTTCTGCCGGGTGCGCGTCCAGCGCCTTTTGCACCAGGGTTGCGGTATCGCCGTCGTTGATGTGGAAGGACGCCGGGATGTGTTCGACGTCGGGCAGTACGCCGGGAAAGAAAGCATCAAAAGCGACGCGGTTGGCAAAGGCACGTTCGTTGATAAGGTCCGCCGGGGTAAGCACACCGCAAAGGGCGAGGCCGCCGGCATAGTCGTGCGGCCGCTGTTCCAATGTGAGCACAGTGAGCAGCCCGCCCATGGACTGACCCATGACAAAGGTTTGTTGCGGCGTGCTGTAGTGCTTGCTGAAGTAGCGTCGCAGGGCTTCCGCGTCACCGGGCGCGCTGGCGATAGCCCAGCCGCCGGTGGCATAGCCGGGCTGAGCCACGGCGTAGCCGCGCAGCAGCAACTGGTTAATCTGCCGCAGCGGCGTATAGGGTAGGCCGGTGACCGGGTTGGGGCGGAACAGCTGCGGCTCCGACTGATAGCCGTGGAAGTAGACGATCAGCTTGCGATTCCAGCTCGCGGCTGTGGCATTGGGTACGTCGATACGGAAGGAGGAGTCGCCGATCCTGCCCTCTTCGGTGTGGACCGGCGCCTGCACGGCCCCGCTGTCCTTAATCGCCCGCTCGGCGGCGGTCCGCTCCGGCTGCTGCGCGATACCGGCCTTTGGACCCTGACTCTCCCCCGGTTCGAGCGGCTTGGCAGGGGTTTGCGGGCGCGCGGTAACCCCGGTAGGCGCGCCTGCTCCCTGCGCCCAAATGGGAAAAGAACAGGCGACTAGCAGAAACATTGCCGGAACGAGCAGGATTGCTTGCCTTATTGGGAATCGGCATGCGAGCCGCACGCAGCGGCTGGGGCGTGAACTGTACCTCATTGGATGGGATGGTACCTGTCTATAGGGCATAAGAGCAAAGAGCCGTTTTATGGAAACTGCTATGCGTTCTGAGAGGGTGTGTGAAATAGTTTCAACTCTGAATTCGCAAGTTTGTGTCATGCTGAGCGAAGTTGCAAACCGAGAGGCTTGCAACGGAGTCGAAGGACCTACTTCTGTCCTGGAAATTTACGCCGCCCATGGGAAAAGCAGGTCCTTCGACTCCAGTCGACACTCCCGCGCCGACTTCCGCTCAGGATGACACAATGTCGCGATAAAGTCCGACCTTAAAATCACTCTCGCACAGCAGGCCGCTACGATAGAGCTATGTCTTCCTCCACTCGACCCATCCGCTCGCAGGCTCCCATCACAGTTCGCGCCGGAGCTACCGTCAATCGCCGCGCGGCAGAAAAACTAGGAGGCGGCCATGTATGGGTGTACAAGTCAGACGTTCTGGCCATAGAGCCCTCCGACCAGCCCGCCGGACTAGTGCCGGTGCATGATCAGGCCGGCCACCTGCTGGGCACAGCCTTGTGGAGCCCCACCTCGCAGATTGCATTACGGCTGGTATCGCGCGAGTACCTGCACCCTGAAGCCTGGCTGCCGCTGCTGCGTACACGGCTGCAAACAGCGCTTGCGCGGCGCGAGCCCATATTGCACGCCCTGCCGACCGATGAGACGAACAGCTGTCGGCTAGTGTTTGCCGAGGCCGACGAGCTGCCCGGCATCATTATCGACAAGTATGCCGGTATTGCTGTGTTTCAGCTGCTGGTGGCCGGGCTCGATACGCCTGAGGTACGTAGCACCGTAATGGAAGAACTGGTGGCCGCCATGGGTGCCGGTCTCGAAACCTTGCTGGAGCGGCCCGACCCGCGCATACGGGAACTGGAGTCACTTGGGGCACCGGCACTGGGGCCGCTATGGAGCGCAAGCGGCAGCCTGGAACACGCGAAAACCGCAACTGAGTTCCGGCTCAACGGACTACGCTTTCTGCACGATTCTGATGCCGGGCAAAAGACCGGAGCGTTTCTGGACCAGCGGCTGAACTACCGGCTGGCCGCGCAGTACGGCCACGGCGAGGCGCTGGACGTATGCACCTACCAGGGCGGCTTTGCGCTGCACCTGGCCATGACATGCCGCTCTGTGACCGGGCTCGATACTTCAGAAGCTGCTCTTGAAGTGGCCGAGCAAAACCTGACGCTGAACCGCGACATGCTGGGCGGCATTGAAGTGGAGTGGGTCAAGGGCGATGCATTTGCCGTGCTGCGCGACTGGTCTGAGAACGGTGCGGAGTACGACACGATTGTGCTGGACCCGCCGGCGTTTGCAAAAAGCCAACGAGCGGCTGAAAGCGCCATGAGGGGCTACAAGGAGCTGAACCTGCGCGCCTTGAAGATGCTTCGTCCCGGCGGGACCCTAGTGACCTGTTCCTGCTCGCATCACGTGTCCTTAGCGGAGTTCCAGGCGGTAGTAGCTGCGGCGGCAGGGGATGCCGGGCGGCGGGTGCGCTTGCTGGAACGCAGCGGTGCTGCACCGGACCATCCCGTTATCTTGACGATTCCTGAGACGGAGTATTTGAAGTGCCTAGTGTTGGAAATTCAATAAGGCCAAACTTGATGATAGACGGCTCATATTATCTGCATCCTTGAGCAATTCAGGCGCGTCTACTTAGAAGCTTTGGTGACATTCGCCGCATCGTAGGCTATAGCTCTTGTTTGGAGTAGTAGAAGATGGCAATTCGTTGGGACAAGTTCACTGTGAAGTCACAGGAGGCTGTGCAGGCCGCCAACGCCGCCGCCTCCGATAACGGCAACCCGGAATTATTGCCGCTGCATCTGCTCTCTGCCTTGCTGAGCGACCGCGAGGGTGTCATTTTGCCGGTGCTGGAAAAGCTGGGTGTGCCTACTGCACAGCTGAGTGCCAAGACCAAAGACGCGCTTGCCAAGCTGCCCAAGGTCGCAGGCGGCACGCAGCCCGGCATGGGCCAGGCGTTGCAGCGTGTGCTGGACCAGGCGAGTAAGGAAGCTGAAAACTTCCATGATGAGTATGTATCGACCGAACACCTGCTGCTGGCGCTGGCTGAGGCCAAAAATGACGGAGCGGGGCTGTTGCTGGCCAGCTTCGGTGCTACGCATGAAGCGATTCTAAAAAGCCTGTCTACAGTGCGCGGCTCACAGCGCGTAACAGACCAGAACCCTGAAGCCAAGTACCAATCGCTTGAAAAGTACTCCAAGGACCTGACGGAATTGGCACGGCGCGGCAAGCTGGACCCGGTGATCGGGCGCGATGAGGAGATTCGGCGCGTGATCCAGGTGCTGGCGCGCCGGACGAAGAATAATCCCGTACTGATCGGCGAACCGGGCGTGGGCAAGACCGCGATTGTGGAAGGGCTGGCGCGTCGCGTTGTCTCAGGCGATGTGCCGGAAATCCTGCGCGATAAGAAGGTGGTTTCGCTGGACTTGGGCGCGATGCTGGCCGGGGCCAAGTATCGCGGCGAGTTCGAGGATCGGCTAAAGGCGATTCTCAAGGAGATTGAAGACTCGCACGGCGCGATTATTCTGTTCATCGACGAGCTACATACCCTGGTGGGCGCGGGTGCGGCTGAGGGAGCCATTGACGCGGCTAACATGCTGAAGCCGGCACTTGCACGTGGAGAACTGCGCGCGATCGGTGCAACCACGCTCAACGAGTACCGCAAGTACATCGAGAAGGACGCGGCGCTCGAACGGCGTTTCCAGATGGTGTACGTCGGCGAGCCGAATGTTGAGGATACGGTCGCCATCCTGCGCGGGTTACGCGAGCGCTACGAATCGCACCACAAGGTACGCATCAAGGACTCGGCGATCGTGGCTGCGGCTACGTTGTCGCACCGCTATATCTCCGATCGTTTTTTGCCGGATAAAGCTATCGACCTGGTGGATGAAGCAGCGGCGTCACTTGCAATCCAGATCGGGTCTGTGCCGGAGGAAATCGACACGCTGGAGCGCTCGATGACCTCGCTTGAAATCGAAAAGGCTGCCCTGCGCCGCGAGACGGATGCGAACTCTAAAGAGCGGTCGCAAGTAATTGAGAGCGAGCTAGCCAGCCTGAAGGAACACGCAACCGGACTGCGGGCGCGCTGGCAGAAGGAACGCGAAGCAATTACTCGGCTCAGCGAAGTCAAGCAGGGCGTGGAGGCACTGCGCTTCGAGTCGGAAGAGCAGACCCGGCTGGGTCGCCTGGAACGCGCGGCGCAGATTCAGTACGGTGAGCTGCCGCGGCTGGAGGCGGAGCTTCGTGATTTGAATGCAACTCAAGACGCGATGGAGCATGGCATTCGCATGCTGAAGGAAGAAGTCGATGAGGAAGATATCGCGTCGATTGTAAGCAAGTGGACCGGGATTCCTGTATCGAAAATGCTGGAAGGCGAGGTGCGCAAACTGGTTGCGATGGAGTCGCGGCTACGCGACCGTGTGATCGGGCAGGATGATGCGCTGACTTCGGTGGCGAACGCGATCCGGCGTTCGCGTGCGGGCCTGAGCGACCCGAAACGGCCTATCGGCTCGTTCCTGTTTCTCGGGCCGACCGGTGTGGGCAAGACGGAGACCGCGCGGGCGCTCGCCGAGTTTCTGTTCGATGACGAGCAGTCCATGGTGCGCATTGATATGTCGGAGTACATGGAGCGGCATGCCGTGGCAAGGCTCATCGGCGCGCCTCCCGGCTACGTCGGCTTTGATGAAGGCGGGCAGTTGACGGAGGCTGTGCGTCGCAGGCCGTACGCGGTGATCTTGTTCGATGAAATCGAGAAGGCGCACCCGGATGTGTTCAACGTGCTGTTGCAGGTACTCGATGATGGGCGCCTGACCGACTCGAAAGGGCGCACGGTCGACTTCAAAAACACGGTGCTGATCATGACCTCAAACCTGGGCGCGCATGTGCTGCAAGGCGAAGCACTTGAAAGTGAAAACGGCTGGGAGATGGCACGGGATGAGGTAATGGAGGTGCTGAAGGGGCACTTCCGGCCGGAGTTCCTGAATCGTGTGGATGATATCGTGCTCTTCCGCCCGCTGGGCGAGGAACAATTGACGCATATCATCGATCTGCGGCTTGAAGACATGAAGCGCCTGCTGGCCGATCGCAAAATCACGCTGCGGCTTAGCGAAGGCGCGCGGCACCAGCTCATCCTGACCGGCTACGACCGCGCGTATGGTGCGAGGCCCCTGAAGCGCGCCATACAGAAGCTGATCCAGGACCCGCTTGCAATCAAGATTTTGGACGGCGCGGTGCTGCATGGGGATACAGTGCTGGTGGATGCGGACCCGCTGAATAACCGGCTTCGCTTTGAGGTGGAACGGCATGCGGTTGAAGTGCCTGCGCAGGCGTAAACCGCTTGCGCTTATATCAACTGCTTAGCCCATAGAAGAACTATGATAAGTCCCGCGCTTCCGTTAAGTACTTGACGATTGTGAGTCTTTAACTACTGCAATTGCCACTCGCTGGATACCCTGCAAGTCAGGAAGGAATTCAAGCTCGATCCAGCGCGAATCTTCAGCAAATAATCCGGCTAATGCCTCGCTCTGCCCTGCACCAAGTTCAAGCGCAAGCAACCCGCCGGGTTTTAGCAATCGTGCGGCCTGCGGCAGTAGCCTGCGGTATATGTCCAGGCCATCATATCCTGCAAAAAGAGCACCGTGCGGCTCCCAATCGGCAACTTGCGGCTCAAGTATATCCGTGGCAGCTACATATGGCGGGTTGGACACAATGCATTGATAACGCTCGTTCATAACTGTAGCCAGTAAGTCGGAATGCCAAAAACGCACACGTTCCGCAAGCCCGAGTGCCTGCGCGTTTTCTTTCGCAACATCCAGCGCTTCGGGAGATATGTCAAGCGCGTCAACATGAGCCGACGGCAGCATGTGCGCGAGTGCAAGCGCGATGGCACCGGAGCCCGTGCCGACATCCGCAATGCGCACCGGTCGGTCATGCGGCAGCCGAGCAAGCACAGCCTCGACAAGGTGCTCGGTCTCGGGCCGCGGGATGAGTACGGCGGGAGTGACACGGAGAGGCAGCCCGTAAAACTCCTGCTCGCCGAGGATGTATTGGATAGGCTCGTGTAGCAGGCGGCGCGCAAGGAGCTGGCGGTAGCAGCTCTCCTGCACTGCCGCAAGCGGGGCATTAGGATTGGCGAGTATCCATGCGCGATCCTTACTCATCGCGCGGCAAAGCAGCAGGTTGGCATCGCGCCTCGGCTCAGATGAGAATCGTGCCAGCAGCTCTGCTCCTTCCTGCATCTGCGCTCTAACCAGAAGGCTTGTCATAAGCGCGCACCATATATTGCTAACGTACTGCTTCGATTCAAGTGGAAAATAATTTGATTACAAATACCTGCAAGAAGCCGCACCTTGAAGTTCATGCGAGCAGTTAATGGATCGAACGCCGATCCGGAAGAGCATGAGGTGTCGGGGAAGCTTTACCGTTCATGAGGTTGACAGAAGTCGAGTGTTCTTCCAAGATGCTGCGGACCACCCGCTCCAACACAGACTTTCTTTTCTCGCGCTCTTCTTCAGAAAACGGCCCGAAAGCTCGCTCCCAGGTCTCCATTACTAAAATGATTACGCGATCACGAGTCGCCTCATGAGTGTCGAGCTTTTCAAGCGCGGTTTGGATCGCGGAAGCTTCATCGTCATACTCATTACTCGGAGCACCCAGCGCAAGAAGGCCCTCTATGTCTTCAAATCAAAGGATTGCTTCTGTTGTCGTAAGAGAAAGAATCATTCCTGCCTCCACCAAGCAGTTATCAGTTTTCCTGCGT
>CAXSHS010000090.1:0-12968 GCA_964237325.1 uncultured Acidobacteriaceae bacterium | reverse complement strand
GCGGTCGTCGCTGATGATGGAGCTCGAAAGCTACATCAGTGAGCAAGGATGGACGCAGAGGGAGGCGGCTGAAAAGTTCGGTGTAACGCAGTCCCGCGTCTCTGACTTGATGCGGGGACGGATCGAGCTGTTGAGCATTGATGCGCTGGTGAGCATGTCGGCAATTGTCGGAAGTCCGGTGCGATTGCAGATCGGCAGGACGGACGTCTGATGCCGATGAGCTGAGATTGCGCGATGGACAAGGCAAAAGCAGATCCTTCGCTTCGCTCAGGATGACCCATTGTTTTGGATAGACCGTTATTCAGATGAGCCGTTGCTTTGAGAGTGCTTCGGGTTATATGTTTTGCAAGTTCCAGGAAAAGCTAGTTGTGGATGTTTATCTCCCTAATTGCGCCACTATCTCGCCACCGCCGCGATGCGGTCTTCGAGGACGGCGGAGAGGGTCTCTACGGCTGTTTGGTAGCGGCCGAAGGGGGCGCTGGCGGCTACGCCCTGGACCATAGGGCGGGCGGTGGCGAGCATTTCCTGGGCGATGAGGATACCTTCGGCCTGGGCGGCCTCTTTAGTACCGGCGGCAGCCATGCGGGTCATGATTTCGTCGGGGACGGCTACGCGGAGGTCGTTGCGCATGAACTCGGCATTGCGCAGGCTTGTCAAGGGCCAGATGCCGGCGATAACCGGGATGCGGAACTCTTCGACGCGTTTTAAGAAAGACTCCAGCAGGCGCAGGTCGAAGACGGGTTGGGTGATGGCGTACTCGGCACCTGCCTGGACCTTGTAGGCAAAGCGGCGGATTTCATTTTCGATGTCGGGGACGCCGGGGTTGGCGGCTACCGCGACGGTGAAGTTGGTGGAGACGCCCAGCGCGTTGCCGCCGATGTCGAGGCCGTGGTTGAGCTTGCGGACGATTTTGGTGAGGCCGATGGCGTCGACGTCGAAAACGGCGGTGGCGTCGGGATAGTTGCCGAGTTTCGGCGGGTCGCCTGTGAGGCAGAGGATGTTTTTAAGGCCGATGGAGGACGCGCCGAGCAGGTCGCTTTGGATGGAGAGGATATTGCGGTCGCGGCAGGTATAGTGCAGGACCGTTTCGATGGGGAACTGTGCCTCGGCGTTTAGCTGGATCTGGATGCAGAGGGATTGGGCGCTCATGCGGGCTGAGGCGCGGGGAGAATCGGGGACGTTGATGGCGTCTATGCCGTGCCGGGCGAGGAGGCGGGCCCCGGCGAGTTCGCGGGCGGTGTCGATGCCGCGCGGGGGAACGATTTCTACCAGGGTGATGAAGCGGCGTTCTTCTAGGAGGCGGCCTATTGCAGAGCGAGCGCGGAGGGGGAGGGGTGCCGTGGCGTCGTCGGGCAGGATCTCAATTCTCGGGCGGTCAGATTGTGCGCCGCGATCGCTGTGCTCGGCACCGTTACCGTTGCGCTCGACTTCTTGCTGAGCGGCTGCCTGGGCGGACTTTTGGGCGCTTTGGGCGCGCAGGGAGGCGCGCATGGCGCGGGTGTGAGCCGGAGTGGTGCCGCAGCAGCCGCCCACGAATTGCACACCCGCCTTGAGGAACTTGCGCGAGTAGCTGGCCATGTACTCCGGCGATGACAGATAGATGTTGCGGCCATCGACGGCGCGGGGCATGCCGGCATTGGGCATGGCGAACAGGGGCAGGTGACTCGCGGCGGCCATAGATTGAATGGCGGCGAGCACGGCGGCGGGACCGGTGCTGCAGTTGATGCCGATGCCGTCGGCTCCCCAGGCGGCGAGGCGCGCGGCGGCTACATCGGGCTGGGTGCCGTCGAGGCAGAGGCTTTGCTCGTCTACTGTCACCATCACCGCTACCGGCAGTTCCGGTGTGGCCTCATGGGCGGCTAGCAGGGCCTGCTCGGCTTCGGCGAGCGACATGACGGTTTCGATAATCAGCAGGTCAGCACCTACGCCCGGTCCTCCAACGGCTAGAGCGCGCATCTGCTCGGCGTAGGCGGCGCGGGCTTCCTCGGGGGAGACGGGGCCGAGCGTGGCCGTTCTTTTGGTTTGATGAGTATTAAGCTCAATGCCGAGCGGGCCGATGGAACCGGCTACCCAGGCTTTGGAGGCTTGTTTTTCGTGGAGCTGCGAAACGGCTTCGCGGGCCAGGCGCACGCCTGCCTGATTTATGGTCTCTACTTTATCCTGCAAGCCGAAGCGTTGCAGACGGAAGCGGTTTGCGCCGAATGTGTTGGTTTCAATCAGCTCGGCACCGGCCAGCAGGTACTCCTCATGGATGGAGCGCACCATGTCGGCTTCTGACAGGTTCAGCTCGTCGTAGCAGCGATTGATGAAGACGCCGTGGTCATACAGCGTGGTGCCGGTGGCACCGTCGCAGAGGATAGGGCGGTCGCCGAAGAGTTGTTGCAGGCGGTTGAGCATAGTTGATGGCGTCTGTTCCATGCTATGTCATGGTGTGAAATGGGGCCAAAGCAGGTCCCTCGACTTCGCTGCGCTCCGCTCAGGATGACACTGTATTTGTAGATTGGAATACGTAAGGAGCTCCACATACACCGGTTTTGTGAGGTTACAGGAGCTGCGTTGCTGAACTGCGGTGGGGAGTTTGCAGGGGTGCTTTGTTATACTCAGCTTGCTTCCAGAGCGGTTCGATTGCCATTGCTTTGAAGTCCTGGGGTTTCCATTTGCATTTGTTGAACCTGCTTCAGTTCCGGCTTGCACGTGCGAGCCGTACCATCCGTTTGTGCTCAATGCTTGCCTTGCTTCTGCTGGTCTCGCTGGGTCTTTCCGCTTGCGGCCAGAACTTCTACTTCGCGGGGCGTCCGCTTCCGCCGAGCGGCATCCTCAACCGGGTTTTAATTGCCGCGCAGATTTCGGGTCGCGGGCAGCTTACGCTGGTTGACGGGCTGTACGACGTGCGGCACAACTTCAGCAATACCATCGCTGCATTTCCTATCAGCGGCTACAACGGTACCTCGCTGCCGGTGTCTATCCAGAACCTACCGGGCGAGGAGGCCGGGCTGGTGTTTTCTACTTCTGACGGCACACTGTCGCAGGTGAACTATGCAACGGAGACCGCTTCGGCACTGTTTACCCCGACTTCTTCCGGTCAGATCGCAAGCTCCATCTTTGCTTCAAGCAGTCGCCAGTACATCGTCGCGGCCCAGCAGCAGAGCCGATTTGTTGAGATCTACGATGCTTCTGCCACGCCGAACACGTTTCTGCTGAACCTGCCCGGTGCCTACCGTGTGTCCATGAACCCGGGCGGTACGATCGCGCTGGCTTACATCCAGGACCAGAATCAGATCTTCAGTATTGTGCACCTGACCGCGTCGCAGCAGCAGGCCGCTATCAACAAGCCCACTACTTTCCAGATTAACGGCAACACGTCTGAGGATTGCGAACCGCAAAACCTGCCGCAGTACTGTGTGTTCCCGGTGAGCACGGCGGCAGCGCCGGTGGATCATCCGATACGGACAGTGTTTTCTCCCGATGGATCGGCTGCCTACGTGATCAGTTGCGGCCCGGAGTGCGGAGGGCAGACAGCCGGTATTACTACCATTCCGCTGCCGGGCAGCGCGCTGAACTCCGGCGCGCAGGGGCCGGCCGGGTCAAACCTTGCAACGGCCAAGTTCATTCCTGTTCCGGGTGGTGCTACGGATGCGCTGTTCTATAACAGCTCCCTGTACGTTGCAGGGCAGCAGCGTGTCCCTGCGGACAACCTGTTTACCGGTGAGTTGTCGATTGTGAACCCGGTTACCGGTAGCGTGAGTGCACCGATGCCCATCTCCGACGGAACGCATGAGCGTATGGTGCTGGCCGATGACAATACGCTGTGGCTCGGCGCTACCAACTGCCAGGGCGGGGAGCGGTATAAGCAGGCACAGGCCGGTGCTGGGACACCGTATGGTTGTATTACACAGTTCAATACGGCGACCAACGCTGTTACGCAGCTTGAGTCGTACAAGGGAGATGGGACAGGAATTGCTGCGTTGACTGCGTTGCACAAGGTCTACACCGCTGAGGGTGGGCAGGTGTACATCTACAACACGGCTACCGGGGCGGCGCTGGACAATGCCAATGTGACAGTTCAGGGGATTGTGACGGACGTGGCGTATATGGATGCGCCGGACGACTCTGACAACACCTGGTACTAGGGTCCAGGCAGGCGACGGGGATGCCATACCGGCGTAAAAGCCGGTGCGGGATCAGGCTCTGCGGTTCTCCCGTTGATTAGGGAATTGATTTTGCTGAAGGCGTGCATCTATTAGTGTAGCGATGTGCGCTTTTGCATTTGAGCCGCGGCAAGTAATGGGCAGGGCAAAAGCAGATCCTTCGCTTCGCTCAGGATGATCCTTTTAAGCTGATTCGGAGCCTGCGTATACCCTCAAGATGGGCTGGATTTTGAAGATCTGCTCTCACTGCAATTGGAAGAGAACTGATGGAATCCATAGATATCCTGGCGATTGCCGCTCACCGCGATGACGTGGAACAGACTTGCGGGGGCACGTTGCTGCGAGCTGCGGCGCAGGGGCGGCGCACGGCAATTTTGGACTTGACCGCGGGTGAGGCGGGGACGCGCGGCTCGGCTGGGGAGCGGGCGGCGGAAGCGGAAGCAGCTGCGGTGATCCTGGGCGTGGTGCATCGGGAAGCGCTGGACTTTCCGGACGGTAGCATTCGAAATACTGACGAGAACCGGCTGAAGGTTGTGCGGGTACTGCGGGCGCTGCGGCCTCGTGTGGTGATCCTGCCGTACTGGACAGCGCGGCACCCGGACCATAGCACCTGCTCTGTGCTTGGCTATGAAGCGTGCTTTGCGGCGGGGCTGCGGAAGCTGGTAACTACCGGGAGCGACGGGCAGGAGCAGGCGGCGCACCGGCCGTTCAAGATTGTGTATGCCAGTCTGTACGCCGATGTGCGGCCCAGCTTTGTGGTGGATATTACGGAATATATTGAGGAGCGGCACAGGGCGCTGATGGCGTATGGGTCGCAGTACGGCAACCAGGAGGCGGGGGCTGGGTTATTTGTGCCGGAGGAGGAGATTCGCGAACGTACGTTTGCCGAGGCACGGCACTATGGATTGCTGGGCGGGGTGCGGTATGGGGAGCCGTTTGTGCAAAAGGAAGTGGGGTTGGTAGAGGACTTGTTGATGGTGCCGGTGCAGTCGATTTAATGGACAAAATTGTTTGTTGCCGGATTTGAGGCGGAAGGGAATTTTCATTCTTTTGATAGGGTCGCGCCCTTTCAAGTGGGTGGATAGGTACCCGCCTGATTAGCTTTTGTGGCTTAGTTCAGACGGGAGCCGTCCCAGGCAAGACCGAGATACTCCGCAGCGGCGAGCAGGTGTTTGTCGCGGGTCCACAGTTTGGTTTCCGGTGTGAGTCGTGTCGAGGCGAGCAGATGGGCATCGATGTAGCCGATGCCCAAGCCGAAGAGTTTATGCCTTGTAATAAGTTCTAAAACATCCTCGTCACGGGCAATGATTGCAGGCTGCGGTTCATGCAGCATCCTAAGAACGTCAGCAGAACGTCAGCGCGAAGCCGTAAGTTCCCTACCGCTAATTCGCCGATAACAAAGGGATGCGAAAAACTTTCCCTTGCTTTAGAACAAATTCTAGTACTTTATCGGTGGTCCTGAAGTGATCGATCCAGACGGAAGAATCCACCAGGATCATTTGGCAGATCGTCTGCGGGGTGTTCTCTTCAAATCAGGCATGGTACCGCCGAGACGGGCAAGGCATGTGCTGCTTCACGTTGAATCAACGCAGTTAAAGCTGCTTTCAGCAAAGCCGGAGTTTCCTCAATACCTGTGTAGTACTTGGCGTCTGCGATAAATTTGTCATCGAGGGTAACTCTAGTACGCACCTGGATCTACTCGTTAAGGACGATAGTAATATCATCGATGTACTTTTTAATGCTATTTGAAGACGGGTGCTTACCGGTTGACAGCAGCCATGGCTGCTTCGGGGTAGCGGGTGCCCAGAGCGATGCCTGCAGGAGCGATCTCGTCGATTTCGCGCAGTTCGGCGGGGGTAAAGGTGAGTTCTGAGGCGGCTGCGTTTTCTTCCAGGTACTTGACGCGCTTGGTGCCGGGGATTGGTACGATGTCGTCGCTTTGCTGCATGGTCCAGGCGAGGGCGAGTTGCGAGGCGGTGACGCCTTTGCGCCGGGCGAGTTCTTCGAGCTTGCTGACGAGTTCCAGATTCTTTTTGAAGTTTTCACCCTGGAAGCGGGGGTTGGTGCGCCGCCAGTCGGTCGGTTCCAGGTCTTCCACGGACTTGAGCTGCCCGCTGAGGAAGCCGCGGCCAAGCGGGGAGTAGGCTACAAAGCCGATGCCCAGCTCCCGGGTGAGGGCAAGCAGGCCGTCCTCGGGGTCGCGCGTCCAGAGTGAGTATTCAGTTTGGAGCGCGCTGATGGGGTGCGTGCGGTGGGCGCGGAGGATGGTTTCGGGGGCGGCTTCAGACAAGCCCAGGTAGCGGACCTTGCCTGCTTCGATGAGACCGGCCATGGCGCCGACTGTTTCTTCGATGGGAACGTTCGGATCTACGCGGTGCTGGTAGTACAGGTCGATGATTTCGACGCCCAACCGGCGCAGGCTTGCGTCGCAGGATTTGCGCACGTACTCCGGTCGGCCGTTAGTGCCGCGTACCGAGGGGTCATTCGGGTCGACCATGATGCCGAACTTGGTGGCCAGCTGGATTTCGTTCCGGCGGCCTTTGAACACGCGGCCCAGCAGCTCCTCATTGGTATGCGGGCCGTAGATGTCGGAGGTGTCGAGGAAGGTGATGCCAAGTTCGATGGAGCGGTTCAGCGTGGCAATGGATTGCGCTTCGTCTCGACTGCCGTAGAAGGCGGACATGCCCATGCAGCCCAGGCCCTGCTCGGAGACGACCAGGCCTTGGGTACCGAGTTTTCGTTGCTTCTGTGTCATATTGATGGGACTCTGAAACGGCGCAAGATGATGCCATGCGATTCGCAGCAAACAATTCATCCCCTGTTCGCATGCAGCTACAGGCAGCGGGCGTACTCTGTGGTGAGCCGTGCGCGGCAGTGCGCGGGGAAAGGCACTTGATTTGAGTACGTCCGTTTTTGTTCTGGAAGATGACACCGATATCGCACGGCTGGTAGAGCACCACTTACAGGCATCAGGCTACGTGCCCCGGCTGTTCCCGACGCCGCAAAACCTGATTGTGGAGGCCGAGCGGCAGGCTCCTGCCCTGTTCCTGCTCGACATTATGGTGCCCGGCGGCGATGGGCTCGACGTGTGCCGCAAGCTGCGGACCAATGCGCAGCTGTCCACGATTCCCATTATTTTCATGACGGCGAAGGCATCGGAAAACGACCGCGTGCTGGGCCTGGAGCTGGGTGCCGACGACTACATCACCAAACCGTTTGCTCCGCGCGAGCTGGTGGCGCGTGTCAAGGCGGTGCTGCGGCGGTTTGAACGTCCGACGGGGCCGCAGACGATCCAGTTTGAAGAGGTGATCATCGACGCGGGGGCCATGCAGCTCAAGGTGCGTGGTGAGCTCACTACCACCACGGCCACCGAGTTTCGGCTGCTGGATTACTTGGCGCGGCACCCCGGCCGCGTGTTCTCACGTGATCACCTTCTGGACGCGGTTTGGGGCGATGCACGATTTGTGACGCCGCGCTCGGTGGATGTCTACGTGCGGCGTATCCGCGAGAAGATTGAAGCGGACCCGGAAAACCCGCGGTACCTGAAGACCGTACGCGGGGCCGGGTACCGGTTTGAGATACCGAAAGGCTTGGGGGCATAGCGGAGACGGTCGGCAGCCAGTAACCTGGTAGTACAGGGGAGGACGTATGACCGGCCGGGTTTTCACGAAGTTGCTGTTTTCCTTCATGCTGGTGCTTTGCATCGGGACGGCTATCCTGGACCTTTCCGTGCGCCGGATCGTGCGGCATTCGCTCCGCGCACAGGCTGCTGCTTACTACAATGCAAAAGGGGCACAGCTGGCAGGGCAGCTGGCCGTGACGCCGCTCGCGGAGCTGCCCGGGTTGGTGCGGGCGCAGGCGCTGGCTGCCGGTGCGGACATTGTCGTAAGTGATGCTTGGGGACGGCTCGTGGCGCAAGGTTCGGCTGTGGGCGGCACGATGCTGGCAGCAGGCGAGTTTGAAACTGGTTCCCCTAGCAACACGTTGCAGGTGAATGCGGCCGCCGGACCGAACCGGGTGCGCTTCCTGTTTTCGCTTTCGAGTCTCCAGGCTACCCTGCTCCTGCTGCGGCGTGACCTACTGCTTGCCTCGCTGCTGGGGCTTGGGCTGGCTACGGTGATGGCTGCATTTCTGGCACGACGCGTGGCCCGGCGCCTCACGCGGATTGTGCGTTTTGCCAATCGTATTGCTTCCGGTGAGCTGTCGGCGCGAGTGGAAGAGGGTCGGCTCGATGAAATCTCTGAGGTGGCGCATGCGCTCGATACAACCGCCGCGCGGCTGGAGGAGAGTTTCCGCGCGCTTGACGGTTCGCGCCGCGAGCTGGCCGTACTGCTGGACAGCATGCAGGAAGGCGTTGTAGGTATCTCGCCGAACTCGCGGATTACTTGGTCGAACTCCAAGATGAAGGCTATTTCTCCTTCCGCCATGCGCGAAGGCCGGTCGCTAGTCGAGAGCATCCGCGACCCGGATGTGCTGGGCTGCGTGGAAGTTGCTATGAGGGAGCATGCGCTGGGCCGGGGGCGGGCCACCAGTTTTGTGCCGGGCCGCGCCTTTAGCGTAAGTGCCGCGCCCATGCCGGGCGGCGGCGCGGTGCTGGTGCTGCACGATGTGACGGAGATTGAGCGGGCGGAGCGGATGCGCCGCGACTTTGTCGCCAATGTTTCGCATGAGCTGCGGACCCCGCTTACGTCTATTTCCGGCTACGTGGAGACGGTGCTCGATGGTGAAGAAGGGCTTTCGGAGCAGGCGCGCGACTTCCTGGCGATCGTGCTACGTAACGCCACCCGCATGAATCGGCTTACAGCGGACCTGCTGGCTCTGGCCACGGTTGAGGCAGGCGACTATCGGCTGCAGCCGCGCCCGCTGCGTGCCGATGTGCTGATTGATGATGCGTTAGACTCGCTTGCCGGCATGGCCATTGACTCGGGTGTGGTGCTGGAACGTGCGCCTGCTCCTGCAGTGCCGGTACTGGTGGATCTGGACGCGATCAGCCAGGTTTTCGGCAACCTGATTGAGAATGCAATGAAGTATGGGCGCTCCGGCGGCCGGGTACGCACCGGTGCGCGCGAGGCAGGGGAGCTAGTCGAGTTCTACGTGCGGGATTATGGGCAGGGGATTGCGTCGCAGCACTTGCAGCGCATCTTTGAACGGTTCTACCGGGTGGACAAGGCGCGCTCACGCGACTCGGGCGGTACCGGGCTAGGCCTGGCGATCGCGAAGCACATCATTTTGGCGCATGGGGGGACGATTCGGGTGGAGAGCGAGCTTGGTTCCGGGTCTACGTTTTTGTTTACTTTGCAGAGGGCTGCGCTTTTGCCTGTGCATGACAGAGAAGCGGTTCAGCTAGCTCATCAGGCTGGGGCGGATTGAATAAGTGTATTCAGGTGTTACTCTCTTTAAACTTTTTTTAAAATCATGCCATCCTAGGCAGAAACTGGCGCGCAAGCGTCAGTTGAAGTCGAATGACTTACTTGTGATCTTTGCGCCTGCATCTGAGAAAAGCAGATCCTTCGACTCCGCTGCGCTCCATTCAGGATGACACCTTGATTTTTTGTTCTTTTTAGTACTTTTTGAATCTTTCAAAGTTTTGCAAATAGAACTATTCCAAATTAGGTCACATGCGTACTTTTTCTTGCTCTGTCAACCGGTTGTAACAGTGAGCCTTCACAATGCAGGAGAGAAGAAAGAGAGATTCCTTGAGACAGACATCACTTCCGGCGGCAGTTCTGCTTTGCGCTACGGCGTTCCTTACAGCTTCGACGGGCTTCGGGCAGAAACTGAATGGGGCCGGTGCGACCTTTCCGAACCCGATCTACTCCAAATGGTTTTCCGAGTACAGCGCGCAGCACTCCGGTGTCGAGATCAACTACCAGGCGGTAGGCTCGGGTGCGGGCATTCGCCAAGTGACTGCGGGCACGGTTGACTTCGGTGCAACGGACGGTCCCATGTCAGATGAGCAGATCGGCAGCTCCAAGATCAAGGTGCAGCATATTCCTACCGTGCTGGGCGCGGTGGTGCCTATCTACAACCTGCCCGGTGTGTCCGGGGAGCTGAAGTTCGGCCAGGATGCGCTTGCAGGCATTTACCTGGGCAAAATTACCAAGTGGAACGACCCGTACATTGCTAAGGACAATCCCGGTGTCAAACTGCCGGATACCGATATCGTCGTTACGCACCGATCGGACGGCAGCGGCACCACGTACATTTTTACCGATTACCTCTCAAAGATCAGCCCCCAGTGGAAGTCCGAAGTGGGTACGAATACTTCTGTTTCCTGGCCCAAGGGCCTGGGCGGCAAGGGAAATGAGAATGTCTCAAGCATGGTGCGGCAGCTGCCGGGCTCTATCGGCTACGTGGAGCTGATCTATGCCCTGCAAAATAAGATTCCGTACGGGCAGGTCAAGAGTGCTTCCGGCCAGTGGATCAAGGCCAGTATTGAAGGTGTGGCGAACGCGGCGGCAGCGGCCAAGCAGGTGCCTGCCGATTACCGCCTGTCCATTACGAATGAGCCTGGGCCGGATGTATATCCGATTTCAAGCTTTACATGGCTGCTGATCCCCACACAGATCCAGGATGCCGCCAAGGCCAAAGTGCTGAAAGATTTTCTGGGCTGGATGCTGGACCACGGCGAGGGGGAGGCGGCTTCGCTGTATTACGCCCCGCTGCCCGCTCCTGTGGCAGCCAAGGTGCGTGCGACCATCGCACAGCTGAAGTAAGCCGTTCCGATGCTGTTGCCTTTTAGGCGGCGGGTACCATGCATGCGATCTTCAACGAGTAAGCAACTGGGGCAGATAAGGTAGAAGCTGGTGGATAGTAAAACAAAACAAGTTCGCATCCCCGGCTTTTCCGATTCCTTGCCCCGAGTTGCCGTTGCTCGTCCCGCAGCACCGTCGGCGGGCCCGTCGGCGGTTCGTAAATTTCTAAATGGTCGCGGCAGCTCCGCCTTAGCGGATAAAGCATTTCGCGCGGTGGTCATCGTCTGCGCGCTCAGCATCTTTGCCATCGTGGCGCTGATCGCCACAGAGCTGGTGCTGCGTTCGCAGCCCTCGCTGCACAAGTTCGGATGGCACTTCTTCTTCCACACCGGCTGGGACCCGGTCAGCGGCGACTACGGTGCGTGGCCGTTCATCTACGGGACGCTGGTATCGTCTGCAATCGCGCTGGTCATCGCGATTCCGCTGGCAGTGGGGTTGGCTGTGTTTCTTACAGAAATGTGTCCGCGCTGGCTGCGGTCACCGCTTGCATTTCTTACAGAGCTACTAGCTGCCATTCCCAGCGTTGTGTATGGTTTATGGGCGATATTTGTGCTGGTGCCGCTACTGCGCGAGCACGTGAATCCGGTATTGGGGAAAGCCCTGGGCTGGACTACGCTCTTTACCGGCCCCAACTACGGCATCGGCATGCTGGCTGCGGGCGTAATCCTGGCCATCATGATTTTGCCGATTATCTCCTCTCTCACGCGCGAGATCATGACAGCGGTGCCCTACACGCAGCGCGAAGCCGTGCTGGCACTCGGTGCAACACGATGGGAGATGATCCGGGTGGGCGTGCTGCGCAACGCGCGTATCGGCATCGTGGGGGCCGTTATCCTGGGCCTGGGACGCGCGCTGGGGGAAACCATGGCAGTCACCATGGTGATCGGCAACCGGCCCGAGATTACGCGATCGCTGTTTGCGCCCGGCTACAGCATGGCGTCGGTGATTGCCAATGAGTTCAGCGAAGCCTCGGATGACATGTACCTGAGCGCGCTGATTGAGATCGGCTTGGCACTGTTTCTGGTTACTATCGTTGTGAACGCATTGGCGCGCGGCCTGGTGTGGGCCGTAACGCGCGGCGCGCCGGCGCGGGTGGTGTAGCTGTGGAACAGGTCATGCAAAAGCGCCTCGAAATCAGCAGAGGCAATCGTATTGGGCGCGACCTGGCCAACCACCTGGCTACAGGAATCGCCGTGCTCAGCACGATCTTGGTGGTGGCTCCATTGGTGGCTATCTTCGGCTACCTGCTTTACAAGGGTGCCAGCTCCTTGAACTGGGCATTCTTCATGCAAATTCCCAAGCCGGTGGGTGAGCTTGGCGGCGGCATGGCGAATGCCATCGCGGGCTCAGCTTATATCCTGGCTATCGGCAGCGTGCTCGGCATTCCGGTGGGCATTGCCGGCGGAATATTTCTGGCGGAGTTCGGACGCGATAGCCGCTTTGCCACCGTTGTCCGGTTTACGGCAGATGTGTTGAACGGCGTGCCGTCGATTGTGATGGGTATTGCGGTGTACTCGCTGATCGTGCTGCCGCAGAAGCATTTTTCCGCGCTTTCAGGCGGCGTCGCGCTCGGTATCATGATGATTCCGACGATTACGCGCACTACCGAAGAGATGTTGCTGCTGGTACCCAATTCGGTGCGTGAAGCGGCGCTGGGGCTGGGTGTTCCAAACTGGCGCTCGGTGCTGTCGATTACGCTGAAAACGGCTTCCCCCGGCGTTATTACCGGGTGTATGCTCGCGTTTGCACGGGTAGCCGGGGAGACTGCGCCGCTCTTGTTTACCGCATTCGGCAACAACTTCTGGAGCTCAAACCTGAACCAGCCGATTGCCGCGCTGCCGCTGCAGATCTACACCTATGCCATTTCCCCTTACGATGACTGGCACCGGCTGGCGTGGGCAGGTTCGCTGGTGTTGATTCTGTTGATCGTGGTGGCGGTGGGGCTGGTGCGCTTTGTCACTTCGCGCGGCATTTTAAAAGGGGCTAGCTAAGTGGCGGTCGGCATTGAGGTCACGGAGCTGGATGCATGGTACGGGGCGCACCAGACTCTGTTCAAGATCAACCT